>NVUL01000044.1 GCA_002401885.1 SAR86 cluster bacterium
CGCCGCGAGGAGATGGATGAGAATGCCGGTCGATAGAATGGAGGTTTCAATCGACTGCTGCATAACCTTTTTGTGTCGCCCCCGTCTAGTATAGAAATACTCGTCTGAAGTGACAGGGCTTTCTTTAGGGGTGGCGCAATCATGGCAACTACTGTTTCCGAGCTTAAGCTAAACCGGGTCCTTTGGATTGGACTGCTAGTAGGATTTCTTCTTAATCTAAGCGGTTGCTTAGCTAATAACTTTCTTTTGGAATCTGTGTGGGAAAAGCGCTAGCGTTCCTGATTATTCAGCCGGCTGGCGCGGCAGTATCTGGCGCGAAATTTTCTCGCTGTTGCCCGATTTCGTCTATGGTATTGCGATAGTTTGGCTTTGTGCTCAACTACGTCCAGTCTACTCAAGCATGGCGGTCGCTGCAGTCCGTGCAAGACTCTTTGTGAATCTTGTCGGCGGCATTACCACGTATTTCGCCATAGCGAACTCGGGCTTCGTTGTGTGGCCATTGGCATTCGCCTCATTCGCGCTGGTGCTGGTAATTAGGCTACCGCTCGCTTACTTGGCGGGTAGCTTGCTCGAATGCTAGTAGTAAATTCTCTCTGCGAGACCTGCTGTCACAAGGCAATTGATTGACACGTTATTAGTTGTCTTATACTATACCAATCAAGTAATGGTACAGTATAAGGATAATAGTCATGAGCATCGCATATGGTTCGGTCATGAAATCACTGTGGCTGAAGAGCACACTAATAAATAAACAGCTGAATAACAGCCTTAGCTATGTTCATGGCATCGGACTTAGTGAATATATGGTGCTGAACAGTCTGTTCGATTCGCCGAATAAGACCATGACTCGAATAGATCTTGCAGAAAGTATTGGCAGAACGGCATCGGGTGTCACAAAAATGCTGCTGCCAATGGAAAAGATCGGGCTAATTCAAAAGGAAAGTGGCGCTCGAGATGCAAGAGTGAGTTTGGTGAAGATTAGTAAGCCCGGAGAGAGATTGTTCAAGGATGCCACTACCACTTTGGATCAGAGTTCAAAACAGATCTTGTCCAAGCTAAACAGTAAACAGACGAGTGAATTTCTTAGTTGCTTGGACTTGTTACAAGACTAAATGGTATTGGCTGAATTCGTAGAATTGGACAGAGTTGTTATCTTCCGCGTTATTTCTGTACCTGCAGTGAAGTCGTTGATCACGTAGCTAGCCCCAGAAAAGCCTGCCCAGAATGGATATCGCTTTAATATGGTCTCTCCTGTCGCCTAACTGGCTGATTTTAGGTAGAATCTTGACCCCCAAAGCCTAAAAGTAGCGCGCGACCAAGGATTGGTGTAGACAACACGAAGCGCAAAAATCACGGACCCGAAAGAAATGAGCAAGCGGCAAATCAAGAAACTACTAATTGCCAACCGCGGTGAAATTGCCGTACGCATCGTCCGCGCATGCGCAGAAATGGGTATTCGCTCGGTGGCCATCTATACGGAGCCAGACCGCTACGGATTGTTCGTCAAGCGCGCCGACGAGGCCTATTCGCTTGGTGAAGATCCGCTTGCTGGCTACCTGCATCCTGCGCGGATAGTGAATCTCGCAGTCGAAACTGGCTGTGATGCCCTTCACCCCGGCTATGGATTCCTCTCCGAGAATCCAGAATTAGCACGTCTCTGTGAGGAGAAAGGCATCGCCTATGTCGGTCCTTCGAGTGCGGTTATCCAGCGCATGGGAGATAAGACTGAGGCGCGTAAAGCAATGACGGCGGCAGGTGTGCCGGTAACCCCAGGTACTGACGGCAATCTCGCAGATATCGAGGAGGCAATAGTCGAAGCGGCACGCGTCGGCTATCCGATAATGATTAAGGCGACTTCCGGTGGTGGTGGTCGCGGTATTCGTCGCTGTGATAGCGAGGAAGAACTGAGGAGTCAATATCCTCGAGTGATCTCTGAGGCTACTAAGGCCTTTGGTTCGGCGGAGGTCTTTCTCGAAAAATGCATTATCAATCCCAAGCATATAGAGGTGCAGGTGCTGGGGGATTCCCACGGGAATGTGGTTCACCTCTACGAGCGCGATTGTTCGATTCAGCGTCGTAATCAGAAGCTTATCGAGATTGCTCCTAGTCCGCAGATCTCTGAAGAGCAACGTCAGTATTTAGGTCAGCTTGCCGTGACCGCGGCGAGTTCGGTTGGATACGCAAGCGCAGGTACGGTGGAATTTCTCCTCAGTGAGGAAGACATCTATTTCATGGAGATGAATACCAGGATTCAGGTGGAACATACGATTACCGAGCAGATAACCGGTGTAGATATCGTGCGTGAGCAGATACGCGTGGCCGAGGGTAGAGAACTCAGCTATCGACAGGAAGACATCAGCTATCGCGGCTACGCCATACAGATGCGTATTAATGCCGAAGATCCGAAGAACGACTTTCTTCCCTCGTTCGGTCGCATTACCCACTATTATGCTCCCGGCGGACCTGGTGTCCGTGTCGATACGGCCATCTATACCGGTTATGAAATTCCACCTTACTATGACTCGATGTGTCTCAAGCTCATAGTCTGGGCTCTCACATGGGAGGAAGTCACGGCGCGGGCAGAGAGGGCGATCGACGACATGCGTCTGCATGGCATTAAAACAACGGCCGCATACTATAAGCAGATACTTTCCCATGAAGATTTTCAGCAGCGAGAGTTCGATACAAGCTTTGTAGTGGAGCATCCCGAATTACTTAACTATTCCGATAAGCGCCATCCTAGCGAAGTCGCTTTGGTGCTGGCGGCAGCAGTTGCTGCCTATTCGGGCTGGTAACAAAAGAACATTGGCAGGAGAAATAAGCATGACCAAGCCTAGACCCATTCAAGTCACCGATGTCATTCTGCGAGACGCGCATCAATCATTGATCGCAACACGCATGCGCACTGAAGATATGTTACCCATCTGCGAACAGCTGGATGAGATTGGCTACTGGTCACTCGAAGTATGGGGCGGTGCCACCTTTGATGCCTGCATTCGTTTTTTAAAAGAGGATCCGTGGGAGCGTTTGCAGAAACTGCGAGCGGCACTTCCAAAGACGCGATTGCAGATGTTGCTTAGAGGACAGAATTTACTCGGCTACCGCCACTATGCCGATGATGTTGTCGCAGCATTCGTGCAAAAATCTGCGGACAACGGTATCGATGTCTTTCGTGTCTTCGATGCATTGAATGATTTGCGCAACATCGAAACGGCGATGAAGGCTGTTAAGGATGCAGGAAAACACGCTCAGGGAACTATCTGCTTCACGACGAGCCCGGTGCACTCCGCCGATCTTTACGTCAAGCAAGCTAGGCAGTTACAAGATATGGGAGCTGACTCCATCGTCATAAAAGATATGGCGGGACTCCTGACCCCTTATGGAACATACGAGTTAGTTAAGTCTATAAAGGACGCGGTGCCGTTGGATCTTGCTATCCACAGCCACTCAACTTCTGGTCTAGCCCCGCTATGCCAACTAAAGGCGGTAGAAGCGGGTGCGGATAGAATCGATACGTCTATATCGGCCTTCGCTGGAGGTACTTCGCATCCTTCGACCGAGGCGCAGGTGGCCGCCCTTAAAGACAGTCCCTATGAAACGGGCCTGGACCTGACTAAGCTCACTGCTATCGACGATTACTTTCGTGAGGTGCGCAAGAAGTACCAGCAATTCGAAAGCGAGTTTACGCGCGAAGATATCTCCGTGCAGATCAATCAAGTGCCGGGCGGCATGATGTCCAACTTGGCGAATCAACTAAAAGAGCAAAACGCGCTCGATCGCATCAGAGAAGTATTCGATGAGATACCGCGAGTACGTGAAGATCTTGGATTCCCGCCGTTGGTTACCCCAACTTCTCAGATCGTTGGTACACAGGCTGTCTACAATGTTCTTTCCGGCGAGCGCTATAAGACGATAACCAACGAAGTTAAACGCTACTTGCTCGGCGGATATGGCCGCCCGCCAGCCGCAGTGAATGAAGAATTGCGTAATCAGGCTATAGGTAAGGAAGCCTATAACGATGAGCGTCCAGCAGACTCGCTCAAGCCCGAGCTCGATAAGTTGCGCACAGACATTGGTGATCTGGCCAACAATGACGAAGATGTACTGACGTTCGCTATGTTTCCCGACCTAGGCCGCGAGTATTTGCAGCAGCGCGCCGATGGCACGTTGGAGCCAGAGCCCTTGCTGCCTCCGGTTACCGGAGACAAGCCCAAAGCCTCTATGGCTACTGAATTCAAACTCGATGTGCACGGCGAATCTTACGACGTGGCAATCACCGGCGTTGGTGAGTCAGGCGCCGGTCGCCGCAAGATCTATCTCTCCATGGATGGCATGCCTGAGGAAGTAATCTTTGAGCCACTCAATGAATATGTTGCAGAGAAGGGTGATAAGAGGAAGAAGGCTACCGAGCCGGGTCATGTCACCGCGGCGATGCCGGGCAATATCGTCGATGTCCTTGTGAATGAGGGCGACTCAGTCAGTGCAGGTCAGGCTGTGTTAGTCACCGAAGCTATGAAGATGGAGACGGAGATTCACGCCAACATCGACGGTAAGATTCTAATCATCAATGTCACCAAGGGCGATCGCATCACGCCAGGTGAAGTGCTGATCGAGATCGGCTAGCCTGTTCGCTTATTCCCGTCACTAATGCTCACAATTTCGACCGATAGATGCGTGTGATCTATGCGAGAATGGCGCCACTAAAAATTGCCAAAAGTAGGTAGTCCTCTAAATGAGTAAACTAAAAATAGCAGGCTGGGCGGCAGGTCTCGTGCTTGCTTCGGCTGTAGTGTTCTATGTCTATACGGCACCATTCAGCTACCAGAGGCTTCCGGGCGTTAGGATTGGAGGGCAGCTCACTCAACACCCTACTAATTGGAATACGATTGACGTAGATGGAGTTGTCTATCTGAAGATGGAGGGCTTTCCTCCGGTAGTAGTGAAAATTTTCTATGCCACAGACGAAGGCGGCATAATCACTGCAACGCGTCCTGACAATGGTTACTGGGCGAGACGCGTGAGAGAGAATCCAAATGGTTGGATTCGTTTCGGTGACGCAACCTATGCACTACAGGCAACAGAAATTTTCGGTGATGCGCGGCTTCCAATGTTGGAAGCCTACGGAGAAAATAACGGCATGCAGATGCGCTACGATTTCGAAGATGCAGTAGTCGTCGGACAGAACGAGCCGTTGCATACTTGGGAAGTGTTTTACTGGACTACGCGTTAGTAGAGAGCATTTCGAAGAGATAAAAAAAGCCTTGCTCGTTTAACGAGTAAGGATTTTTTTTCTAAATTACCTGCTCTACGAAAAGTTAGAACGTTGTCTGCACGCTCAGGGTCCAACGACGATAGCGACTACTGCAAGAATCTTGTATTAATTCCAACGACCCATCGATAGTAGTGCCATCGTAGCGCTGTCGAAATCGGCAGCGCGATGCATCGAGCGTATTGTCAGTTTCAAGCCGGAAAGTCCAATCTTCAAACCAGACTTTGGATACAAATAAGTCCAGTGAGCGATCTCTGTCATTACGCGTGATGGTCTGAATGTCTATGTCGTAGTTGCCGCCCCAAATAGAGTGGCTATAGTCAATGCCATAGCTCAAGCCGAGAGGGGTAATGTCATGTCGAAAATTTATACCCACGAAGCCGCGGCCACCGATGCGCTGTTCTGTTTGCAGGAATGGGTCGGTGATCTCAGAATCGAACAGGCCAACAGTCACACCCAAGATAGCATCGGGTAAGTTTAGTCGGCCTAGTCGAATGCTCGCTCTGTTAAACATACTCCAGCGCTTGGCTGGTGCCACATTTCCCGTTGCCGAAAGAGGCTGGTTAGGATCGACCGTGGCATTGATTCTTCCAATGTAGTTGTCGATGTCCGTATGAGCGATGCTGCTGGATAGCACGCCGCCATCGCTAGGCAGCCTGTATTCTAACTCGGCCTCAACACTCCAGCTTGTCTGAGGTTCAAGTTCGGGATTGCCGGCGAGGGCATTGAGATCCCGATCCTCTTCGTTTGTCGTGGCGGCGAAGCTGGAAAAACTCAGTTGTGAAACACTTCTCTCTATCGTGGCGCGAAAACGGAAATTGTCGGTAATGTTGAAGCGATAGTCGAAGGAGGGTCGCCAGAACTGAAAGTCTCGGGTTTTGCTTACGACGCCAGTCTGCGATATTTCCGATGTCTCATACACGATACTACTTTCGAGGGAGCTGCGATCGCCTAGCGTCCAGTTATGAAACGCAAAGCCTTCGTAGCGAATCTCCTGAACCTTCGTGCCCGAATTGGAGATCGATGACAAGGGAGAGAGGCCGCCGACACTTTCCGAGGGCGGTTCGGTTCCAAAGCTACTGCCAATAAGCAGGCTAGAATCAAGCTGTGTGTCCGCCCGCTCAAAACCTACGCGCAAGGATTGCGCATCGCTCAGTGAGAAATTGTAATTCGTCTGCACAATGAACTCTTGGAGTTTGCGCCTAGAATCAATGAAGAGGTTCTTGCTCAGGCCGACATCCGCGGGATCTGCTTCGAAGCGCTCCCGTACAGTGTTGCGAATCTCATTATTGGCTACGAAGAGCACAGACAGTCGCGAGCCATTATCGAAGTTAACTTCGTAGTCGCCGCCGACTTCCCAGTTATTCTCCTCGTTTTCAACTTGCTCTTCCTGAATACTGTTGACCACTCCGGCATCGGTGAAGTCTACGAAATTGCGATGGACAGGTCGGGGATGGTCGCCTTCGCTAATAAGGGCATTGAGCTGCATACGATGTGAGCCAAGGCTATAACTCAAATTAGTAGACAGGGTCTGTTCGTCCTGGTCGCGTATGGTAGATTCGAATAGCGTGCCTAAGAGTTCACCGTCGGGCCCGAGTCGCACTTCTCGATTATCCCGGTTCTCATAGTTGGGGCGAGAACGCAGATTTACCAGAGCCTGAAAGTTTCCAATTTGCCGAGACCAGGCTACAGAACCGCCGGTCTCGAATGTGTCGTCATGATTGAGTCTGTTGATTAGTTCTACGGTAGTGCTGGATCTAGATTCCACGGCAACTAGAATGACATTGATGACTTCGCTGGCACCACGTACATTCAAGGCACCGCTTGTGTCTCGAATGATCTCTATACGCTCGACTTCTGCTGCGGTGATGCGCTCCAGTTGATCTGCTGCTGAATTGTCTTTACCGGCAATGCGCTGTCCGTTGATCAGCAGGTTTCCGCCGGTGCCGAGACCGCGATCGCCTCCACCACCTCCGCCGCCACCACGCAAAGAGACGCCGGGGATACGGTCCAACATGTCTTTGGCCGTAACTGGGTTGTATTGAGAGAAGAAATCGGCCGAATAGAGGACAGTGGAGTCGGCATTTTCATCGGTGCCAGTGGATTCCACAGCTATAGCATCCGCGTTCAATTGTTGGCTAGGAGTGCTCTCCTGAGAGAAGCCGTTCTGCGCGGGGATTAGAAAGAGGAAAAGGCTGAGTTGAGGAAGTCGAGATAGGTACTTCATACTTCTCCTAATGATGGGAGCTCAGGCCGAAAAACAGGACTTTAGCAGATATAACGCCTGCGTTGGAGGATCAGACTATGGGAGGTCGGAAATTGACGATAAATCGCCAATAATCCACGATATCTCCTTCCAATTTAAGTACTAAGACCCGCTTTATCGCTGAATCTTTCTGGTATCAGGACGACTTAGCAGGAAGCTGATACAACCGATAAATAGCAATCCCGTAAAAACGATAACGCCAGTTGGGCTACCACTTAGAATGATTATGAGCCAGCTAACGCTAATAACCGTCACAGCCGCAATCTTTGCGGGCTTCGCAATCGCATTGTCGCGGTACCAATCACGTAGCCCCGGCCCAAAATGCTTATGACGCAGCAGCCACCACTTGAATTTGCTAGAGGCATGGGAGCCAGCCCAGACAGCGACCAGCAGGAAGGGGGTTGTGGGTAGTATCGGTAAGAAAGCGCCTATCAAGCCAATCGCCAGCGTGGCATACGCAAGTAGAAGCCAAAGTACTTTCTGCCAAGTATTTCGCTCGCTCGTCATGCGGAATTAGGTCACTCCCAGCCAGCTTGTCGGGTGATGGGCAATGGCTACTCCAATGATGTATGCGAAGGTTGCGATAGCTAGGCCGAAAAATAGTATTTTTGTGGCGCGCGTGGGCGCGCGCTTTATCGCCAGGGTGCCAAAGCCAATATAGAACACCAGGGCAATAAGTTTTGCTAGTATCCAACCTTGGTTGCCTGGATGTTGACCAAGAATGATCATCAGAAGAACGGCGGTTGTAAGTAGTAGGGTATCGACAATATGTGGCGCATTTTTTACCCAGCGTTGCTGCAGTAAAGCCGAACTGTTTATTGCCCACCAGCCTCGAATTATGAAACCAAGCAGGCTAATCATAGCCAGTGACATGTGGGCTGTCTTAATGGGTAAATAGAAGTCTTGCACGATCAGCTCTTGTGAATAGTTAATATCATGCCAGGAGAAGAGCTGGCAGGTGCTAGCCAATACTAGCATTGGTTCTAGTAGTTGGCGCGGCTTTGTCTATGTAGCTGACTTATCGTTCATAAAACTGTCTGCTTGCCACGCAAAATCTTAACCTTTATTTTGCAGACGTTCGAGTGCGATCTTGGCGTTGGTGTTTCCGCGGCGAGCGGAGTCTTGATACCAAGATCTAGCCTGTTCAAGATCCAGCTCCACCCCGCGCCCCTGCTCAAACATCTGCGCCAGGCGATATTGCGGGATTGCATCCCCAGCTCGAGCCGCCTGCGTCCACCAAAAAACAGCCAGAGCATCATCCTGCACTACGCCCGTCCCTGAGAAATGAATATTGCCCATATTGTGCGCGGCAAGGACATGCCCACTGTCAGCCGCGCGGCGATACCAGCCTGCCGCGGCAGTATCATTACGATCCTTGCCGAGCGTCTCGGCATAGGCTGTTCCCATTAAGAACTGTGCCTCGCTCACGCCCGCATTTGCCATTGCTTCAACATCGCTTATAACCGAGTTCGCTATTGCTTGTGCTCGGGATTTATCGGCCGGGAAGTTCATGCGTCCGGTTGAATAGACGCGCGCTATCCACATGGTGGACAACGCATCTTCGTCGGCAGCGGCAAGTTCCAAAAGCTGTTTCGCTCTCTCATCATCAACCACCCCAGTTTCGCCTGTGTACCAGCGAATTGATTCGATGAGGTTGGAGTCGATCAATGGGGTTGGTTCTGTCTGGCAAGAATAAAGTGGAGAAAGAAACAGAACGAGAAAAGAGAGCCTGATACTTCTATTGGGGAAAATAATTTCGGAGAGACTGTGCGTTGAGAATGTCATGTGGTCTCACGTGGCTTACTACTGCGAGCCACTAGTATATCGTTCTACTGACTTGGACTCTCTTATTGATATTGGTGTCTACACAGGGCGAATTGACAGCAGCTGGGCAATTAAAGCAGAATTCTGCCGCCCCTTTTTAACCGTCGGGAAACAGAATTGCATAATTTCTATTTCTGAAGTGTATTGATGTAACTCACCACGTTTATGATTGCCTGTTCGTCTCTCAAGGTTTTTGACATAGTCAGCATTTGGCTGCCGTAGGTATCTTCCTGATGTGATCCTCGAAACCCTGCGCGAAAATTTCTTAGCTGGGTAATCATGTACCAATCATTTTGTCCGGCTAGAGCAGGCGCGCCTAGTGCTTCATTGCCTTCAGCATTAGCTCCGTGACAAGCAGCGCAACTTTGAAAGGCGGTGCGTCCCTGATTTACGTTGCCGTCGACTGTTGCCTCTGCAGGCACGAAATCCCAGTCGCCGACCCAATCGACGATGTCAGCAATACTTTCATCGCTGAGTTTTGCCGCCATTGGTCGCATGGCGATGCCCTGTATATCTTCACCGTGTGTTCCGCGAATGCCTGCTCGAAAATTTTCCAGTTGGCGTTTTAGGTACCAAGCTTCCATACCCGCTAGTCGAGGAGCTTCAATGGCGATGTTGCCTAGACCATCGACGCCGTGGCAGGTGGTGCAGTAGCGATCGCCCATATCGGCCGCAACTCCCACGTCGCCCTCAGCTGCCTGTGAAGCGATATTGCAAAGAGCAGATATGAATAGTGTTGTTACTGTCATAAGTTTTTTCATGCGGGTTCTGATCTCACTCGTTGATCTAAATCTGCCAATGCGTAATGAGCAGATTGAATAGCACTCTCCATCCAGGCAGAGTGCTGTGTGCTCTGGTCACCAATTAAGTAGTGACGACCATTCACTGGTTGCCTAAGAGTTTCATACATCTGCTCTTCTTTATCGGACCAGCCGCCTCTATTTCTAGCCCACCTAGGTGCACAGCCGAGCATGTGATTCATCCTATGCCAAGCGATAGTGATCGGCTTCTCTGCCATCTCACGATAGTTAGGATGAACCTTCTCTCCATGTTTAAGGAAGTCTTCGATCCTGTCTTCTTGGCTCATTTCGGTGTAGTTGGCGCCGCCGAAATTATAAGCTGCGAGTACCACACCTTTCTTGCCATGAATATTATGCGGCGGATACCAAATTTGTTGAGTAGGCGCATTAACCCAGGTAATGCCTCCGTAAATATTCTCCTTCTCCCAAAAACGTTCTTTGGCCTGAAACGCTGCTTTATAGGCTTTGCCGCGACGTATGTAATTTAGAGCCTCAGAGTATTCAGCAGGAAAATTGTTGGGTATCCCGCTCATCAGATGACTGGGAATGCAGTTGAAACAATAATCAGCCTTCAGCACTTCAGTAACGCCGTTTCGCTCATAGGCAACTTCAACCCCATCATCTGTCACCATCACTTCTGTTACCGGGCTGCGGAATTTAATTCGATCGCCAAGTCGATTAGCGAATGCATAAATAATGCGATCCATTCCACCAACTGGCTGCATAAGAAGCGGGCCACTGCCTGTTCCTTCCTGAGTGGTGACCATTACGTTACCTGCTAATCGTGTCTTCAACAGATCGCGTAATGCTATTACATCTCTTTTAGTGCCATGATCGAGGAATCCGCCTGAACCATAACCCGCCCTAACTGTTCCTTTGTACAGCATGTCCTCATTCAGGTCGCCAAAGCTACGTAGCATGCCTAGCAATGTTTCCGATTCGGATTCAGTAAGCGACGAGTCCAGTTCTTCTTTGCCCAAGGATTTAGCAAGCATTTCTGAAACGAAGCCCTGCATGCTTGAGGAATAGTCGGTATTGCGAACCGGCTTACCACCATTCATTGCGTCATCTTGCACCCAGGCTGTCTTGCTTTCGTTAACGAATACTTGTAGCTCAACTTCCAGCTCTTTGCAGTATTTCAGCACGCTGCTGTGAATGCTTGGGATGCGTGCGGCGCCTGCATTAAAGTATAAGTGGGGGTCGTCATCCCATTCACAGCGCTGATAATTTCCGATTTCGTCGATGACCGTGCCAGCTCGTACCGTGAACATTCGTCCACCCGGGCGATGAGAGGCTTCAAGTAGGGTGCAGTCATATCCAGCTTTGGTTAGCTCCCAGGCAGTGGTCAGCGCAGATATTCCGGTACCCAGTATGGCAACTTTTTTGCCAGTACTGGCCTGTAGCGATATTTCTGCAGCTTGACTGTTACCGGGCATAAATCCCAGAGCTGTACCAGCTTGCAGCACTGCTGATGTGCCGCCATAGGCTCCCAGTAAATTAAGGAATTCTCGTCTGGATACCGGGTTAGTCATTATTTTGCCTCTACTCATTAAGATTGCCGCTAATTCTACAGCTTGAAGGGCCTCAGATAAAACTGAAAATACTCAATATGTGCTACAGAGAGTGACACTGACTCGCCCAGGGTATAGAAAATGGCAACCCCTCTTCATTCCTGCCTTTCAGCGTCATGTGCATGATGTGAATGGAATTTCACACCCTTGAGTAGATAAGCGAGTGCGCGGACGTGTTGCGTCTTCGGCCTATTTGCAGTTGCTGCTCTCGCTCCATACTTGACTCGGTGCAACCTCGCCAATATAGTGGGTTGCAGCGTTCTCAATTCGAAATAAAGCTTATTGCTTAATACAAGGAGCAAGTTAATGACCGAATATGTGAAAGTCAATTACGCGAGAAGAAGGTATGTTTACATAGATGGCGAAAAGAGTGGTTTTACGAACAAAATCCTAAGAGTGGGCAAGCGTAAAATGACCTTTTCTCTAGGAGAGCCAGATAACTATACTCCAGGGTCAGTCACCAAAACAGTGAAGAACACAACCTCAATTAAGCCCCTTGAAATTCAATTCTCTCTCGATACCTGAGGTTTCCTATGAAGACTACCTTTCAAGCACTTATTTCAATAACTCTGCTAAGCGTAGTCGCTGGCTGCGCTAGTTATCAGAAAAATCCTCCTCTTGCGCAGTATGATGGTGATGCGGGTTACCGATTTGATCAGCTCGAATTGGGGCCAGGGAATACAGACGACCTTTTTGTAGTATTGAGTTTTTCTGGAGGAGGCACTCGCGCAGCTTCTCTTGCATATGGTGTGCTGGAGGCACTCGAAGGAACAAAGATTGAATGGCAAGGAGAAGAGAAATCGCTTCTCGATGAAGTGGATATGATTACGTCAGTCTCTGGCGGTAGTTTTACTTCTGGATATTATTCTCTGTTCAGGAAAAAAATCTTCGACGGTAGATACGAGGATGTCTTTCTCAATCAAAACATCGAAGCGAAATTATTTTGGCAGCTATTAAATCCAGTCACACTAATCAATGTTTTGGCTAGCAGCACCTACAGTCGAAGTGATTTGGCGGCAGACTATTACAACCGCGTCATCTTTAACAATGCTACTTACAATGATCTGGTGGTGAAAAACCAAAGGCCATTTCTTCTCATTAATTCAACTGACATGACCATGGGCTCCCAGTTCCAATTCATTCAGGATCAATTTGACCTTATATGCTCGGACCTCAGTGGGGTGCATTTGGCGAGGGCTGTTGCAACATCTTCAGCATTCCCAGGATTGCTCTCTCCACTTACCTACAAAAATTATGCCGAGCAAAAATGCGGCTACTCGCCTAAGACTTGGGTAGAACCGGCAGTAAAAGATCGCCGGCTGAATGCACAATTAGCCAATATTGCGGACATACGGCAATCCTATTACAAGTCAAATCTATCTACGGAAGGTCACCGCAACTATGTTCATCTAATCGATGGTGGAGTTGTTGATAATATCGGATTGCGTGGAATTACTGATGCTCTTGAATATAATATGTTGCCGTATAGCATCGTGCAAAAGTTGAATCTCGAAGAGATCAAAAAAATTCTAATTATTGTGGTAGATGCCGCCGGTGTAGAGAAAACGAGACGCGATAAATCACCAGCTGTGCCTGGCATATTCGACAATATTTACCAAACCGCCTCCGTACCAGTAGGGCGAATCAGCGACGATACTATTAATCTGATTGAAGCAAAAGTAGAAGAGTTTAATAAAGACTATGAAGCGCGGCAGCAGTGCGGAGAATTGCTTGCAGATGAGTGTCCCGCTGTACAGAGTATTGATCCGGACGCGTTGCAGCCAGTCGATCTTTACATTTCAGAAGTTAGTTTTGATTTTATTGAAGATGTCCATCGACGCTTCGCATTTCAAACTATCCCAACTAATTTTGATCTCTCCCCAAAGGTAAATAAGGCCCTGTTTTCGATAGCTTGTGAACTACTTGTTAATGACGAGCGACTGAAAGAACTTTTAGGAGGCGACGATGGTTTTACCGGCACTCAAGTAACGGGTACACTGCCCGATTGCCCTGCGGCCAAGTTGCCTAGACCAAAGAAATAGTAAGGCCTTCTAAGCCTAAATTTTGTTAACGTAGAAAGAGTTCACTGCGAAGCTCATAGTTACAGCGCTGATAATCGGTATTTAGCGGTAGCGCTGTATTCTAGGAGTTAGTCTGCTTGCTCATCAATCAAAAAAGGGCGGAAGGATTATTAATTCTTCCGCCCTTATCTTTTTCGAGCTTACTGTTTCTTGATCGTGCTAGATGAATCTACAATCTAGTGCGCTGCACCACCGGTCGCTTGCGCACCTGGTAATGCCATCGCAGTAAGCTTCGAACCTGTTTGCAAGATGATGTACTGATGTCCATCGTGCATCCAAGAGCTCATGCCATAGCGGCTTTGCGCAGGCACTTCGACACGTCCGATTTCTTCGCCAGTCTTCTTATCGATGCCGTAGAGAAGTGCAGTTGTGCCGTCGTGGTCCATGTCTGAGTAGATCAGCATATTTGCGGTAGTAACCATGGAAACAGGATTGCCAGTTCCAGTATCACCAATGTCTATTCCTTCCAGAGCAGGGTTGTTGCGGATGCGGTCAGGCGTCTCCCCTGTAGGAATCTGGAAAGCAATCTCGCCTGTGTTCATATCGTAGGCAGTGATATTGCTATACGGCGGCTTCCAGTAAGGTAGGCCGGAAGCAAGACGAGGAGGTCTGCCGCCAGGGCCATTTGCATACATAGCGAAGGTTGTTCCCGTTGGATTGGGGATGCGAGCATCCGCTTCTTCACCAGGAATAACACGCTGCCAGCTACACTGTCTCATTGAGGGCACGTACAGGAAGCCAGAAGTTGGATCGGCTGCCGGTGGTGCATAGATATTTGCACCGCCGCCATCACCTGGACACATAGCCGAGCTGATTTTGCCCGCCTCATTCGCCGCATGAATTGGTGGATTAAATAGAGGGCCCATTTCGTAATTTGCCATCACTTCAAGCGCTTCTCTGCGTAATTCTGGCGTGAAGTCGATTAGGTCTGCCTCGCTTATGCCCTGCATTTCGAATGGGGGTGGTTTCGTTGGGATAGGCTGTGTAGTCGACAGCTTCTCACCAGGAACTTTAGAGGCCGGTACCGCTCGGTCTTCCATAGGCCAGATTGGCTCACCGGTCATCCTATCGAATGTATAGACATAGCCCTGTTTTGTTACCTGAGCAACGGCAGCTACAGTGCCTCTGCCCGGAATATTCAGGTCTAACTGAATCGGTGCAGCAGGGTTGTCGTAGTTCCACACATCATGCTTCACAGTCTGGTAGTGCCAACGACGCTCGCCGGTTTCGGTATCCAATGCTATTACGCTGGTGCCGAACAGATTGTCACCAGGACGAAAGCCGCCGTAGTAATCGATCGTTGGTGGGTTGGTAGGAATGTAGACGATGTTGTTCTCAGGATCGGCTGTTAGCGGTGCCCAAGATGATACGTCTCCAGTCCACTGCCATGCGTCGTTTTCCCAAGTCTCGTGACCGTACTCGCCCGGCTTTGGAATTACGTTAAATTTCCATTTGAGTGCACCAGTAGTCTTATCGTAGGCGAGGATATCGCCGGGAACGTTCTCGACTCTCGCTTGCAGATATCCCTGCTCGGCCGAGTTGCCAACTATGATCGTGTCATTAACCACAATCGGTGGTGATGAAGTAGTTATGTAACCAGTCTCTAGTGGAATGCCTTCATAGGGATCATAGGGGTGTCCAAGATCGGCGAGCATGTCTACGACGCCAGTCGCCGGGAAGCCATCTACCGGCACCTGTCCACCGAAGCCTTCAAGAGGAGCGCCGGTTTCGGCATCAAGTGCTACTAAGAAGAAGCCAGGTGTGGAGATGTAGACCACGCCTTTGCCGTCGATACGTGAGTAGCCAATACCTTTGCCGTATGAGGCGCGCATGGAGTATTCCCAGCGGCCCGTATTTGGCAGGCGGTAGGCCCAGAGTGTTTCACCCGTCTTAGGATCGATCGCAACCACGTTGCGGCGTGGGCCAGAAACTGTGAATAACTTGCCGTCAACATAAGTAGGCGTGGAACGGCCGGCGCGGCCGTTGAAGCTAGAGCCATCCCATTCCCAGGCAACTTCTAGTTCGTCGAAGTTTTCAGCCGTGATTTCATCAGCAGGAGTATAGCGGGTGTGGGCGTAGTCGCCACCGAGTGTGTACCACTCGACGGTGTCGTCTGTGACCAGATTCTGACTCATGCCAATCTGCGGTAAAATGCCTAGAATAGCCGCCAAGCAGCCCAATACTGCGAGCCCCGATGACTTCGAGCCTGAATTTATTGAAGAACGTGATTTCATTTTTAAAGCCTCATTAGATGCAAAATCCCGTGGAGGATAGCATAGAGGTTAAAAGTAGTGACACCCATCTACTCATCTAATGGTGGCGAAAGAAGGACAGGGATATAACGAACAGCGAAGCAGAGAAACCCGCCTATCCAGAATGCAGTGGCGCTGGTCAGAAGGAGGTTACTTGTTAAGATCGATGCGGCCACCCGGCTCAGAGCAGAAAGTGCGATCAGTACAATTGATCCGGTGAGTAGAGGGTGAGCTTGGAGAGGGCGGCCCGTGTGGCCAAGCGCTGCTCGGGATGCGATGCTAATAATCATGCTGGCAACTGTTCCAATTGTTAGCGCATGAATTCCGGCTGAGACTGATACGTAGCCAGCCTGCCCAAACCCCAAAAGTAAGACACCTATTGGTATCCATGCATAGGACAAATGCATCATCCAAACTAGTGGTTCGGCGAGGCAGCGATATCCCTTCCAGCGAAGTAGCCGCCACGTTTGCAGAGAGGAAGTCACGATCGCAAGAATCAATATCAGCCTACCGTCGATAGCTGCTAGTGTCGCCAAAAAAAATACAATGAGTGCGAGCGTGGCCGTGGAATCAACAAAGCCGAATGATGCGGGAAGTTGATCCTGAGATAGTCCGCCTTGCTGTTTACTCAACCAATTCCGTGTAAACGCAGGAATAATACGACCGCCGATTAGATTGATCATGACTACGACCAAAAAGATCTGTGACCAAAGTATCTGCTGAAGCAATGGCGACTGTGCGAGCAGGGTGTATTGATAGAGAGATTCAAGAACCAAGAACACGAACAAGATGGCGAGCACCTTGTAGTTGCGATTATTTGAGGCCGCAACCACCTCTCTTGCCATTAGTGCGAGCAGAAAAAACCAATAGAAAATCCCAGCGGTAGCAGCGAATAGGGGGGCGACCAATCCCAGTCTTGCTACTAGCCAGCAAAGGCATAGAACCACTAGAGGCCAGCCCTGAATCTGGGGTCGTCCAGTCCAAGTTGCGACAGCGGTAAGCAAGAATCCCGCGATTGCAGCTCCTGCGAATCCGATCGCCATCTCGTGCCCATGCCAGTAGATAGAATTCACTTCGATTGGAGCGGTGAGTAGTCCGTTCCACATGGCAGACCAGAGCACGATGTGGATGACCGCCTGCAACACTACCAACATAAAAAGCGAGCGGAAGGCGAAACTAAAAAGAAGCGGCAGGGTGTTTAGCATTGACTTCGTTCTCTGGGTTTCGATCAATAAATTCTGATAATCGAATAATAAAAAAGGCGAAAGGAATAATCATCCTTTCGCCTTTTATTTTTTCGAGCTTACTGTCTTTCGATCAAGCTAGATCGAGTTACAGTTTAGTGCGCGGCGCCACCTGTAGATTGTGCACCAGGCATTGCCATTGCTGTCAGCTTGGAGCCTGTCTGCAGGATGATGTACTGATGTCCATCGTGCATCCAAGAGCTCATGCCATAACGGCTCTGTGCTGGCACTTCAATTTTACCAATTTCTTCGCCGGTTTTCTTATCGATGCCGTAAAGCAGCGCAGTTGTGCCGTCGGAGTCCATGTCTGAGTAGATCAGCATGTTCGCGGTAGCAACCATCGTAATTGCATTGCCAGTTCCAGTATCCCCAATATCAATTCCTTCTAGAGCAGGATTGTTGCGGAAACGATCAGGAGTTTCACCAGTTGGAATCTGGAATGCGATCTCGCCTGTATTCATATCGTAGGCAGTGATATTGCTGTACGGCGGCTTCCAGTATGGCAGGCCTGAAGCAAGACGCGGTGTTCTTGGACGAGCGCCATTGGCGTAGGCTGCAAAAGTGGTTCCCGTTGGTTGATCGATGCGAGCATCGGCTTCTTCGCCAGGGATAATTCGCTGCCAGCTACAGGCTCTTCTAGATGTTACATAGAGGAAGCCCGTAGTAGGGTCTGCTACTGGTGGGTTATTGATATTTGCACCACCACCATCACCTGGACACATTGCAGAGGCTATCTTGCCCGCTGGATCCGAGTCATGAATTGGCGGATTAAACAAAGGGCCCATGTCGTAGTTAGCCAACACTTCAAGTGCTTCGCGGCGCAGTTCAGGCGTGAAGTCGATTAGGTCATCTGCCGTCAGGCCCTGCATTTCAAAAGCAGGTGGCTTAGTTGGGAAAGGCTGTGTTGCAGAAAGCTTCTCGCCAGGAACCATCGATGCCGGAACAGCGCGCTCTTCCATTGGCCAGATTGGCTCACCGGTCATACGATCGAAAGAGTAGACAAAGCCCTGCTTTGTTACCTGATGCACTGAAGGTACTAGTCCTCTGCCAGGAATATTCAGGTCTAACTGAATAGGCGCGGCTGGATTGTCGTAGTTCCACACATCGTGATGCACGGTCTGGAAGTGCCAGCGTCGTTCACCAGTTTCTGTATCTAGCGCTATCAGGCTAGTACCAAACAGGCCATCACCAGGGCGGAAGCCGCCGTAGTAATCGATCGTTGGTGGATTAGTTGGAACGTAGACGATGTTGTTCTCAGGATCGGCTGTTAGTGGCGCCCAAGACGAAACGTCTCCAGTCCACTGCCAGGCATCGTTTTCCCAAGTTTCATGGCCGTATTCACCTGGTTGTGGAATCACGTTGAACTTCCACTTGAATTCGCCAGTGACCTTGTCGTAGGCCAAAATATCGCCAGGAATGTTCTCTACTCTCGCCTGCAAATAACCTTGCTCGGCAGAGTTGCCAACGATGATAGTGTCGTTAACTACGATCGGTGGTGATGAAGTAGTGATGTAACCAACCTCTAGTGGGATACCTTCATACGGATCATAGGGATGTCCTAGGTCAGCGAGCATGTCCACGACGCCAGTTTCAGGGAAGCCATCTACTGGCACCTGTCCACCGAAGCCATCGAGAGGTGCGCCGGTTTCGGCATCAAGTGCCACTAGAAAGAAACCAGGTGTGGAGATGTAAACCACCCCTTTACCGTCGATACGTGAATAAGTGATTCCTTTGCCATATGAGGCGCGCATGGAGTATTCCCAGCGACCGGTATTTGGCAGGCGGTAGGACCATAGAGTCTCGCCAGTCTTGGGATCGATCGCAACGACATTGCGGCGAGCACCAGATACGGTGAATAACTTGCCATCCACATAGGTAGGAGTTGAGCGACCGGATTGGCCGCCGAAGCTGGCGCCATCCCATTCCCAGGCGACTTCGAGTTCGTCGAAGTTCTCAGCCGTAATTTCGTCGGCGGGGGTATAGCGCGTGTGGGCGTAGTCGCCACCTAGTGTGAACCACTCGGCGGTATCGTCGGTGACCAGATTCTGGCTCATGCCAATCTGCGGCAACATGCCCAGAATAGCGGCCAGACAGCTCAATGTAGCGAGCCTCGATGGCTTCGAGCCGAATGTTGAAGGACTTAATTTCATTTTTATAGCCTCATTTAGATGCAAAATCTAGTGGAGGATACCATAGCCCCTACAGGTAGTGATAAGCGAGACTGTAATAAAGTGTGATAAAAAGCGAGCTAAAAGAAGAGGGTTATTCCTACCCTACTTCCCTCGAATGAGGGACCGCTACAACGCTTTTTTTGGAGGGATCAGCGTGAATTGCTGGAAGCAGCATATTCCTTCCACTTGCCTGTCGCCCCTGCTAGTCTTTGGCCCCAGTGTCGAAAATGCCTAGGAGAATTAGCGTGTCGTTGAAGTACTCGAAATCACTACCTTTACGCGGACATACGTCTTTTAAATTCGCTTCCGTGCTCGTTTCTCTGTTTGTTTCAGTGTCACTGACAAGTGCAGCCTCAGCCCAGCCCAGTCAGCCGGAGTTGCCGCGTCAGATGGCTTGGACGGCGTATAATTTAGGTTCCACAGGCTATAACCAGGCAGTAGCAATCGGCGCCATGCTGCGCGACAAATACAACGTCACCCTGCGTGTTATTCCAGGGCAGAATGACGTGTCGCGATTACTACCGCTGAAGACTGGCCGAGTCGATTTCACTGCCAACGGCGTGGCAACCTATTTCGCGCAGGAGGGCATGTTTCAGTTCGCCAATCCGGAGTGGGGGCCGCAGCCGCTGCGTCTATTGATGACCTCCAACGGCTTGAGCAATCAAGGCGTGGCGGTAGCTGCAGATACGGGTATTACCACCTTTGCAGAACTACGTGGGCGTCGAGTTCCGTATGTGCGCGCAGCCCCAGCACTCAATGTTTCTATGGAGGCCTATTTGGCCTGCGGCGGCTTGACTTGGGATGACGTTGTTCGCGTCGACTTCCCTGGCTATGACGCAAAATGGAATGGCGTGATCAACGGTGACGTTGATGTCGCCTTCGGTACCACAGTATCGGGTCCGCCATTCAGACTCGAGGCTTCACCACGCGGCATTCGCTGGTTGCCGGCACCCCATGACGATGAGGGCTGTTGGGAGCGACTGCTAGCGGTTGGTCCCTATTTTACGAAACACAATGCCACCCGAGGTGCCTCCATTGACGAAGAGAATCAGCATGAGGCAGGTACCTATCCGTATCCGTTACTGACTACACTTGCTACCCAAGATAACGACTTCGTTTATTCACTCACTCGCGTAATCAATGAAAACTATGATGAGTTCAAAGACGCTGATCCCGGAGCCATCGGCTGGGCAATAGAGTCGCAGGTTTTTGACTGGGTCGTGCCCTATCACGAAGGCGCCGTAAACTACTGGCGTGAAGTCGGCGTGTGGACTGACGAGATTGAGGCGCATAATCAAGCGCTTATTCAGCGACAGGAAGTGTTGGCTACAGCGTGGACCGAAATGGAGGCGCGAGGTATCCGTGATAAGGATGCCTTCGTCGAATCCTGGCAGGCACTGCGCGCAGAACGTCTGGAGGCAGCCGGCTTCGATCCGGTCTGGCGCTAGTGGCTACACTACCGGGAGAATTACCGAAGCCACTCCGTTGGCTAACCGGCATTGTCGCCGTTGCCAGTGCTTTTCTAGCGATGGATTCGCTGCGCTTGTTTTCCGAGAGCCCGCTGCTTGATTTTGTCATCACGGTGCAGAACCATTACTACTATGCCTTGATGGGCTTGCTGTTACCGCTCTGTTTTTTAATTTACCCCTCGTTTCGCAGCCCCAAGAGTTATTGGCTCGATGGTGTTCTTGCTCTCGCCACATTCGGAGCTTGCTGTTTCTTCTTCTTCAACGCAGAAACCATGTTGGACTATGGCTGGGAGTTCTTAGCACCATCCTATGCGGTGTGGGTAAGCTATTTGCTCTGGGCGCTGATCATGGAGGGTGTGCGTCGCAGCGGCGGTTGGGTGCTGTTCTTCCTCGTGCTGGTATTCTCCCTCTATCCGGTAGTGGCCGATAAATTGCCTGGGCCTATCTCCGGCATGTCTTCATCAATATCGGAGACTGCGTCTTATCACGTCATGAGTATCGAGAGTATTCTCGGTCTGCCGTTCCGCGCGTATGCACAGTTGGTCATTGGCTTCCTAATCTTCGGTGTTGCGCTACAGCATACCGGGGGTGGTAGATTTTTTATCAACCTAGCGTTTGCGACGTTCGGTCACGTGCGCGGCGGCTCGGCTAAGGTAGCGATTGTATCCAGTGGGTTGATGGGTTCCATGAGTGGTAGCGTTATTACCAATGTGCTGACCACGGGTCAGATGACGATTCCAGCCATGAAGAAGAATGGTATGGAGAAGGAGTACGCCGCTGGGGTTGAAGCCTGTGCTTCTACTGGTGGTGTGTTACTGCCACCAATCATGGGTTCGACGGCGTTTGTCATGGCGACTTTTCTCAATGTTGCCTATACCACCGTGGCTTTAGCCGCGGCGATTCCCGCTCTTCTGTACTTTTTTGGATTATTCGTTCAAGTTGATGCCTATGCGGCGCGTAAAGGATTGGTAGGTACGCCGCGTGAAGAACTGCCTAGTGTGAGCGAGACGATGAAGCAGGGTTGGTTCTACCTGGCGGCATTCGCTGTATTGATTTTTCTGCTCGTCTATCTGCAGCGCGAAGCGATAGCTCCATTTTATGCCACGGGCATGCTGCTAGTGCTGAATCAACTTTTCCCTAGCCACCGCTGGAGCATGACCGAGGCAGGCGCGTTTCTCGTCGCGACCGGCAAGTTGTTAATGGAATTGCTTACCATTATGGCTGGTGTCGGCCTGATAGTAGGCGCACTGTCTGTGTCCGGTTTGTCAGGAACCTTGGTCAATGACTTATTGTATCTCGCCGGTGATTCCACGCTGCTACTTCTATTGATGGGGGCGTTCACTAGCTTCTTCCTCGGCATTGGCATGACGGTGACCGCCGCCTATATCTTTCTAGCGATTGTGCTTGCACCTGCTCTGATTCAGGGCGGCCTAGATCCAATGAGTGTGCATCTGTTTATTCTCTATTGGGGAATGCTGTCCTTCATCACACCGCCTGTAGCTTTAGGTGCCTTCGCTGCGGCTAGCATTGCGGGAGCCTCGGCACTGTCTACCGGATTCAAGGCGATGCGACTTGGCAGTGTGATCTATTTCATCCCGTTCTTCTTCGTGTTGGAGCCTGCACTGATCATGTCCGGCACCTGGTGGGAGACGCTCTTCGCCACAGTAAAAGTTGCGGTAGGGATAGTGCTGATTGCCGGGACTCTGCAGCGTTATTTGCTGGGCGTCGGATTCCTCGATCGCAGTGGACCACTTGGCGTTGTTGGTCGTGCTTTGGTGCTCGCTGGCGGTGGTCTGATCGCCTTGCCAACGACGGAAGTCATCGGCATCAATGTTAGTGATGCGACGCTGATTATTAGCGGGGGCGCGATGGCGATTTCTGGCGTGTTGATGAGTCGGAGTGCGGCTGCAGATTTAGATCCAGGAACACCGTTGGTTACCGGGGTCTAATACTGAACTGCCTGTTAGTGGAAGAGCAGTTCACCGGCAGTCATCATAGACAGCGTCAGCGTAACTCAACTGACATAATGCAGTCGATATCAAATTGAGTGTGACCTCATGCTAATAGTCGATCCAATCGACGCTCCTTGCGGGGCAACAGTTAGAAATATCGATCTTGCATCGAGCATTTCTGCAGAGATCGTGGCAGAGCTACGTCAGGCTTGGCTGCAATACCACGTGCTGGTTTTCCCTAATCAAATGCTAAGCCCCACAGATATCGAGCGTTTCACCCTGAGTTTTGGAAATTTTGGCGATGACCCATTCTTCAGTCCAATTGAAGAAAATAGTCATATTGCGGCCATTCGTCGCGACGCCAATGAGACGACTCCTCTTTTTGCCGAGAACTGGCATACGGATTGGAGCTTTCAAGCGAAGCCGCCGATTGGCACCTGTCTATACGGCATAAAAATCCCTCCTGTTGGCGGCGACACGCTTTTTTCAAATCAGCACAAAGCCTACGATGAATTGCCTGCCGCACTTAAGAAGAAGATTGAACACTTAACGGCGATTCATTCGGCTGAGTCTGCTTATTCACCTGATGGTGTCTATAGTGACCGGCACGAGAAAAATGCCGGACGCAGCATGAACATAGTTGTATCGGATGAGGCAAGGCGAACACAAAGCCATCCGTTTATTAGGCCGCACACAGAAACGGGAGCATTGGCGCTTTATTCCACTGCAGGTTATATCCAAGGATTTGCCGGTATGGAGGAGGAAGAGTCTAGAGAATTATTAAAAGAGCTCTACCAATATCAAGGTTCGCCAGAATTTGTGTATCGTCATAGCTGGCAAGCGAATATGCTGGTTATGTGGGATAACCGCAGTGTCTTGCACAAGGCAACGGGCGGATATGATGGTTATGACCGTTTGCTGCATCGAACCACGATTTCTCAATTCGACTAAAAAGGGAATGCTAATGAAGATTACCGGATTACAGATTTTATATGGCGTGCTCGCGATCGTTGGAGTATGCGTCACCTGGTATTACAATTTGCAGCCGATGGAGACAAGCTACTTTGCGGGTCTGTATGCAAATCCCGCAGCATCTTCCTTTACCAATGACCTGATCGTTGTTGTTACTGTGTTTCTTGTCTGGTCGTTCGTAGAGACTGCGCGTCTGAAGATGTCTTATGCGTTATGGGCAGCGATTTTCGTATTTACGTTCGTTATCGCCGCCGCGATGACCGTTCCACTATTCATGTTGTTGCGAGAGCGTCGCTTGATTGCAATGGCGGAATAGTGTGCCGGGTAGCGGTGCCAAGCTATTTGCTAATTAATTTTCACCAGACCTACCCGATTGGAACTACTTTGGTGTATCAAAAGATTGCCTGCCTCAGTCTTCCATACGTTTCGTACAATCCCCGCTCCGGACGGAATCGCCCAGCTCTGAAATGATTCACTCTCAGGATTAAAGCGCACCAGCGCATCGGGGCGCATGCCGGACTCGTTATACCAGATAACATCGTCGATAACGGCCAACGCATAGGGATGAGACGAGGGGCCGCTGGGTGAATCCCATTGTTTGATCGCGCCCGTAGCCGGGTCGAGTCGACCGATCTTGCCTAGGGTCGAATTGACAAACCACACCATGCCCTCGCTATCTAGATCGAGACGGCGCACGCGGGTTCTGTCGTTCGGTATCTCATAGTATTTCACTTCCATGGTGTCCGGATGCATGGCGCCGATCTTATTCGTGCCGTTATAGGCTATCCACAGCGTGCCATCAGCTGCTGCCTTGATGCCATAGGGACGGGGTTGTGTATCTATTTCTTTTAGCTCGCCAGTAGTCGGATTCAAGCGGCCGAGCATGGCAGCTCCCTGGGCGGTGAAATAGAGATTGCCGTTGGGGTGAAACGTGGCCGAGTGGGGGTCGCGCGCCTGCGTCTTGTATTCGGTTACCTCGCCGCTTACGGGGTCGAGTTTGCCTATGCTGGCGTTGCTGTTGCCGGTGTACCAAATATTGCCCGCGGCATCGGGCACTATGGTGTGAGGTCTGGAGGTAGGAGGCAGGCGATACTCCTCCATGATTCCAGTCTCTGGATCTAAGCGTCCGGTTAAGCTGGCCCACATACCGGTCCACCAAATTGACCCATCAGGCGCCTCAATCGGGTCGCGAGCGCGCTGGCCGAGTGTGGGCACCGTCCATTCGATAATGTCTATTTCCACATCTCCAGCAATCAGGTTCGGACGGCGCGAGGTGTCCTCCGGGAAATGTTCGGCAAGGTAGACGGCAATGGTATTCGCTTGGGCGGAAGGTAAATCGATCATAGTTGAGAACAAGTCATGCCACTGTTCTGCCGTGCTGTACCCGGCGGCTCGAGTAATGGTGGCTACGCTGTGGCAGCTAGAGCAAATATTCTCCACCAAGGCCTTGCCGGGCCCGTCTGGCAGGGGCTGGCCTCCACGTGATTGCGCGGAGACGGAATGAGAAAATGGGAAAACACAGAGAATTGAAGCGACGGCCAGCAGTTTTTTCATGTCGACTACCCCGATTGCACTAATCCGATTAAGCAGCCCAGAGGCGGCAGAGGGAAGCTCCACTCTATCGGCTATGATTCGACTGGGCAACTCGGCTGTCAGGGAATAGTGCGCAGGCTGCCTCTTTCTGCAGGCTG
Source organism: SAR86 cluster bacterium (assembly GCA_002401885.1). GTDB lineage: Bacteria > Pseudomonadota > Gammaproteobacteria > Pseudomonadales > Pseudohongiellaceae > UBA9145. The sequence continues at coordinate 25,563 of NVUL01000044.1, forward strand.
GGCTGAAGACAACAGGGCATGAAATGGCTTAAAGTTAGCAGCGGGCTAGCTAAAGAGAGTTAGGAACAGACAATGCCGAGAAAGATTCTAGTAGTGGTGCTTCAGATAATTGTGGCGATGGTTACGATTCCAGCCGTGGCGCTGGCCACTATGAGCTTCGAGAATCGCAATAACGATGGGCCGTCGATTCTCTTTCCCGGAGGAGAGCTAGTATCCGGTGAGCTGTATGCCGGCCCGGAGCCTGATTGGAGCTTCACGGATGAGGTGTCTACCATTCACCTGCAGCTGGACAATCCGCTCAGCTCCCGACTCATTTGGATCGAAGAGAGCGATGGTAAGGTCTATATCACCTCGGACTATATGGGTACCTGGCTAGGTCGGCGCTGGAAGCACTGGGCAGTTCAGGCTTACGAAGGTGATGGACTCGCGGTTGTTCGTATCAATGACATTCGCTATGAGCGAAAGCTCGTTAGGGTTTTCTACAGCCCTCTACTGGAAGGCGTCATCGACAAGAAAATAGCGAAGTATCGTTCAAGAATAACGAGAGAAGCGATTGAGTCTGGTGAGACTTGGGTGTTCGAGTTGGCACCGCGAGCGGGAGTTTAGTGTTATGAGGTTGCTCTATTATATCGCTCTTCTCGTTTCGGTTTCTCTATTAGTATCCTTATCAATTCTCTTCGTACCCGGTTTGGCTGAATCTATAGAAAGTTGGATGCTGGGTTTCTTGGCTAGAAATGCAGCGGCCTAATTAATGCTTCTTGCCATACTGGGTCATCGAGTTTGCCATCTAGAATAGGCGCTGTATTTACCCTCGCCGCTCGGAAGCTCTTTGCATCAACCTGCTGCTCCTCCACCAAATCTTGCGCAGAGACGACGCCAGCGCAAAGTGCCATAGAAAGGGTGATAGGAATTCGAATTAAGGTGCTTTGAATGGGAGTTGAATTACGGCGCAAATGGGGAACCTCATACTACATAGGGTCTAAGACAAATAGGGTCTAAGACAAACAAGGGCTATGACTAGCGGCGGAGTCTAGCAATCGAGAAGCATGGATATAAGAAGTAGACACACAATGTTTCAAAATGGCTTTTCACAGTATTGCTGTAGCCGTGGAATTAGTGAGCTTGCAGGAGTTTTCTCTGAACTATTGCTCTGAGTGTGCCGCTCTAAACTCTAGCAACACTTCGCTGGCAGAGGGTCCGGGGACGGACGTATTAAAGCCGAAGAAGCTCCCCCGACTCTCCGCGGCGACAGCCAGATCGAGTGGCGTCTGCCCTTGAGAATTGAGTGCATTCACGTCGGCGCCTCGTTGCGCTAATTCCCGCACTATGTTCGGAAGCTTTCTGGCCGCGGCATCGTGTAGTGCTGTCGACTCACTGTAGTCGCGGTGATTCAGATCAGCGCCGTGTTCGGCGGCGACTATTATTGCAGCCAGCGCAAGCTGCTCTTCGCCAGCTGGGTCTGGGTTAGGCTGGACATAATAGCGACCTCGGGTGCTGTCACCGCGAATGGCAGCCTGAACGGTGCTCTCGAATCCTCCAACCACTTCTGCCGTATAGGAATCACGATCTTCCCGATTTCTGGGAATGCTCAAGCGACCTTCGTTGGTTAGAGAGGGGTCTGCTCTACCCTCGACTAGTGCGCGCATAATATCTGCTTCACGAAAACTGGCCGCAATCCAGTATGGCGTTGCTCCGACCAGCGGTGTTTTAAGGGCCCAGTCTTCGCTTGCGCGCTGCACCGGGTTCGGTCTAAGCAGTCTGGCATCAGGATCGGCGCCATGAGCCAGTAGGGCATTCACGGTTTCCAAATCGCCACGCAGAATCGCGGCATGCAGAGCGGTATAACCAGCGCCTACAGTATTTGCATCGGCTCCGCGCTCCAGCAGCAGCCCTGCTAGAACTGGGTGGCCGCTATGAGTCGCAATGACCAGAGCGCTAGTTTCATTGCCCGCAACTGCTTCTATGTCCGCTTCATTGTTGAGTAAGAGGCGTGCCATCTCAACATCGCCGCTGCGTGCTGCAAACAGCAGTGCCGTATAACCACCAAGTTGTTCTGTGATGCCCTGATCGAATGCGCCGCCATTTGTTGCGTCGGCATACATGAGTCGTGACCGCAGCTTCGATCGTGCCTCCAGGTCTGCCCCTGCGTCTATAAGTAAGCGCGCGACGTCCACGTGTCCCTGAGCAGTTGCCCACATGAGTGCTGTCTGTTCGCGTGATCGCTCGCTAGCATTAACATCTGCTCCTGCTCTCAGCAACAGCTCAATTCCGCGAGAAGTGCCTGCTCGCGCAGCGGTCATAATCGGCGTCTCACCCATCGGCATCGCAATATTCGGGTTCGCGTCTGCCTTAAGCAACTGCTCAATTAGTTCTGCATTGCCGCTCTTTGCGGCCAAATAAAGAGGTGAGGCACCTAGACGGTTGACGGCGTTGACGTCGGCATCGGCCGCTATGAGTAAGGCAAGTGCGTCGACATTTTCATTATACACCGCCCAGTGTATTGCAGTTGCGCCATCCGCTTGTCGCGAGTCGGGATCGGCACCGTCACGTAACAAGGTCTGCAACATAGCGGCGTCTTGATACCTAGCCGCCTCGATCAGGGGGGGAGTTTCGGCACGCGCGACACTTGCCGCAATAAACGCTGCCAATGCAATCGTTAATACTCTCATTCCTTTTGTCATCTGCTCTCTCAAATCACACGTCACTCAAAAGATCGAGGTGTCCCGTGCTGTTGGACATTTGGTCCATTGGAATACCCATTCTCTCCAGCATCGTTAGGTGTAGATTGCTGATAGGTGTGCCTTCGGCATAGCGAAGGTGGCGCCCACCTTTCACTGTCCCAGATCCACCGCCAAGCAGAACCAGCGGCAGGCCGGTGTTCTGGTGTCGGTTACTGTCGGACATTCCTGCGCCGTATAGCATTAGCATATTGTCGAGCAGCGAGCCATTTCCATCTGGTGTCGCATCGAGTTTGTCCAGGTAGTAGGAGAACAGACTTGTGTGAAACTCGTTAATCTTCGTAACTTTTTCATACAGCACTGGGTCATCGCGGTGGTGAGAGGTTGGGTGGTGCGAATCGGGAACGCCAATCTCGGCGTAAGTGCGGCCACTTAATTCTCGTCCCAACATGAATGTTATGACGCGTGTCAGATCTGTCTGATAGGCGAGCACCTGCATATCGAACATAAGCTTTGCATGCTCTTCGTAGGTATCGGGTATGCCGGAGGGCTGCTCAACTTGTGGTAGCTCCCGGTTACTCTGTGCCTCGGCCATCTCTATACGGCGTTCCACATCTCTAACGGCATCCAAATATTGATCGAGCTTGGCGCGATCGCCTGCTCCAACACTGCGATTAAGTTCGGAAATTCGCTCGGTAACGGAGTCGAGCAGGCTTCTGTCCTTGCGTATGCGTTGCAGACGAACCTCCGGGTCTGTCGTACCGGTATCCCCGAACAACCTCTCAAACACGACTCGTGGATTAGTCTCCATCGGCAACGGCGTGTAGGAGTCTCTCCAGGAAATGGTGCTCGTGTATTGGCAGCTGAAACCGATGTCACAGGAGCCGAACACATCGCTCTGGTCTAACGCCAACTCCAGTGAGCCGAGTTGTGTCTGGCGTCCGAGTTGGCGAGCCACCAATTGGTCTAGTGATACAGAGGCTTCGAGATCGGATTCAGTGCGAGCTGGGGTAACTCCAGTAAGAAAGCGAGTAGAGGCGCTGGCGTGTACGCCCGCGTTGCTGGACACTCCATTCAATCCGGTTAACACGAGCATCCTATCTTGGTAGGCGGCCATGGGTTGCAGAATTCGAGTCATCTCAAAGCCCGCACCTTCGGTGGTTGGGGTCCAAGATTTCATAGCCATACCATTCGGTACATAGACTACGCCGAGCCGCTTCACCGGTTGTGCTTCTAGCGCCGAAGCAGAGGAAAGCGCTGGAACCATACTATCTAATAATGGTAGTGCAAGACTCGCACCTAACCCTCGTAATACGGTTCGACGAGGTAGGGTCTTCTTGAATATGTTCATAGCTCAGTTCTCCGCATTTGAAATGGCGTGCTTTCAATCACTCCAAGAATTACTGACGACCAACGATAGTCGTTCTCTGCCGAGGCGCGCACGATCGCCCGCACTTGGGGCATGTCATAATATTCGAGGCCACGTCCGAGGGCGAACCTCAGTAGTTTCTCAGTTATCGTGCCGACCAGATCGTCGGGTCGCTCGAGTAGCAGTCCACGCAACCCATCCGGTCCATCGAAGGTATTGCCGTCAGGAAGTATTCCAGAGGCATCGATCGGCTGGCCGGCAAATTCGCCGCGCCATTTACCGATAGCGTCATAGTTCTCCAGTGAGAAGCCTATCGGATCCATGGCCGCGTGGCAGACGCGGCAGGCTGGATTCTCTCTATGCATGGCCATGGCCTCACGCATAGTGAGCTCCTTGCCATCGCTGCTCGTCTCTAATGCTGGCACATTGGGTGGCGGCTCTGGGGGTGGTCCCCCGAGCAGGTTCTCAAGTACGAACTTGCCTCTGAGTACCGGCGATGTTCTATTCGGATAGGACGTCACCATCATCAAACTGCCATGTCCGAGCAGTCCGCCACGCTGATTGCCTTCCAGGCTCACCTTGCGGTAGCGGCTGCCGTAGATTCCTGGAATGTCGTAGTGCTTTGCGAGTCGCTCGTTGACGAAGGTGTAGTCGGCGCTTAATAGTTCGAGCAGGCTTCTGTCGGAACGGATCTGATCGTCGATAAACAGCTCGGTCTCTTGCTGGAAGGCTGCGCGCAAGTTCTCATCGAATTCGGGAAAACCGGCGGGATCGGGATAGATTCCTCCCAGGTTCCGCAGATACAACCACTGACCGACGAAGTTCTTGATGAAGGCATCCGCACGTGGGTCTGCCATCATCCGTTCGACCTGCTGCTCGAGAATTCCGGGTTCGCGCAGGCCGCCGCGCTCAACCAGGTTGAGTAGCTCGTCGTCCGGCAGACTGCTCCACAGGAAGAATGACATTCGTGAGGCAAGTTCACTTTCGGAGATCGCATACATGCTGCCGGGCTGCGCACCAACTGAATCCTGTTCGATACGGAACAGGAAGTCGGGAGAGACGAGTATGCGCTCAAGTGCAAACTGAATACCGGCATCGAAGTCACCATCGATGCGTCCTGCTTTGAAGAACTCAAGTAGTTCATCAACATCGCTCTCATTGGCAGGGCGTCTATAGGCACTTCGCGCGAGTGAGCTAAGAATCTCCCGCGCGCAGGCTGGCTCCTCATCCATATTCGCAGGGCTGCAGATAAATATTTTCTGCCGGCTGGGTGTGTCGCCAGGTCCGGTCACCGAGAGCGGGCCTTCTATCTCAATACTGCCAATACCGGGATTGCTGTCTGGCAATTCGGTGACAGCGAGGTGATAGCCGAACAGACGAGGTTGTTCGATGCCCTCGTTCTCCCACATCTCGCGCGGGAAGGTGGCTCCGATAATGCGCGGCCCAGCCTGCACTGGCAGCACTAACTCGAAGCCCTCGTCAGCGAATCCCATCATGAACTCCTCCCACTCATCGCTACCGCGGATGTTCCCCGCGTAGCTATAGGGTGCAGGCATGCCCGGTGCGTCGCCGCCGAAGGTGACGGAGTCGAGTAGCTCGCCGTCGAGGCTGATCTCCATCTGGTGGGGCGCGTCGTAGCCACGCACGAAGTCGACGTAGTTGGTCTGCAATTTGACGGTTATCCGATATTCTCCGTCAACGGGGAAAATGTGTTCGATGGCGGTACCGCCGCGCGAACCGAAGGGCAGCTCTTCGTTGAGTCTGTCATCCTGTATCAGATTCAGTGGCACCTCATAGCTCTTAGTCGAAGCCCCTCTTGGCGTAGCGCCAACGGCTAATTCTGCTATTCTGTGCGCCGCGGAAACATAGCGCTCCACGAGCACCGGCGAAAGCGCTAGCACGTCGGCATTGTTGTCAAAGCCGTATTGGTCCGGCGAGTCCGCAGGAATCAGGCTAGCAACATCTAGATCGAGATCCAGGAGATCACGGACGGAGTTTCGATATTCGGTTTGGTTGAGTCGATGGAATGCCTGGGTTCGACCAGGATTAAGCTGCGCCGCAGCAACCTGATCTAGTTCGTTCTCAAGCCAGGTGCGAAAGCCGTCGTAGCGCTGCTTGTCAGGACGCGGATAGTTGGGAGGCGGCATCACGCCTACTCGAAGTTTCTTAACGACCTTCTCCCATACCTCTGGGTTTGCCGCCAAGTTAGACACGTCCTCGGTATCCAAGGTAAGACCGAGATTGCGCAGCTGAGTAGTTTGCAGGCCCTCGTTTACCGTGGCCACACTGTTGACCACAGCTTGGTTGTGGCAGATGACGCAGTACTGATCCAGCAGTGCCCGATTGCTCTCGGCGATTGTCCTGGATTCGGCGGCATCGAGCATTCCGAAGGCTGCTAAGCCCGTGCAAAATAACAGTGCTCTTTTCATGTCATGTTCCGAGTGTAATAAGCGTTGAATCCAAGTTTTAAACCCATGCTCTAAATCTATGCATTGCGTCCAGTAGGGTTCGCCACCGTGCCGCATTCATCTCCCAAATAACCGTTTCCACCACAGTAACTGAGGTCCTGCAGCTGAATTAGAATGCCGTCGGGGTCGGTAAAATACAGTTCTGGAGTGCCCTCGGCTGCGCCGCCTCGATCCGATCCGCGCATCGTCACGTAGGCCTGCAATGGGCCGTTGGCACTTGATGCCTCCTCTAACACGGTCAAGCCGTAGCCTTCCAATACAGAGAAGATGCGATCGACATCAAAATCAGCCACGGCCAGTGAGGCGTGGTGTATGCGTCCAGCTAGAGGAGGGACCGCCGGCATAGCCAGGAATTGCTTACCGGAGCCAATTCTCATGACCGGCAGAGCGCCTTGGTAGGTGTCTATCTCCATGCCGAATAGGCTCTGATAGAACGCCATGGAGCGCGGCTGATCAGAGACAAATAGAGTGAAATGATTGAACTCATGCAGGGTTAGCAGCCCCGAGCTAGGTGCAGGCTCAGGCGTCGCCAGGCAGTCTTCGCCCAGTAAGCCCGCGCCTCCGCAATAACTCGTGTCTTGCAATTGCACGACAATGCCATCGGGGTCGCCGAAGTACAGTTCCGGTGTGCCGCTGGCTGCGCCACCAAATTCCTCTCCGCGCATTCTTACGCGCGACTGCATCGGCCCGGATTCGCTGGTCGCGGCGACGCCGTGCTCGGAGAGGATTTGCACTGTTCGCTCGTCATCGAAATTTTCAACCGCAAGGCAGAGATGGGTGATTCGTGGATTGTCACTAGGCGATCCGCCAATGGCCATGAACTGCGGACCATCGCCAACTTGCAGCACTATTGTCTCGCCCTGACGTGCCGCGATAGGCATGCCGAACAGGCCCTGATACCAAGCAAGCGAGGCGGCCGGATTGGACACGCTGATTGTCATGTGATTTATCGATTGCACAGGAAGAGGGGGGCTGGAACTAGTGGCAGCACTGCTACTGCCGGTCACAGCCAGTGCCGCGACTGAACCCAAGAAAGTACGGCGACTAAACTGTCTGTTTTCTATACCACTGACCAATCGCTCGACGTCCGCCACCATGGTTTACTCTCCTTTGAATTTGCATCACTCTTTCTATCACGACTTACACTAGGTAATAAATGTAACGGTTGATTCGCCCGCTGCATAGCCGATTCTAGAGTGATTTTGAAATCTGGTACAAATAGAGGGGCCAGTTGCAAAGAATAATGATACAAATTGAGGCCTCAAGATCACTGATGTATGAGGTATTACGACGCTCTTACAGTAAAGTGGTTAAAACATTGGCTAAATAGGTAAGTCACAAAAATTGTCGCCAGGAGACCCTAATGTTCTCGCTTGAAAAATTACTAATTCCGAAAGACTCCCGATTTCAACTGTTCGGACGTGCTGCCTGCCTGACACTTATTGCGCTGCTTGCGCTGCCGGTCTCTGCTCAGCGACAGGGTGGCAATGGCGCCATAGAAGGTATTGTGCAAAGCGGCAATGGTAACGAGGCCGGAGTTTGGGTAATTGCGGAGACGGATGACCTGCCAACTCACTTCATCAAGATTGTAGTCACCGACGACGAGGGTCGGTTTGTTCTGCCCGAACTGCCTGATGCCTTATATAAGGTGTGGGTAAGAGGTTACGGTTTGGTCGATTCCAAGCCAGTATCCTTGCGAGTGGGTGCCGACGTTACGTTGAACACGTTCGTTGCAGGATCCCCTATCGAGGCAGCACAGGTCTATCCCGCAAACTATTGGTATTCCTTGCTCGAGGTGCCCGATGCCAGCGAATTTCCTGGAACCGGAGATGCTGGCAATGGCATCTCCGAGAGCATGCGCAGCCAGAACCAGTGGATCGACATGACGAAACAGGGCTGTCAGCTCTGCCATCAACTCGGCAACAAATTGACCCGCTCAACAGATCACCTTGACCATCTTGGATTCGAGACCAGTGTCGAGGCTTGGCACTATCGGACAGCTATTGGTATTCGTGGGCCTTTCATGAGTGCCTTCGCTGGTCGTTTCGGGCGCGAGCGCGGCATGGCAATGTACGCCGACTGGACCGACCGCATCGCTGCCGGTGAAGTGCCAGTTGCTCCTGAGCGTCCCAGTGGCATAGAGCGCAACGTGGTGCTTACGCTGTGGGATTGGGGCAATGAGTCCTCGTACATTCATGATGAGATTGTCACCGACAAGCGAGATGTTTCGATCAACGCGGGGGGCAAGGTCTACGGAGTCGACGGTGGACACGGGACACTGCTGGAGCTGGATACACAAACCAACGAATACCGCACCATCGAAATTGCGGTAAAAGATAATCCGGATAATCCGGCGGTGACGCGCTTCGCTCAACAGTTTCCAGTTCCTTCTGTTTTCTATGAGGATGAAGCCCTTTGGCAGGGGCCGGCAGATCCGCACAATCCGATGATGGATGAATTGGGTCGAATCTGGATGACGACGAAAGTGCGTGGAGATGTATTGCCCGAGTGGTGCCAGCAAGGCTCGTCCAATAAATTCGCTCAATACTATCCAACACGAAGAAGCTCTCGGCAGGCCTCCTACTATGATCCGGCTACGGAGTCTTTCGGTTTGATCGACACCTGCTTCGGCACACACCATCTGCAGTTTGCTGGTGATGAAGATCGCACACTGTATTTCAGCGGTGGTGGCGATGTGATGGGTTGGATCAACACCAAGCTCTTCGATCGCACGGGCGATGAGCAATTGTCTCAGGGCTGGTGTCCTATGGTGGTAGACACAAATGGCGATGGCCGCATTACCAAGCCGTGGAATCAACCGGTCGGCGCCCTGCGTAGCGTTGGCGAGGGCGGCGGCGGAGAGGTGCTCACCGACATCGACCCGACTCTGGACACGCGCATGAGCCCCGGCAGTTATGGTGTCATCGTCAACCAAGTTGATAATGTAGCCTGGGGCGGTGGCACGGAGTTTCCCGGTCGTATCTACCGCTTCGACAAGGGCGACAATCCGCCGGAGACTTGTATTACGGAAGTGTATGAGGTGCCAGTCATCGATGGAGAGGTTGAAGGCTTTGGTCCGCGCGGAATCGACGTGGATAAGAACGGCGTCATCTGGACAGCGCTATCGGGCAGCAGTCATCTGGCCAGCTTCGATCGCAGCAAGTGTGAGGTGATGAATGGTCCAACCGTTGTTAATTCTCAGCATTGCCAGGAGGGCTGGACTCTCTACGAAGTGCCGGGTCCCACACTTAAAGGCACCGATGTCAAGGCAGACTTTCATTACTATAACTGGGTGGACAATTTTAATACGCTTGGGCTAGGTGAGAATTTGCCGATCGCTAACGGTTCGGGTTCCGATTCCTTGCAGGTTCTAAACCCGGAAACCGAGGAGTGGGTTATCATGAGGGTGCCTTACCCGCTCGGATTCTATTCTCGCGGGCTAGACGGCCGTATCGATGATCCTGATACAGGGTGGAAAGGCCGCGGCGTCTGGGCGAACTATGGAACGAACTTCAATTGGCACACGGAAGGGGGCAAGGGCACGACCAGCAAGATGGTCAAGTTTCAAGTTCGGCCTGATCCGCTAGCCAAATAATGAATCTATCGTCATTCGCACGTGCAATTCTCTGCCTGTTCATTTCTGTTGGACAGGCGGTAGCACAACCTCCAGACAATTTCCGCGACGCTTCCTCAGAACAATTATTCTTCAATGCGCGAATCATTACGGGGGATGGCGCCGTTATTGAGCAGGGTTCTGTGTTGGTTCGTGGTGACACAATTCTGGCAGTGGGTTCTACGTCGAGCATCGATACCTCTCAGCACGCTATTCGCCATGATCTGAGCGGCAAGACAATCATTCCCGCTCTGGTCAATACTCATGCCCACCTTGGCTGGGAGGCGTACGGTGATTGGGGCTCTCAATTCTTTACCGCAGAGAATCTAGCCGATCACCTATTCCGTCATGCTTTCTATGGTGTAGGGACGATCATTTCCACCGGTAGCGATAAGGAAGAACTTGCCGCGCTGGTAAAACTGGAACAGTTGAAGGGAAATATCGGTGGAGCTCGTTATCATCTGTCGCCAGGCATGGGCACACCGGGTGGCGGCCCTAACCCGCGCTTTACGGACGATCCTGATTACTGGGGAGTGCATCCGGTAGCTGATCCCGAGCAAGCAGTCAGGACTGTAAAAGAGCTAGCTGCGAACGGATATGGGATCGCCAAGATCTGGGTAGACTCTCGAGATGAGCGCCGCGGGGCACAAGTAAAACTCGCACCGGAAATCTATACGGCAGTTCTGGAGACTGCTTCGAGTTACGACATGCGAATCATCGCCCATGCCACCACGCTGGCGGATCACAAGTCTCTAGTTAATCTAGGCAATAGACGCTTCATTCATATGCCCTATGATAGAGAAGTGGACGATGAGTACCTTGAAATGATTCGAGAGAATAATGTCTACATCGTTCCGACACTGGGTATGATTACCAAGCGCGAGCCCTACTATATTCCAGCGTTTCAGGACCCATTCTTCTACGATCAGGTGCCTGCGTCGGTGCTTGAGTCGCTAAACGACAACTACAACCCACCACCGGCGGATCAGAGCGCTGCGGCAGAACAACGCTCAGCCATGCTGGCTAGAAATTTAGCAAAGCTGAAAGATCACATAATCCTTGGCACAGACGCAGGAGCGGTGGGTGATTTTTTCGGCTATGCCGACCACGTTGAACTGGAACTGTTCGTACGCATGGGCATGAGCCCGGCGGAGGCTATTGTTGCATCGACTTCGCGTTCCGCTGAAGCATTCGGGCTAAATAGCGTAGGTAGTCTCAAAGCGGGAAAGGCGGCAGACTTCATGATTCTCGATGCAAACCCGCTAGATGATATTCGTAATACGCGGCAGATCATTGATGTCTATCTGCGCGGCAAAAGAGTAGATCGGGAAGCACTAAAACAACAATGGAGCCAGTAAGATGAATAATTTACACCACAATCGTCATAAGGTGTTGGCGGGTGCGCTAGGCGCTTTATTTTTTTCTGCGCCCTTATTGGTTTTCGCGCAGGATGGCAATCGCGAAGGAGAATGGCCTAGTTATGCGGCCGATTCCGGCTCCACGAAGTACACCAGCCTCAGTCAGATAGACGAAACAAATTTCGCAGAGTTGGAAATCGCCTGGCGCTGGAAGTCTATCGATGCGGATCTCAACCTGGGTGAGTTGGTGGAGGGAGGCGACGATATCAATTTCGGGCGATTGCAAGCCACGCCGCTAATGGTCGATGGCGTGCTCTACATGCTTACGGCTTTGAACCAGGTGGCGGCGATGGATGCGGCGAGCGGCACGATGCTCTGGTCCCACGACCCACAGGTTTACTTGTCAGGTCCTTCCATGAGCCCCCTCGGATTCCATCACCGAGGCGTTGCCTACTGGGGCGATGGCGAGCAGTCGCGCATCTTGCTTGCCACCAACGATGGCTACATTACCTCACTCGACGCCGACACCGGCAGCGTCGATGAGAATTTCGCTGGCGGCCGCATCGACATGACCGATGGAATACCACGTGCGCAGCGAGATGTGATGGACTGGCAGGGCGCCCAACCCGTCGGGTCGGTTTCGCCTCCTGTAGTTGTGGGAGATACTCTAGTAGTTCAGCAGATCACCTCCAATCGACCTCACTTCAAGGAGCGGCCGCCTACCTGGATACGGGGATACGACATTCCCACAGGTGAATTGAAATGGACCTTTCACGGTATTCCGCAGCAGGGCGAGTTTGGTGTTGAAACCTGGCAGGAAGAGTCCTGGCGTTACACAGGTAACGGTGGCGTGTGGACGCAAATGAGCGCCGATCTGGAACTCGGTTATATCTATCTACCGATGGAAGCACCAACGAATGACTTCTATGGGGGTCACCGACCCGGAGATAATCTGTTTACGCAAAGTCTGGTTGCGCTGGATGCTGACACAGGGGAGCGGGTCTGGCACTTCCAGATGGTGCATCATGGCATCTGGGACTACGATACGCCCGCTGCACCTAACTTGATGGACATTACGGTAGACGGTAGAGAGATCAAGGCTATTGCCCAGGTCACGAAGCAGGGATTTACCTATGTATTCGATCGCGCTACCGGCGTTCCCGTTTGGCCAATAATAGAAAGAGAAGTGCCCCCTTCTACCATACCGGGTGAGAGAGCGTCACCGACTCAGCCCTTTCCAACCAAACCTCCGGCCTTCGCTCCACAAGGTTTGACTATCGATGACCTTATAGATTTCACGCCGGAACTAAGAGCCGAGGCAATCGAAATTCTAAACGCCTATACCTACGGACCAATATTCACCCCGCCCACGTTGCCGCGCGATGATGGCCATCGTGGCACTATATTGCGGCCGGGAGCAGGTGGCGGTGCCAACTGGCCCGGCGCCGGCATCGATCCAAAAGTCGGGGTCTTATTTATCCCTTCGGCAGATAATCCTACGGTTCCCTTTATGGGGACACTTGCCCCGGGCGAAACGAATTTCAACTATTACCGCCTCGCGAATCAGGGCGTGCGCGGACCGCAGGGCTTGCCACTATTGAAACCCCCGTACGCAACGATTACGGCCATCGACATGAACGATGGAGAGATTCTGTGGCAAGTTGCCAACGGCGACGGTTCGGCACGAGTAGAAAATAATCCCGCGGTGGAGGGTGTTGATCTGCCACCCCTGGGTGGTGGAGGCCGTCATCCAGTGCTCGTAACATCCACGCTTTTAATACATGCACAGAACACGAGTGATGGACCCAAGTTGATTGCAAGAGACAAATCGAACGGGCAGGAGCTCGCGTCGATAGACCTTCCAGCCAATGCCAGTGCAGCTCCGATGAGCTTCTCGGTAGATGACAAGCAATTCATTGCTCTCAGTGTGTCAGGCCAACCAGCGCCAGAGTTAGTTGTCTATGCATTGCCGTGATCGTTGGGTCATTCTTCAATAGCATGCAATGTCTTGTAGGCTGTTGGTGTTATCCCTTTCAAATTTTTGAATGCCTGATTGAAAGTGGAGATTGATGCGTAGCCAACATCTTGGGCGATGATGGAAATGTTTCGGTGCTTGGATCTCTTGCCGAGGAGTACGCAGGATTCAGTGATTCGGTAGTGATTTAGAAATTGGTTAAAATTTTTGTAACCTAGCTCTCTGTTTATAATCACCCTGAGTTTATATTCCTGTACCGCAAGAAGTTTCGCTAATTGGCCTATGGTTAATTCTGTCTCAGCGAAAAGCTTTTCTTCTATCATTCTTCGGTCTAACTCTCTCACTAGTTCAAGATCAGATTCTGCTAATCGTAATTCTTGGATCGGTTTTGACTCGGTTTCGAGCTCTGAGCTAGCAACAATCAATTGAGAGTTTGGGGCAAGTCGAAATATCAGTAAGTTAGTAATAAGTAAGAATAAGAAAATTAGTGAGACGCTAACCACTACCGCTACTTGCGTAAAGCGTTCCGCCCCTTCCTCGCTCAGGAAACCGGGCGCTAATAGTCCCGCTACTAGAAGCGCCATCACAACACCCATGCCTGCTGCGAACGGGCCTCTAATTCTTCTCCTCTCTTCCAATAGATCATTGCTGATTTCATTCGTGGCCATAGCAATAACATGTAACGCCAAGCCAAACGCGACAAGCAGGCCCAGCGCATTCAAGGTAGAGAGAAACGCGGTGTCCGCTACGCCATAAATCTGATCGAGAAAAGTGGCGAAGCCCCTAGCCAATTGATAGCCGATGAGGACGCACCACGCCAATGGTGTTACTTTTCCGTCATCTATAAACAGAGCGTGAGCGAGAAGCCATAATATTGCCGGTGTGGCAGCACCAACTCTACCCATAAAATAGTTTAGATAGAGAAGATCAGGATTGGTGAAATCGGGCAATACGGCCGGAATCAAACAAAAGCAGAGCAGTGATACAAGAAATCCAAGTCGCGACTTTCTGAAATAACAAAAATAGAACAAGCCGGTAAGTACAAGCTGGGAAAGTGCCAAATAGCTCATCGCTGTGAAGAATAGCTGTATCAAATGGAAGGTTCACGGTGTAGTTCTTTTAGGGGCGGAGTTATAGCATTGATCTTGTCGCTCCCGCAATTTCCTGAATGCATCAGGAGAATGAAAGAAAAAACGAACAGATTTTTTATTTGATTGCGGAAAATGTGGCCGAGGATTTGAGCGCGCCTGTTTTGTACTCTTTTCAATTCCAATTTTGAGGCTGGCTCGGGATGAATGTCTGAGCTAAGCTGAAGCGGTTCGATACAAATCTTGATTAAATAAAAACAAGGAGATTTTCATGAACACTTTCACTAAATCCCTTCTCGCTGCACAGATCGCGCTAACGGGTGCAGTTGCAGTGGCACAGGATGACCAAACTTACGCAACCTATATTACCGAAGAACAGTGGCAGATGGTGAACGAGCTTCCCGGGGTAGATCGCCAGATCGTCAGCCGTGACATCGGCAAGCTAAATCTCTCGGTTGGAATCATCCATCGAGGACCAGTCGAGCGAGCGAGTGGCCAGTCCACACCAAACCCAGATCGACCCTGCGGCGTAAGCAACAGCAATCGCAACAGTAATGCGCGCGGCATCATGCACTACGACCAGACGGAAACGTATTACATCGCCTCTGGATCCGGCACGCTGGTCACCGGCGGCACTATCCTGAACGGCAATGCATTCGCACCAGACAGCAATGTCACTACTGTCCTGAATGGCCCGTCTTGCAGCGGTGTGATCGTTGGTGACTGGATAGCCAAGCACGTGAAAGAAGGCGATATAATTATCATCCCCGCTGGAACTCCCCATGGTTGGCTAGAGGTGCCCGTGCATGTCGACTACCTGTCGGTACGCCCTGATCCGGACCGTGTTCTCTCAGACAGCTACATCAATCCAGCGCTGGGCAGTGATTTTAAGATCAAAACCGAGTAAGGCTGCCGCGAACCTCGCCAGTGGGCAATCTAGATCGATTGCACCGAATCGGAGCTAGGTCTCGGATGAGTCCCTAATAGTATGAGCTGGACGGCGCATTTCATGCGCGCCGCTATCCTTTCAAAACGCTGGACAAGTGCCTACAGGGGCGATACCTTCTGTGGGCTCAACAAGTTCCATCTACATTAATTCAGTGCCCCCGCACGGGAGAGAAAAATGATAAGAAAGTCCCTTTTTAACCTGACGCTCACAGCAGCGCTCGCATTCTTTGCCAGCTCCGCCAGCGTTTTCGCCCAAAACCTAGAATCGGTTATGCCGTTCAAGGTTGGAACATTTGCCATCGATGGTATTCCGACAGTTGGCCTAGTGGTGCAGAACGACGAGTTGATCGTCGATCTTGCTGCCGCAAATCGCGCCCTCGAGCTCATACCTCGCTACGCCAGATTAACTATACCTGCCGATATGATTGGGTTGATCTCACAATACGAATACGGATTAAAGTACCGTGTCTACGAGATCGTGAACCATCTCGTGGCTGAGGATCTGTTGAATGGTAATCTGCCAAACTACGTGCACTCTGTTGCTTCCGTGGACATCTTGGCGCCGATTCTATATCCAAGCAAGCTCATGAATGCGGCCGTGAACTTCTACACTCACGCCTGTGAAGGCTGCAACGACGATGAGCGAGCCGCTCAGACTCGCGAGCGTCAAGTGAACCGCGGCGTTCCGTATCTATTTCTGAAGCCTACTCGCGGCGCAATCATCGGTGACGGTGACGACATCCTGATGCCTTTCGGTCGTGACCGTATTGAGTGGGAGGTCGAGATGGCTATTGTATTTGGCCGCTCAGGCAAATACATCTCCTCAGACCGAGCCTACGATCATGTATTTGGTTACATGGTAGCGATGGATATCTCCGACCGCGGTGGTCGTCCGCCAGGTGGCTACGGCTCCGGTTCAGACTGGTTTGTCGGCAAGGGTCATGACACATTCGCACCACATGGCCCTTGGATCGTGCCAAAGGAATTCTACGGCGATCCGATGGAGCGTCTACATCAGACTCTGGTTATTGACGGCGTGACTGTTCAAGAAGCTCGAGCTGGTGACATGATCCACAACATCCCCGAGCTGATCGAGTATGCCTCTTCGCTGATCACTATCTTCCCAGGTGATGTTCTGCAGAGCGGAACGTCTGGTGGAACGGGAGCGGGCCGAGTTGAGCGCGCGACTGGCTCCGGCTATCTTGTAGATGGAGAGAAAATTGAGGCTAGCATCGAGGGAATCGGCACGCTACACCACACGGTTAGACTCGAGCAAAGTGTTCCAGACGATCTGTCTGGCTCACAGCTGCCACCGGTTAGGTCATATAGAAACTAGCCAGTAGCAACTAAGTACTCTTAAGTACTTTATGGAACAAAGAAAGGGCGGATTTCATTTGTAAGAATGAATCCGCCTTTTTTGTTTTTCCCTGATCCAGTTTGTTAGAAACTTGGTGCTCATTTGGCGTTCTAAATGCCATCCCCAGACCTGACTCGATCCATTCTATTGCGGACGACACAAAACTCTTTCTTGGAAATGGTCGCCCTCAATGCATTCCGCTATTCTCGCGCTATCGTCGAGACTGTCCCATAAATGAACACACACTGTCCCGCATATGACACTCCAGCCCTGTCAAACTCCTCAGACCAATCTTTCCCCCCAGTAAACTCGGTAACGCTAGAACTGGCCCATTCCTTGCAATATTAATTACCAGACTAAAGTCGATAAGGAGTTCATCTCCATGATCTAGGAGTTTCTTAGTTATCGATAAGGAGATTCTGATGAAATTGCTACGCAAAATAATTGACATAGAAATAGAAAAAGCAATGCGAGGTGGAAAAACCCTGAGGGCAAAAAGTACGCTGAAAATGAGTTTGATTCTTGCCGTTTCTCTACTGATCTTTATGCCAGCCGCATTTGCACAAGATAAATTGCAGCAAGGCATAGACGCTTTTAATAACGCCGAGTACTTTGAAGCCCATGTCCTATTAGATGAATTGGTAGCGGAGAATGAAACCAATGCCGTCTTTCAGTATTACTATGGTTTAAGTCTGCTTAGGATTGACCAAGCCAAACAAGCACTCGGTGTGCTCGAAAACGCTGTGGAATTGAACCCGAATGATGCGGAATATCACTATGCGTTAGCGAGCGCCTATGTTGCTCGGGCAAATGAGTTAAGTATTTTACGCGCAATGAGTATGGGAAGGACCTATAAGAGAACCTTGCTCAAAGCAGTGGAGCTTGATGCGTCTCATGTTGGTGCCACCAGAGCGCTAACGGATTATTTTCTTGGTTTTCCTAGAGTTATCGGCGGTAACGAAAAGGCAGGTCGCGCCCTACTACAAACATTGAAGGAGTTAGACGCTACTTCTGCCGTAGAAGCAGAGGCTCTAAATGAATGGGGTAACGATATTGAGCGTGCCGAAGAGTTGTTCTTAACGGCTGTTAGCATGCCGGGTGGTAGCGCTAGCATACGACTTAGTTTAGGTAAATTCTATTTAGACGACAAGCGATACAGTGAAGCGATACCTCACTTGCACCAATTTATTGATTTTCCTAAGACCCATTGGTCAGACTCAGATAGCATCAGCAAGGGGCACACATTTCTGGCAGCAGCCTATCATTTTTTAAATGACGAATCGAAATTTAGCGAACACAAATTGGCGGCTGAGGAAACAAGTTTGACGGAAAAGGATAGAAGGACTATCAAAGCCTGGTTCGAGCATTGGGATATTGAATACAACTAGTTTGCTTATTGTTTTTCTAGCTTCAATTGTACGGAGCGATGGTTTTTTGTTGGATCTTCGTTTTAACCTGGGCCAACCCATTGGTCGCTCCAGCTTAGATAATACACGCCACCGACAGCAACTAATTTAATCTTTGTTGAAATAACCAGGAATTCAATTCTTGATTTCCATAAGCAGCGTCCCAGGAATTATGATTTACTCCTGGCAATTCCGAATAGTGCACCTCCGCTCCCAGAGCTTTCAGTTGCTGAAACATGTTCCGCGATTCTTCGACAGGAACTATAACATCGGCATCGCCGTGTACTATCCATATTGGCTTATCCTGTAAGTCTTGAGCCAAGTCTGCATAGGGGTTCACTGATCCCGAGATAAAAGCTGGAAATCGATCACCAAGTCCAACGAAGCCACAAACAGCCACCATGGCAGCAAATCGTTCCGTGTGCTTGTAGCCTAGATACCAAGTGCCGTTCCCGCCCAAAGACAAGCCCGTGAGATACTGTCGAGATTCATCTACAGAGTATTTCTCTATGGTTGCATCCAATGCGGCCATGGCAACATCAGCTGCTATACCCTGCCAGGATTCTCCCGCCGGAACCTGTGGAAATATTGTGATTGCGGGCCAGCGCTCCGGGTTTTGACGAATCGCGTTTCCCAAGCCGACTGTGGATTGCTTTAGCCCATCATTACCGCGTTCTCCAGCACCATGGAGGAAGAGAATAACAGGCCAGTCTTGAGAATTGTCATAGTCCTCGGGAACATACAACCGATAGCGGTGAGAACTACCATCAAGTTCAATGCTACGGTCGAGGAAACCCGTTTGCGGCAATTGCGCACTGGCAGTGCATGTTAAGAATAGAAACACAATAACGCTGGCATTAGAAAATAATTTCATCTGTCTTGTCCTTTTAGTACAAATGGCGTTCATAAGTAGCTCAGTATATCTGGGTTAAACTATGCAAACCTGGGAGGTCAGATTTATACTAAAAATGTGGTCTGTTCCATTACACTCATCTTTTCCTAAATCTACTTTGTTAGGCAATCAAATTAACTTGGTGTTCTAGATTCCAAGCGCAAGTTTGACTCGATCCACTCTTTTGCGAATTCCACAAAACTCGTTGCTGGAAATAGTTCCGCTTCGGAGTCACCAACTAGTCCGATACGGGCAATCCCTGTCTTTAGATAGTCGAGGAGTATCCTCGGGAAATAGTCACCCTCACTCCATTCTGCTATTCCATCGCTATCGTCGAGACTGTTTATCCACTGCTCTCCGCTATCAGCCCTTTCGTAGCGCAGCGATACTCGTCGCTTGTCCGGAACGTCTGCGAGATACTCGGCCAAGTGAGTCAATGTAACGGTGTCTGTATTCGCTCCCAATCGCAGGACTGCTCCATTCAATTCCGTCAAGCGATCTAACACGGAGCCAGGTCCGTGGTAGTCATGGAGTTGGGTCGGGTTCAATAGAAACTCGGCATGAGGGCCGTGCACCGCATAGCGTGCTGCAGCGTGATCATTTACTTGCACGCCGCTGTGCTCGCGAAACATTTCAGGCACGACCCCCATATCTTCGTCAGCTTCCGTGGTGAGCGCGTCGAAGGGTTCATCATCATTGGCGCCAAGTACCATGACTAGGCTTCCCTGTGGCCCGAGAGTCTGAAGTAGAGCGTCAATTAATGCGTTGGCACCCCCTTCAAGTTTTCCGACTTTGCGCATGCTGGTGTGGACCATCACCGCAGAGTAATTTTGTAATCCCAATTTCTCGAGCTGCTTGATAATTGTTTCTTTAGTATTCATGTTAGAGCCAGCAATTGAAAGGGGAGAGCCTTCATCGGAAGCCCTAATTTTGGCGAAAAGCAATTCGAATCTCAGTTGTTAGTAGAGACAATAGAGTTAGAGAATAATTGGGATCAGCCTTGAAATACAGTAATTTTACCCGGCCGTCATGGCTATCTATCCGCTCTCTATACAAAAAACGTGGGGACAGTGATAGTCTTTATCAAATTGTAATCTACTCAGTATGTAGTTCAGTTTTTCGAAAATAGCCTTCATCGAGGCTGAGGTAATTGAAATGGCAGCACCGGACTCTTCAATAAAGGCAATGTGTTTTTCTCGGAAAATATTCATGCGCCCAATTCTCGCTCTTTCTCTGTTCATGTGCTCCGCGTTTTCCTCTGCACAAAATCTTCCTTCAATAGAAGATACCGTTGCCGATGCGAGTCGAATGGCAGGTTACTTTAATCTCTATTGGGAGGAGTCGACAGGCAAGATGTATTGGGAGATCGATAAGCTCGATACGGAGTTCCTTTATCAAATATCGATGGGCTCTGGTCTGGGTTCAAACCCGGTTGGTATCGATCGTGGGCAATTGCGCGGTACATATGTTTTGTCAGCTAAGCGCGTTGGGCCGAGAGTGCTGTTGGTGCAGCCGAATTATAGATACCGCGCTTCGAGTAATAATGTGTTGGAAAGACAGGCAGTAGAAGATGCCTTTGCGCCTTCCGTGCATTGGGGTTTCGATATCGTGGCAGTGAGTGGCAATAGCGTGTTGGTAGACGCGTCCGATTTTTTCTTGCGTGATGCGCGAAACGTGACGGGAGCTATCGCCAATCGAAATCAGGGCAACTACACACTAGATAAGAGTCGCAGCGCATTCTATCTGGAGAACACCAAGACTTTTCCAGAAAACATAGAAGTTGAATCGATGCTGACCTTTACCAGTTCCAACCCAGGAAATTTAGTGAATCGCGTTGCGGCTACTGGCGGCGCGATCACTCTGCGTCAGCATCATTCATTGGTAAAACTCCCGGATGACAACTTCAAAATCCGGATTTCGGACCCGAGGATCGGGACCAATGGCCCTACCATTCAAGACTACAGCACGGCAATTGGCGAAGACTTGCAAGTTCGTTTAGTGGGCAAACATAGATTGGAGAAGAAGAATCCCAATGCTGCAAGTTCAGAGGCCGTTGAGCCCATAATTTATTATGTCGACTCTGGCACACCCGAGCCTATAAAGAGTGCATTGATTGAAGGAACAAGTTGGTGGAACCAGGCCTATGAGGCGGCAGGATTCATCGATGCCTTTCAGGTGAGAGAATTGCCAGCAGGGGCCGATGGGCAGGATGTTCGCTATAACATGATTCACTGGACCCACAGGCGAACTCGAGGTTATTCCTACGGTGGCTCGGTCATGGATCCGCGTACCGGCGAAATCATTAAGGGCAATGTGAACCTGGGCAGCTTGCGGCTGAGGCAGGACTATCTCCACGGTCAGGGTCTCATCCCGGGCTTCGACTATTTAGAGGCGATAGCAGATAACAACTCAGCTTCAGTGAACATGGCGCTAGATAGGGTGCGGCAACTCGCTGCACACGAAGTAGGGCACACCTTAGGTTTTCCGCATAACTATTTGAGCAGCTCCTATGACCGAGAAAGTGTTATGGACTATCCGGCTCCTCTAGTCGAAATCACTGCCGACGGCAAGATAGATCTATCGAATGCTTACGTGCAAAGAATCGGCGAGTACGACAAGTTGGCTGTTCGTTATTCCTATGAGCAATTTCCCGCCGGAGCAGATGAGGCTGAAGAGCTTGCGAAGATAATTCAGGAAAGCTTGGATCGCGGGTTATTGTTCATGGCGCACAACAATAATAATTTTATTGGAGCCGGTCATCAGTTTGCTGGTGTCTGGGACAATGGATCAAATCTCGTTGACCATTTAAAACACGAGATCGAAGTTCGCCGCATTGGTCTGGAGAATTTCGGCTCTGCCTTGATTCGCAATGGCGAGCCACTCTCTACACTTGAGTATGTGCTTCTGCCTCTCTATATGCATCATCGCTTCCAGCTAAATTCGGCGGCGCAAAGCATAGGTGGTGCGGACTATAAATATACTGTTAGGGGTGACGGCCAAATTCCTCTCGCTATTATCGATGCCGAGGAACAAAGAGATGCATTGGAGACGGTGCTCTCAACTTTGTCAGTAGACTTTCTGACATTGCCGCGGAATATTCTAGATCTGATTCCACCTCCCGCCTATCGCTATACGCAGGGCGAGCCATTTCCGGGCCGCACAGGTTTGCTCTTTGATGCGCTCGGTGCGGCCGAGGGCTCTGCTAGCTTGTCGGTTAAGCAGATATTGCATCCGGCACGCATGGCAAGACTGGTCGCATACGGCAGCATGGGTGACTACCCAGATCTCGAGGAAGTGATAGATCGTTTGTTAGAAGTCACATGGAGTGCAGACTCGCCCGATGATGACTATCAGGTGCAGCTACTACATGTGGTTCAGCGCGTAACGGTAGATGAGATGATGGTACAAGCGAGTAGCGTAGACAGCTCCGGCGAGGTCAAAGCAGTACTTTCCGACCGCCTGGACAAGCTGGCTAATCAGGTGGAGAGGCGTAGAAATGCTAGCGCGCACCAAGCAGCAGTTGCCGCAGATATTCGTCGCTGGCAGCAACGGCCAGAGAATTCTGTTCCAGGGCCTGCCTTACGAATGCCTCCGGGCGATCCGATCTAGGCTTCTAACGTGTGAACACTTTGGTTTACTGTGGGTGTAAATCGAAAGCGACGATAGATGAAACGATGGCTACGCAGGAGAAGCGTAAGCCATCGTTCAGTAAAAAAATAGAGCTCAGATTTCTAGAGTGACTTTAGATGCTGCGCCATAGTGTCTACGTCGCTGCATGCAAATGGATCTTCAAGACAGTTATCGACCTTGCCAGCTTCTTCGAATAGTGCCGTGATCTCCCCATCCTCTACCAGCATTGAGTAGCGCCAAGAGCGAGATCCAAAGCCAAGATTTTCCTTCTTCACCAGCATTCCCATTGCGCGCGTAAAGTCAGCATTGCCGTCGGGTAACATCTTCACGTTTTTGACGTTCAATTGTTTCGCCCATTGGAACATTGAGAAAGCATCGTTGACGCTAGTGCAGTAAATCTCATCTACGCCCAGTTCTTTCAACTCATCGTACCGTTTCTCGTATCCGGGCAGGTGGGTGCTGCTGCAGGTTGGCGTGAACGCGCCTGGTAGGGCAACCACGATTATGCGCTTGCCCTTGAAAATTTCAGCGCTGGTAACGTCTTTCCATACGAATGGGTTTTCGCCTTCCGCTGATTCATCGCGAACCCGAGTCTTAAAAATCACGTCCGGAATATAACTGACTTGATTGTTGCTAGCTAGCTGTTCCATTTTGTCCTCTTCATACAATAAGTGGTTTAGATGAAGCAAAGATACGCGGGATCATGCTATAGGTAAAACGACTTGTTTCGATCACTACTATTGGAAAAACCGATCAGAATGATGTGCTAGCAGCAGGAATTGTGGTGAAAAAAGAGGGATAAGCCATTCCAAGGGCTTAGATGAAGAGGACTGAAGAAAGAAGGGTTTAGCAATGTGGGACGAAACAATAAGGATGGAATTAATGGGAGGTGAAATATGCAGATCAGAGCATCTCGAGAATCGAGACCAGCTCCTCCATGGTGGCTGGCAGCCTTGGCTCGAGTAGTTCCGCCCTAGCGGCTGCGTAGCGGTTTTGAATATTCTCTAATGTTCTTGAATTGTGCGTCCCGCGGTACGTAGCGATATACATTCCGATCTCGACTATGAATGTGCTGCGGCGTACAACGGCAGTCTGCTTTCGTGCGCCGAGTGCGCTGCGCACAGCGATTATTGCCGCATCCTGTAGTGCGTCATCCTGACTTAGGCTCTCTGCGAGGCTGGATTGTGCGAGTAGAGAGTTAGGTGCCGGCAGAAGGAGCAGCAGCAATAGAAGGATTCGCTTGGGTGCAATGAACATAGGTAAAGACTACTCTGAAGCTTTCGTGGACTCTATAGAAAATATTTGAAAGTCACAATGAAGGTCAAGTAATCAGGATTTTCGTCACCTAAGCGAACGAAGACTGTGCGACGGATATGCAGGCGCCTAGCGTAGAATAATGCAGAAATCATCTGATCCAATGTACAGTTACGACTAATCTCCGAAGCTGAACAAATACGTGTTGCATACTGCAATAACGGTTCGAGTGGAAATTTGCATAGGCGCAGCAGTCAATCACTACAATCAATTGCGTGAGTAGGAATGTTAGCGTTAAAGTGTCCCTCCTATGACGCAATCGACTCTCAGCAAGACACAGCTAGAAGGAAATCTTCGCCGCTTCATTATCTTCCGTCTGTTCTATTCTGCTCGTTTCTACTATCCAGTATTTACGGTTTTGTTCCTAGACTATGGTTTGACTCTGGAACAATTCGCCATCCTAAATATTGTCTGGGCACTGACTATCGTATTGGCTGAAGTGCCATCCGGAGCTCTAGCGGATAGTGTCGGCCGCAAGCGGCTAGTGGTTTTTGCTGCGATCATGATGGTGATAGAGATGGGTCTGATTGTATTTGCGCCCATTGGGGCATCGCCGCTTCTGTTCCTGCTTTTTCTCGCGAACAGAATATGTTCTGGCTTATCTGAAGCAGCGGCCAGTGGTGCCGATGAAGCATTGGCTTATGACTCGCTTAAGGCTCTGGGACGCGAAGATGACTGGGCTCGAATTCTTCAGCGTACAACACAAGTTGTTTCCGTCGGTTTTTTCATGACAATGATTCTTGGTGCATTCGCCTATGATCCGAATATGGTGAACGGGCTGCTTTCGGCTATTGACCCGCAGTGGCAGCTATCCAACAACCTCGTTATTCGTCTGCCGGTAATACTGACACTAGTCACGTCATTCATCGTGCTCGGCACAGCTTTAGGATTTCATGATATTGATATTGAGGAGGATAAACCCTCCGAATCGAAGCAGCAGACGGGAACGTCTCTATTAGAACCTTTTCGAAAAATAGTAATTGCTGCAAAATGGACGGTCGGTCACCGGTTTGTGTTGTTTGTCATATTGGCGGCGCTAGCCTTGGACAGCGTGGGCAGGCAATTCGCTGTGCTTGCCAGTGAGTACTACCGCGTAATAGATATACCGGTGAGTTGGTTTGGATTTATCGGCGCAGGCATGTCTTTAGTGGGGATGGTGAATGCCATATTTTCTCGCTATCTAGTTACAAATCACTCGCCGCTATTCAATTTTCTAACACTCTCCGGTTTGTTAATGGCGGGGCTGATAGGGCTTGGGTTCGCTATACCTTACTACGGCGTAATTTTCGCCGTGGGTGCATTCGCGATGATGGGTATGGTGCAGTTTCAATCGAGCTATTACATCAATAAAGAAGTCGATTCTGTACATCGAGCAACAGTGCTCAGCTTTAAGGGGCTTGCTCTAAATTTGGGGCTTGGGTTCGCGAGTCTTTTATACACGGCTTACGTCGTGCTGCTCAGAACTCGGCAAGAAGGCGTAGTGCCGGAAGAGACACTGCGAGATCTCATATTCTTGGACGCTCTACGCGGCTTCCCTATCTATTTTCTGGCACTGTTCCTAATTTTGATGCTCTTGGGTAGGGCGCTAATAAAACCCAGGAGTGCAGTTCTCTCAAAGCGTTAGATTGGCGAGGCGGAAATAAGAACGCCCCGAACCAAATATTCCTGGCCCAGGGCGTGAGGAGACTTTTAACCTTAAGGTGTAACTGTTACCGGTATGTAGGCGTTGGACCAGCAGCATTGATTATCAAACTTGCTGTCTGGTGCTTCGAAGTTATCGACTCGTAGTCGAACGATGTATTCGCCCGGCTCCCAGAACGTGGCTTCGGTCTGCACAGTTGTCCAATCTTCCGTGCCACCTTCGCTGCCTGTGGCTCGATCACGGCCAGTAATCTTCTCGGATTCGAAGTCGGGCTTAGCCGGACCCTGATGCAATACCCACTCTGTTCCCAGAGGAAAGATCACTTGCTCGAGTTCGGGATAGTCGCTGCGGTTACCGCGATCTTGTGCGTATGCAGTCAAGGTCACCGGCTTGCCAACCGATGCTGTCATGTTGTCAGCAGTGATGCCTTCACGGTCAATGGACAGCGCTCCCTTCATGTCGAAGCGGATGGTTGGGTTTAGTGAGCCAAGTGCTTGCTCACCGGCGCTCATTTCATAGGCCGTCGATGTGGCTCGTCCAGGTATGGAGTAGTTGTACCCCTCATGCTTTAGAGTCCAGACTACTTCAGTGTCGGCCATCTCTGCCGGCACCGTTACGGCAAACACTCCGCGCTCTTGGATTCCGACGAAGCCGCGCCGGCTATACACTGGAAAGTGTGTAGGCTGCGCTCCATCGAACATTGCTGGCTCGATGAAGTTATTCGGACCGAGTGGAATATCGACGATCTCTTCTCGGTTCCGATTTACAAAGCCGAAAATCATCGTCACAGAGGCGTCTTCATTCTTTATCCAGCCGTTGAACATTGGCCCTACAAGATCGCCGCTAGCCTTGCGTGATGCCAAGGGGTAGTCACGCAAATGGGGCGGCACCTGCGCATACAGCGGTGCTGCGATTAGGCCCATAAGAGCTACTGCAAGAGCACGGGTAACTATTTGCCTAGATTTGCTCATTGCCCGCCTCCTGACCCTGCTACAGTTCTCTGCTCGCGCTCAGCCTGCTCAGCAAGCATCTTCTCGTAGCCTTCGTCGTCCAGGTGAGTGACCGCAATCCAAGCGTGTGACATCTCATCTGTAGTTCTCTGACCTGCACCAACCCACTGATCCGGATCCGGGTTGCGCGGATTGGCCGCAGTGTTGTCGAACCATGAAGTTAGGATGATAGTCGCGCCAGCCGGGATTAGTGGCTGGAAGCCATCTTCATAGGTATGGCTGTGGTTCCAGCCGGCATTCCAGTTAGAGGCTTGGCTGAGAACTTCGCGTCGACCAGTCTCAGGATCGAATATTTCCATGGACATCGCTACGCCACGTAGGTGTAGGTGCGGCTGCCAGCTATCGATGCGAACCGGGTGGTCAAAGGAATGAAAACCCTGCGTCATTAGTTTGCCATGAGGAGGGATGAGGTAGTCGCCGCCACCATCAAGCATGTACAAGCGTAGGTCCTGAGGATAGGTTTCTGCTACGTCAAAGTTATCTTCTTCATCGTAATACCAGATACCGACAGTTACCTGGTCATCAGGTACCGCATTGCCATCGGGGTAGTAGTGGATGCTCCAGCTTACCTTGGAGTTTTCAGGCACAGTTCTACAGGCTCCTTCAGGAACTTTCTCACCGAGTTTGCCGTAGGCGTATTCGGACAGACGGCCAAATGTTTGCCATTCGCCGTTCTCATCTTGTGTTAGGAAGTGAGAGTTTGCGTGGTGTGTCGAGCCATGAGCGGCTGCCGAAGGCAGAGTCTCAACTGCCTTGATGCAGCGGCTCTCTGTAATTCCCGAAGGTACCTCTGGCTCCCACCACAGATCCTGACCGGCAGCTGGAACGTCCCAAGGAGTGGATTGGATGATATGGTCGGGTTGGCCTAGTTCATTGGCCAAGCGCCATTCGCCGACGGCGGGATATTCCCTTGCGGCAGGCAAATCTTCGAGATTGCCCATTGGAGAGCCTGCATCTACCCATGCGACTAACGTGTTGATGTCTTCATCAGACATGCGCCAGTCATCTTTAAGTTCTTGAATGCCAATATCATGATCGTATTGATAAGGAGGCATCTCGCGCTCTAACACCTTCAATCGAATCAGAGGTGCCCACGGGCGGATCTCTTCATAGCTGGTGAAAGACATGGGGCCAATCTGACCTGGTTGGTGACAGATCTGGCAGTTGTCTTGGATGATTCTGGATACTTCTTTTGCGTATGTGGGGTGTTCACCCGCCGGCTCTGCGGCACTTGAAAGTGCTGGCACCATGGCTATGGCTGAAAACAGCCCGATTAGCTTAGTTTTTTTCATGCTCCTCTCCAATTAAAAACAAAGGGTATTGCTACTGTGCCGCCGTTACGCGGCTACTAGTAAGGTTCGTTTTGTATTCGCTTGGTAAGTAGTGTATTTCGCTGGGCAGCGCTTTTATTGATCTAAATCAGGGTATTTCGAGGCGAAGCGTCTGGATTTGTAACATTGTTTTACAGTGAGGCTAGGGATCTGGGCTTTTCCTCGCAATGTACTGATTTTTGCTGCGCCAAGGGCTTGGTAAGCTACCGAAGTTAGGCGCTGTCGTGATCGGAAAATATGAGCTTTTCGCTCGATGGCGCCATCGGTTTTTGGACAAACTATCCTCGGATAGCTGCTCGAATTCTCAATCCCTAATCGGGAGTTTCATGTCTTTGCCTAGAAACTATTTGTTCCACATCAACATACTTCTATCTATGTGATCAGTTGCGCTACCTTCAATTGACTTCTAATCGATAAAGCGTAGCTTGAATAACAGGAGAGTATTGTTGTCAGTACTGAATTCTTGCCGCTCGTATATCGATCATTCTATAACAAATCTCGATATCACTATTTGAAGCTTTTGCTTCTGTACAGAGAATTAAAAACCTAATGAGAAGGGGAAGGAAATAATGAAGTTCAACCTTAGGAAATTGTTTCTGGCTGCAAGTATGTGCTTGTTCTCGTTCGCAGCCTCGGCCCAGTCAGAAAATCCATTTATCGGAACGTGGGATCTTGACGCGCCAAATTCAGATTTCGGTAGCGCCCAAGTTCCAGGCGCTATGACTCGAACCTATATAGAGACGGGTGGCGGGGGATATATGTACCTGCTGGTAACTATTAGTCCAGAGGGCACCATCGGCGGCAGCTCGGCCAGCTATCGGTATGACGGCGCAAGTAACTCTATTGCGACTATCGGCGGCGGCGGGCAGACAACCATCTCCTATTTTCAGGTTAATGGCAGGACTGTGGAATACACCATCAGAAACGCAGGCAGAACATCTCAGATTGGCGCAAAAACACTCTCGCCTGACAGCAGGGTACTTACTATAGTAATTCAGAACATTAACTCAGAAGGCGGGAGCAGCAGCAGTCAAATTCTGCGCTTCAATCGTCGTACATGACCTAGAGCAATCTCACATCTCTTGCGCCTAAAGCCGGCGTGAGCAGTAAGGGCTCGAGTACTAATGCCGCAGGCATCTTTACTTGAGCCTTTCTTTTTGTCGCTTCTAAAACTCGGATTTTGATTGATCTTGTTTTGCATATCCTGATCAGGCAGAAGGCGGCTCTGATCCTTGGCAATACAGGTTTAGTAGATCCTGTTGTCTGGAATTCTCTTGGGCACTAAATAGGAATTTTGCAATTCCGGTATGTCACGAAATCTGAAGGCCCAGAGGCAGATCTGCGGCGCCTAAAGCAGGCATTGGAAAAAGCCCTGAATTGGATATACTGTGCATCTTTTCTGCACATAATAAGGAGAATTCGCAATGAGCAAGCCTAAAATCGCCGGGATCGTGGTCGGCTTAGTATTACTGGTCGTGGTGGTAGGTTGGGCGTCCACTGCGCCCTATCTTAGCAATTCGGGACTCGGCCGCACGCCGGGCGTAATGATTGGAGGGACTATTACTCCAGCCCTGAATGATTTCTCGCCGCTTAACGACAGCGTTCGCGGCCCTTTGAAGTTTAAGCTCAGCGGCTTCCCGCCATTCGTTAACTACCTGTCGTGGGTAGGCACGCCAGACGGAGTTATCACGGCTACTCGCCCGGACAACGGATACTGGGCTCGACGCGTCCGCTCAAGTGGTGGTGATGGATTGTTGCGCATAGGTGACCAGACTTTCGAGATGACGGCCACCGAGATTCACGGCGACGATCGTCTAGCTATGATGGGGCAGTGGGCTGCGAAGTCGGGCAGAACGCTTGATCAGCCAGCCTACCCAGGCTCCGAACCGCTTCGCGATTGGAAAGTGTTCTTCTGGACCCCTAGGTCTTAGGATCACTAAATCCAGAATCCTGAAGATTCTGGAAGTCGGTGCTGCGGACGAGATTGGTCACATCCAAGAACTCGTCCGCAGCACTGACTCTATTTCAAGCTTCCAGCCACTCTACCGCTTCACTCTCTTCATTCAAGTTGAATGATTTCATCTCCAAGCCAGGAATGAGTTTCCCTTCGATCTCGGCCCAAGTTTGTATCCAGTCTTGAGCACAAACCACTGCAATTCGATCGATCTTTCGAACCATCCGAAATATTTTCGGCAGGTTTTTCAGCTCCACGCGATAGCTCCCATCGTGGGTATTTCTAATTCGCCGATTCGGTATAATGAAACTCCGTGATCCATATCCTCAACTGCTGGAAATATCTCATCCAGTATTTTTGTCATCTGCGCACTATCGAGTGCGCCACCAAATTCTACATCTACTCGATTGCTGCTTACCTTGGCGATGTTTATCCTAGCTGCGCTCCGTGATTGACAGCTAAATCCATTCTATCTGTAGGAGTCTGTTTTTCGATTGAGGTGTATCAATCAGGAGTAAATGGGAGTCAGGGTAGTTAGGAGCAGAGCAACAATTCAGTAAGATCGAACTTATTTCGCAAACAACTGTGTTTCGATATCTTTAAACGCCTTGAACTCGAGAGCATTCCCCGAAGGGTCGGTAAAAAACATAGTGCCCTGTTCGCCGGGCTCGCCTTTGAAGCGAACATAGGGCTCGATGATGAACCCATCGATAAATTCAGTCACTGTATTCGCTAGCGCCTCCCAGTCCTCGAAATTGAGTACCACACCAAAATGCGGGACGGGCACGCCGTGTCCGTCTACGCCATTGGCAATGTTAGGAACCTTGCCGGATTTTCCGATGGCAGGGTTGAGATGAGTGACTAGCTGATGTCCGAATAGATTGAAATCGATCCATTCCTTGGCACTGCGGCCTTCGGGCAGACCCATTTGCACGCCATAAAAATCCCTAGCCTCATCGATGTCGCGTACCTGAATAGCTAGGTGGAAAGGGGTGAGTGGCATAGTGTCTCCATAAATAGATTGGGAAAGGGTTATCAGGGTCAAAGCCAAAATACAGCAGTTTCAGGGTGGGGAAAAGAGTGGGCTTCCTGCCTAGGCTATATTGCCAAGAACAGTGCGAGAACATTGCCAGAATCAACAGGATTGTGGCGAAATCGAGGTGAGTGATCAACGATGCTCCAATTTTATCGAGCTGTATGTTGAAACTGCTGTATTTTTGCCTCGACCCCGTTTACTTTACGTACGATTCACAAAGTATCTGGAGAGTCCTGAATGATAATAATAAAACGACTAATTTCACCGCTTATAACTGTGGGTGCGCTTGTCTGCGCTCCTTTGGTTCTGAGTCAAACCGGCACCAGCGTGGACCAGGGGGACTGGCCGTACTATCACGGCAGTGAGACTTCTCTGCGCTATTCACCTTTGGATCAAATAAACGCTGAGAACGTCGCTGATCTAGAGATCGCCTGGCGCTTCTCCACGGAGAACTTTGGCCCCTCTGCAGATTTCGTCAATCCATCCACACCGCTAGAAGTTGATGGCGTTTTGTACGCGAATATCGCTAGCACCCGAAACGTGGTGGCACTGGATGCCACGACGGGTCAGGTGCTGTGGTTGTGGAGATCTCAGGAAGGCGATCGATTCGACCATGCGCCCCGCAAAGGCTCTGGCCGAGGAGTTGCCTTCTGGAGCGATGGTGACAATTCGCGAGTAATAGATGTCACGCCTGGATATCAGCTGGTGTCACTGGATGCTGAGACCGGCATTCCTGATCCGACTTTTGGTGAGAACGGCATCGTGGATTTGTATTTGGGTTTACGCAACGCTGACGATCCACGTTATCCCTATCCAGATATTGGCCTCTCCGCACCACCCTTAGTCATGAATGACGTCATCGTGGTCGGGGCTGCGCACAGAACGGGTGGTCGACCGCGCTCCAAGTTCAATACCAAAGGCGACATACGCGGCTTTGATGTCCACACCGGCGAGCTGCTGTGGACCTTTCATACCATTCCTGAGCTGGGCGAAGTTGGCTTTGAAACCTGGCTCGATGAAGGGGTCGAGTTTACTGGCAATTCAGGTGTATGGGCCCCCATATCCGGCGATTCGGAATTGGGTATTGTCTACTTGCCAGTGGAAGACCCCACGGGCGACTACTATGGAGGAGATCGACCGGGCGCCAACCTGTTTTCTAGTGGCTTGGTGGCGCTTGATGTCAAAACCGGTGAGCGTAAATGGCACTATCAGTTTATCCACCACGACATCTGGGACTGGGATGTACCCTCTGCGCCGCTGATTACCGATTTACCTAACGGTCGCAAGGTGGTCATGTCTGTCACCAAACAGTCTTGGGTCTACGCCTTCGACAGAGTGACCGGCGAGCCCATCTGGCCAATTGTAGAGCAAGCGGTTCCTGCAGGTGACGTGCCCGGAGAATGGTATGCTCCGACACAACCTTTCCCGACTCATCCAGCTCCATTCGACCGACAGGGATTCGGCGAAGATGATTTGATCGATTTTACGCCGGAGCTTCGTGCTATGGCGTTGGAAGCAATCAAAGACTTTCGTCTTAGCCCAACTATATTTACGCCGCCATCTCTAGCCGATGCGCCGGACGGTACGCGGGGTCTGCTTAGCTTGCCTTCTTCCACTGGTGGTTCCAACTGGGAGGGCTCTGCTCTCGATCCAGAGACAGGGATTCTGTACGTACCATCAAGGACTCAGCTGCAGGTATTGGCATTGGCTAAGAACGAGGAATCTGACATCGATCTCAGCCAAGGCTTCGGTGTCCGCGTTCCCAGGATCCAAGGACTGGATGTTGTGAAGCCTCCCTATGGCCGCATCACTGCGATCGACATGAACTCCGGCGACCACTTATGGATGATAGCCAATGCGGACACACCAGATCGCATAAAGAACCATGCGTTGTTGGAGGGTGTTGATCTGCCGCGCACAGGCGTGCCGACGCGGTCAGGTATCTTTGTGACTAAGAGCTTGTTGTTCCAGGCTGAGGGTACCGGAGCGGCTGGCGCTAGTCCGATCTTCCGGGCCATCAACAAGGAAACTGGCGAGATTGTTGCCGAGATTGACTTGCCGTTTAATCAGACGGGCTTGCCGTTTACCTACGAGCATGAAGGGAAGCAATACGTGGCGATGTTCATGGGCGGCGCAGGAAATCCCGCGGAGTTGGTTGCTTTCGCCTTGCCGGACTAATTTAGATAGTTAGCGAAAATACTCGCAGCCTGAGCTGCTGTTAGGAAAGGAAGTATTGCGAAGCCTAGGCCGGTTTCACATTGCTTCCTTTTGTTATTCTGGCTTTCGGGAAAACACTACATCTCTACTCTGAGCCCAATAACTCGTAGGCGTCTGGTAGACTGCATGACGATGTCCCTAATTATCCTGTCTCCAAGGTCTGGCCAATGATGCAGGCAATTCTCTCCTGTGCCGTCGTTGCAGTGCTGGTCGTCTCGTTAGCGCTGGTATGGCGGTGGGGAAATCTCATCCTAACGGGACAAATGCCAGTTCGCTTCTTTGCATTCTTCTCAATTTTATTTACCTCCGGTCTAGATGTTGGCTTGATCATGTTCCCGCTGACAGAATTTCCAATCTATGAGACTGAAGCGGCTTATGGCTTTACTAATCCTCTCGCTATCGAATTCGGTTTTTGGGGATTCCTGATCTGGGTTTTCTATTTCTTGACGACATGCTATTTCTGCATCATTGAGCCACGCGTGAAAATTTTTGAGATACCGTGGGTGAAGCTGGTCAACAACATTATTATTATTGCCACCTGTGCGTTTACTGGCTTCTTGTTTTTGCAATATTTACCCAGCTATGTGGAAGGCATCACACCGTTTTTTCGGTTTTCGCTAGTTGCGCTCGTGGTACTCGTAGCTGTTTTTTCCAGTACCGATATCCGCTATGTGAAGATCCTAAGTCTATCCTCTACATGGCTGTTCTTTGCGCTAATTGCAGTGATGTGGGCGTTTGGAGGATTGGGCTTAAGCGGCCTGGCCACAAATCTTTTTCAGATCGGCGATTACTTCGCGAATATTCATCGTTTCGTTCTGCCTTTCTCCGATTATCACGCGTTCTATCTGTTCTGGTGGTTCGCCTGGAGTATCATGATTGGGCAGTTCGTATCGCGCTTCGTCGACGGGCTGCGAACTTGGCAACTACTGCTCGCGCTCTTGTTGATTCCATCCATACCAATCTCACTATGGTTTTCGGTATTGTTTGGGGTCTATGAACAGGGTTTGGATATTTCGGGTTTCATGAATGGCTTCATGGTGTTGGTGGGCGTCATTTTCGTTGTGAATTCCCTAGACTCATTGACGAGACTGTATACCGATAATCTCCAGCTAACGGTCGATAGACTCGGCAAATTAAAATACATCGGCGCGAATTGGCTTTTGTTATACAGCCTTATTCTATTTTACCAATTTACACCTTTGCAGATAGAGTGGATCGGTTTAGTAGTCATAGGTCTCTATATTGCCATCACGGTGTTGGTCATTCTTCGCAGACAGATGCTGGTCATTCCAGTGAACGAGTAACGCAAAATAGTATGGACGAATTTGATTTCATAATAGTGGGTGCAGGTTCTGCTGGTTGCGTATTGGCAAACAGGGTTTCAGCGAATCCTGAAAATCGCGTACTGCTGGTGGAGGCTGGTGGCAGTGACCGCAATATCTTCGTGCAGATGCCCACTGCTTTGTCCTATCCCATGGCAATGGATAGATTCAATTGGGGCTATCACTCTGAGCCAGAGCCTGGGCTGGATGGCAGGCAGATCACTTGTCCGCGCGGCAAAGGCCTCGGCGGCACATCAACAATCAATGGCATGGTTTACGTGCGCGGCAACGCCCAAGACTTCGAAGAATGGGAGACCTTAGGAGCGAAGGGCTGGGGTTATAGAGATTGCCTTCCTTACTTCAAGCGCGCCGAATCTTGGATTGGAGGAGGCGATACCTACCGTGGAGGAGACGGTCCCCTCGGCGTGTGCGGCGGTAACGACATGCGCATGAATCCCTTATACCGCACCTTTATCGATGCCGGTGTAGAGGCCGGATATCCTGAAACCAAAGACTACAATGGAGAGTATCAAGAAGGTTTTGGTCCGATGCACATGACGGTGCGAGACGGCGTGCGCGAATCTACAGCGCGGGCTTATTTGAAACCGGTTCTGCATCGATCGAATCTTAAGGTTATCACCAATGCCTTGGTGCAGCGTGTTGAGCTTGAAGGGAAACGCGCTACAGGTATTTTTCTGAAAACGAAGAGTGGCACAAGATATATCCGTGCAGCGAGAGAGGTCATTTTGACGGCTGGCGCTATTGCTTCGCCCATGCTGCTGCAACTTTCTGGAATTGGCAGCGAAGAGAATTTGAAGGAGGCCGGCGTAGAAGAAATCCATCGGCTTCCCGGTGTCGGGGAAAATCTACAGGACCATCTCGAAGTGTATTTTCAGTTTCATTGCAAGCAGCCTGTAAGCCTGAACAATAAGTTGGGTTTATTCAGCAAAGCACTAATAGGCGCCAGGTGGCTCTTGTTCAAGGATGGGCTAGGCGCAAGCAACCATTTCGAATCTTGCGCATTTATTCGCTCGAAAAGCGGTTTGAAATCGCCCGATATCCAGTACCACTTCTTGCCTGCTGCTATGCGTTATGATGGCACGCCCTCCATCGCCGGGCACGGCTTCCAAGTACACGTAGGTCCGAACAAGCCTAAGAGCCGAGGGCGCGTGAGGATAAAGTCTGCAGATGCGGCAATAGCTCCAAGCATACTCTTCAATTACTACAAGCACGAAGAAGACATCGAAGCGTGGCGGCAATGTATTCGCCTAACTCGAGAAATCATGCAGCAACCTGCTATGGATGAGTATCGCGGTGAAGAGATCCAGCCAGGACTCGAGGTCAGCAGTGATGCGGAAATAGATGCCTGGGTCAAACAGAATATTGAGAGTGCGTATCACCCAGCGGGTACTTGCAAGATGGGAGAGGCTAGCGATCCGTTTGCAGTTGTCGGCAAGGACTGTGGCGTGCATGGCCTGAAAAATTTGAGAGTAGTGGATGCCTCAGTTTTTCCAACGCTACCCAATGGCAATATCAATGCGCCGGTAATCATGGTTGCGGAGAAGATTGCTGATGTGATCCTATGTGTTGATCCGCTGCCCGCCGCAACGGTCTCTATCAATGAGCCCAAGGATTGGCAAAATCTGCAGCGGGAAGGAAGCCCCGTAAGAGAAGTCAATTAACCTTTAGCAGAGTCAGAGATTGCCAAGTTGGTTTGCCGCCCCATTAATTGTATCACTCAATTAATTAGGTAGAATCAATAGTTGCTACCCAGTAGGCGGTGGAATGACGTATAAGAGATAGTCCAGACTCGGAACGTAGACCTCGTGCTATTTATAGTGTCCTTAGGAGACAGCCTTGAATAATTCTTCGCAATACCCCAAACCTCGTTTTCTTTCCGTTGTTATTGGCCTCACAGGCGCTCTCTTGTTGTGGATGGGAGTCTTGCTATTGGCTGCTGGTGGTTCGCTCTACTATGCCTTCGCGGGGGTTGTGCTTTTAGGCAGTGCCGTTTTCCTGTTCCGAGGAGATGTGCGAGGCGCGCAGCTCTACGGAGCGTTCCTGCTTTTTACCTATCTCTGGGCACTGTACGAATCGGGTCTCGATGCCTGGGCACTAATGCCGCGTGTCGCTATGTTTAGCGTGCTGGGCCTTTGGTTTGTCCTTCCCAGGGTTCGTAGAGGATTATTGCAATCCGAGCCAGCTCCTTTGTTTCAGCAACGATCAACTCAGGCTACGTTAGGAGGCTTGGCCCTGCTCATCGTCGTCTTGTTTTTCAGCAGGGGTTACGAGGTAGGCGCACCGAGTGCTGCTGGTACTGGACAGGTAAATAATGCGACAGGAGGTTGGTCCAATTATGGCTCCTCTAAAACGGGCACTCGCTATGCTGCGGTTGACCAGATAAATCTTGAGAACATAGACTCTCTGGAAAGGGCGTGGGAAGTTCGTACGGGAGTACCCGGCGCATTCAAAGGTACGCCCATCCAGATCGATGATGGGCTCTATTTGTGCACAGGTCAGAACATAATCTTGGCCCTAGATCCAGACACCGGTGAAGAACGCTGGCGATTCGACCCCGATCTGCAATCGCCGAAGATCGGTTTCTGGGATACCTGTCGCGGTGTTACTTACTACGACAGCCCGGAGCCAAATCCTACCGCTGAGTGTGCGGAGCGCATTTTCACCGCGACGACCGATGCTCGTTTGATTGCGGTAGATAAGAACACAGGAATTCCCTGCAGCGGCTTCGGCGTTAACGGTGAGATCAGTTTGCTTAGCGGTATGGGTGAAGTCGTACCTGGATTCTATTTCGTCACCTCGCCGCCAACTATAGCCAACGACGTATTAGTGTTAGGTGGTTGGGTGTTGGACAATCAAATGACGGACGAGCCTTCCGGTGTAGTGCGTGGATTCAACCCTTTGACCGGCGAACTGGTTTGGGCTTGGGACATGGGGCGAGAAGATAGAACTGGTTTACCGGCCCCCGGCGAAAACTATACGCGTGGTACGCCAAATGTGTGGAGCCTGACTAGTGCCGACGAAGAGCTCGGCCTTATCTATTTGCCAACGGGCAATGCCACTCCAGATTATTTCGGTGGGCATCGAAGTGAAGCCATGGAGAAATATGCTAGCTCCATAATTGCACTCGATGCGCGAACGGGTCGAGTTAGGTGGAGTTTTCAAACAACTCATCACGATATCTGGGACTATGATGTGCCCGCACAGCCTACACTGGTGGATATTCCTATTGATGGCGTTATCCGTAAGGCCGTTGTAGTACCGACCAAGCGTGCTGAAATATTTCTGCTCGACAGAGCCACTGGGGAACCAATTACCGAGGTGGCAGAACTGCCGACACCACAGACAGATATTCCCGAAGACTTCACTGTCCCTACTCAGCCCTTTTCAGTTGGCATGCCTTCGTTCGCCGATAAGCTCTTGACCGAAGCGGATATGTGGGGCATCACGCCGTTTGATCAGGCTGCCTGTAGACTGCAATTCAAACGTATGCGCTATGAGGGCCCTCTGACTCCGCCGACTACAGGCCATGGTTCGCTTTACTATCCAGGCGTGGCCGGCGGAATGAATTGGGGCAGTGTGGCGGTGGACGAGGTGAATCATTTGATGGTGGTCAACACCATGAACAATCCTTCAGTGGTACGCCTTATTCCTAGAGAAGATGTTAGGGAGAATGAAGGGTTCGGTATTGGAGGAGCGCAGTCTGGAACCCCCTATGCAGTCTATTCATTCTTCTTCCTCTCGCCCTTATTTGCACCTTGCATTGAGCCGCCCTATGGCGAGATGGCTGTAGTTGATCTCGCATCGCAGGAACTCCTATGGCGACGACCACTGGGTACTGCCAAGGAGCAGGGGCCGTTAGGTATTCCTAGCAGATTGCCTCTGCCTATGGGTATGTTCTATAACGCAGGTTCAATCGTCACCGGTGGTGGATTGATCTTCAACGCCGGTGTGGTTGATAGTACAGCTCGTGCGATAGACGTATTCACTGGAGAGGAGGTCTGGACTGACAGCCTTCCCGGATCGTCGACGGCCACACCAATGAGTTACGTGAGCCCGACAACGGGCAAGCAGTATGTCATCGTTACCGTGGCTGATGGCGGTGGCGCGCTACAACTCGAGGCGGCAGTGGACGACGATGTTGAAACCGGAGAAGTGCCAGGCGGTTACGTGATTGCTTATAGCCTCCCTGATTAATAGAGATAGCTAAGCTATCAAAGGTTGGCGAGTATATTTAGATACGCTGGATGATGTATTGAATTTCGGTACTGATATTCAGATTCAATAGGTTTATTTTTGGGGGAGATGAAAAAATTATGCG
Organism: SAR86 cluster bacterium; assembly: GCA_002401885.1. Lineage (GTDB taxonomy): Bacteria > Pseudomonadota > Gammaproteobacteria > Pseudomonadales > Pseudohongiellaceae > UBA9145. The sequence goes on from NVUL01000044.1 coordinate 64,510, forward strand.
ACGACTATTAGACAAAGACTGGGCAACAATTCTCGGCGGATTCTTTTTCCTATTTTGTGTTTCATTTAGCAATGCAGATATTGATGGATCGCGCCTGGATGCTATCGCGGCGGACATGCAATCCCGAGTAGATGAAGAGCGACTATCCGGCGCGGTCCTAATGATTGCCCAAGATGGTGAGCTTCAGATGAGCGAGACTTTCGGTCATCAGAACGTGGAAGACCAAGTGCCTATGGCTATGGACACAATCTTCCGAATCTTCTCCATGACTAAGCCGATTACCGGTACTGCGCTGATGATTCTCCATGATGAGGGCAAGTTTCAGTTCAGCGATCCCGTATCCAAATACATTCCTGAACTTGCCAATGTGCAGGTTTTCACAGAATCCGATGCTGACGGCAACATGTTAACTGAAGCGGCTAATCATGAGATGACGGTTCAGGAGTTAATGACTCATACCGGCGGCATCATGTATGTTCCGCCACTATCGAACGGACCAGTGGCCCAAGCCATGATTGCTGCAGGCATCATGAGACCCGATATTTCCCTGGCGGACCAGATTGATAGCCTCGGTGAGTTGCCCCTAGGCTATCAACCAGGCTCGCAGTGGGAATACAGCTATTCCGTTGACGTGCAGGGCTATCTCGTTGAGGTCTTATCAGGTCAGACTTTCGATGTATTTCTAGAGCAGCGAATCTTCGAACCATTGGGCATGGTGGACACAGGTTTCTTTGTACCCGCCGCTAAAGCCCATCGTTTCGCAAGACAATATAACCAAGCAGCTGCAGGTGGCCTTACACGAACAGATACTGGGCAGTTTCTCAGCAAGCCAAAGTTTTTCTCCGGTGGTGGTGGGTTAACTTCAACTGCTGGCGATTACATGAAATTCGCGCAGATGCATTTGAACAAGGGGGAGTTGGATGGCGCGCGAATCTTGTCTGAAGACGCGATAGCGATTATGCGCAGTAATCTCCTTCCTGATGGCATCGATAATATTGCCAACATCTACCCCGGTAATGTTTTCGGAGTCGATTTTGCTGTGGTGAGTGATTCGGATGCGTTCAACGGAGCCCCCGAGGGAACACATTGGTGGTGGGGCATTGCCGGTTCCTGGTTCTGGGTTGATCCGGTGCAGAACATAGTGTTTGTGGGCATGATACAGAACGACAATATTTTCTATTCTATTCAGACTCACAGTGCTATGCGCGGGTTACTTTATAAGTAGAGTCAACTTAGCTTTGACAGAGCTCGAGGCTAATCCAGAGGGAAATGGAACAAGCTCTGTTCGCGCACTACAATAAGGCGTATAATCCTCTCTGGTCCCTTCGTATACCGAGCTTATTGGCTTTTTGCCTCTATTCTTGCTAATACGCCCCCTTGTCTACAGGCGAGCGGGGGCCGTTCTCCTGTTCGTAGTAAGTTTTCTATTGCTATCACCGTAGTCTCAGTACCGCTGTAACTCCTCTTTTGGTTGTTCTGGACGCCATTCGAGGGGCAATCGTCACTTAGAAATTTAGATACAAACACTTTTTAGACAAATCGCAGCTCGCGATCTGATAATTATTGCCTGCGTTAGCATGTCGATGACGGTGCTTGATTGCCCCGGAACGACTTAATTTTTAGGATCACCATGTCACCACAAGAAATAAAGCCAGCAGAGATACAGCCTACTATTCTCTCCTATGTAAGAGACTTGCCTAACCTATGTTCTCTGGCTGGTCTGGCCTGCACGGTATCAGCTATTTACTTGAGCATTCTAGGTATTTACTACGGGGCGATGATAGGGATGATCTGGGCTGTCGCTTTCGATTGGGCAGATGGGATAATTGCTCGAAGAATGACGGGTCGAACAGGTAGTGATCGAACCTTTGGCGGTCAGCTTGATGTGGTAATAGATATTGTAAGCTATGGAGTTACACCGGCTGTCCTTCTGTTGAGCTACGGTAAATTTGAACCTAGTTACCTTGTGGGAGCATTCATCGTACTTGCGGCAAGCGCAATACGGCTGAGTTATTTTAGTACCTATGGTCTTTCTTCAGATTCCAAGTACACAGGCCTAGCTCTCGATAACAACAGCATAGCTCTCGTGTTTCTATTTCTCTTCGATGGACTTTTTAGTGAGGCAAATTTTTCGCTTATTCTCTATGCCGTTTGCATAATTCTCGCCTCATTGAATGTTGCACAGATCAAGACGCCAAAATTTTCTGGGAATCCTATTAGTGTTTATGTTCTAGCTGTTTATACCTTTAGCATAACGGGTATTTATGCTTGGCGACTCTTATAGAAACCCGATCAGTTGGTTTAGCACGTTAACGAATAACCGTACAAAAATAGGAATTGAATAGCACATGATTGTATATACTGTAGGCACTTTCGATATGTTGCATGTAGGACATCTTGCATTACTAGAACATTGCCAGACATTAGGAAGTGTCGTGGCTGTCGGTGTTGCCTCTGATCTGGTAGTGAATTCTTATAAACCGAATAAGCCCGTTATTCCGCTCGATCAAAGAATGCAGATGCTAAAGGCCCTGAGCTGTGTCGATATAGTAAGGCCGTACTTCGAACTTGAATATGTCTCTGGCTGTAAAGAGCTAGGTGCAGATATTTTTGTAGTGGGGGAGGACTGGGGACACGAACCTCACAACATCGATGTGGAATCGTATCTAAATAGTGTGGGGAGTGAGATTGTGAAAGTGCAGTATGATCTCCGAACCTCATCTACTCAAATAAAACAAACCGTTCTAACGCAGCCAGCGAAGCCTGGGAATTTCGGGATGCCACTTACTGCGTCGTTAGCTAACGAGGGTCATTCGGCAGCTAGGTCGTAGAACTGGCCGGAGCCAAATAACTAAGTCTAAATGCACGTTGAGCCAATGCAGTACTGACGGGAGTAACTATCATGGGTAAAGAGAAAAAGAGCCATAAGGAAGCGAAAAAGAAGGCCCTTCTAACCCCGAAAGAAAAGAAGGCTGCAAAGGCGGCAGCCAAACAAGGGAAGAGTATGCTTGGCAACTAAACTTTCCTGAGGTCTGTTGGCAGGGAGGTATCCCCAGAATTAATATTCAGAAATAGTCATCACTGAAACTAGTGGCATCGAGCCTTGCTTACAAAGGTTTTGCATACCTAGTCTGATGATTTAGTTGCCCAATAAAAGAATGGATATCGGATATTGTAGCAAGCTAAGGAATTGTGCCGAAAGGTGGAAACCAGGACACAATGATCCCCTTTTTAGATCTCAACCGCTACTTTGTAGGTGGGATCTTCGATGATGTTCACGTCGATGATGGTTTCCGCATTTTTGAGTAGCTGCAGGCAGTCCGGACTAAGATGTCGTAAATGTAGCTCTTTGCCAGCCTTGGAATATCTTTCGGTGATCTTGTTAAGCGCCTCTATTCCCGACATGTCATTTACGCGACTCTCCTTGAAATCGATAATCACGCTATCTGGATCGTTCTTTACGTCGAATTTCTCAGCAAAAGCCTGCGCAGACCCAAAAAACAGCGGGCCATAAATCTCATAGTGCTTGGTGCCTTCTTCATCTATGTATTTTCTGGCGCGAATACGCTTGGCGTTCTCCCAAGCGAACACCAGCGCGGAAATGATTACCCCGATCAATACAGCCAAGGCCAGATTGTGGAGTAGCACGGTGATTGCAGCTACCAAGAAGCCTACCAAATTGTCACGATTGGGCATCTTACCGATGGCTCTCACACTGGCCCACTCAAAGGTGCCGATAGCAACCATGATCATTAAGCCGGTCAGTGCGGCGATGGGCATTCTTTCTATGTATTCAGCACCAAACATGATGAAGACTAGCAACATGACAGAGGCTACGATTCCAGATAGGCGAGCTCGAGCACCCGATGATATGTTGATCAGGCTCTGGCCGATCATCGCACAGCCTCCCATGCCAGAGAAAAAACCTGTTACGAAGTTAGCCATGCCCTGGGCAACGGCTTCCTTATTGCTCTTCCCCCGTGTTTCAGTGATTTCGTCAATTAGATTTAGCGTGAGCAGACTTTCAATCAATCCAACGCCTGCAACGATGAATGCGTAGGGGAAGATAATTCCCAATGTTTCGAAGCTAATCGGTAGATCAGGTATATGAAAAGGCGGAAAGCCGCCCTTAATGGAGCTGATGTCGCCAACGTTGCGGGTGTCCACATCGAAGCCGAGTACAATTGCAGTCACTACTAAAATGGCAACTAGCGAAGCAGGAATCGCCTTAGTGAGTCGCGGTAGCCCCCAGATAATTGCCATAGTAAGTAAGACTAAGCCGAGCATTGTGTTTAGCTGCGATCCTGTCATCCAATCGAGCTGTCCGTCGCCGTCCATGACCTTGAATGAAGCAACTTGAGCCAAGAAGATAACGATTGCGAGTCCATTGACGAAGCCAAACATAACAGAGTGTGGCACTAGTCGAATAAACTTGCCCAGTTTGAGAAAGCCTGCGGTCATTTGAATAATGCCGGCCAATATTACGGTTGCAAAAATGTATTCAACGCCATGGCTCTGGGCCAGACTGACAATTACCACGGCAATAGCGCCCGTTGCGCCAGATATCATTCCGGGCCGGCCTCCAAAAATAGAGGTAATCAAGCCGATACTGAATGCGGCATAGAGCCCAGTAAGTGGGGATAGGCCGGCGATTAGTGCAAATGCGATGGCTTCGGGGACTAATGCAATCGAAACAGTTATCCCAGATAGGACTTCGATGAGGACATTGATCTTCTTGGAGCGGTCGTACAGGTTCAACAAATAATTCATCTAGGTGTTTCTTAACTCAATAGTGTGCGCCACCAGAAGCGTAGCGCTCCGAGTGGAAATAGTACTTAAAATCTTTGGGGTAGACTGCAGCCTTTCGGATAGGGAAGTACAACAAGGGCGCGCACTTTACACTATTGAGCGGCCGAAGAGAACTATAAAAGAGCCAAATTATAAATACCGTAGGATTGAGATATCCGTCCTAAGGGAAGCGATTTCTCGCATTACACTGCACTTCTTGATTTTAGTGGTGAGCCCATTACCAGCACTTGGTTCACACAAACTCTCTCGACGCTAGTACTTGCTAGCCATTACAAATTCGAATGGCTAGTGCCAAATGACTGGAGAGAAATTGCCAAAGGTGATTTTTATGCGGATATTCTGCCCTAATCGCGAATTTTGCGTAATGCCGTTCTCCAAAGTACCAAAGGTAGAGAAACCAGATTGCGAGGATTTTTAGCTGCGGCCTTCATTTCTCTTGTCGCATTTTCTAGAACAATTTTGCTCGCCTTACTAGGATGGCCAGAATCTACTGGCGGTTGCGGGTCATACTCGATAAGTAACTGGACCTCTTCTGCCCGTTCGCGCCCGCAGAGTTCCTCCATAACTGTGAGTGCTAGGTCAATGCCTGCCGAAACGCCAGCCGCGGTAAAAATTTTCCCCGAGCGGACAATGCGCTGATCCTTTCTTGGTTTAGCGCCAAATCTGCTCAGTTCGTCCTGCACTAGCCAATGGGTCGTGGCTTCTTTTCCTTCGAGCAAGCCTGCCGCTGCAAGCACTAATGCGCCTGAACAGACTGATAGTGTTAACTGTGAACTCTCATGACTTGTTTGCAGCCAGCGTATTAGCTCTTTGTTGGCGTGTCCGCAGAAGATCCAGGCACCAGAATTAAGTCCGGCGCGGGCGTTTCTGCAAAACTGTGAGTAGCCCCCAAAACTAATACGCCACTATCAGTGATAATTGGGCCTGGTTCGTTACTCACAAACCTTAACTCCGCCCCCGAAATCAGATTCAACACTTCGTAAGGGCCGATCGCATCTAGAGCGGTCATGCCCTTATATAGAACAATGGCTATTTGCACAAATATTCTCGAATTAGTTACTCTCGAACTCAATGTAGAATTGTAAAAGATAGAGCTGGGCGAATGTCAATTCTGATCAAGGAAATTAGCAAGCTGTATCGAGTTCGCTACGTGAGATATCGAATGACTGAGCTGTAAGCGCTGGAGTCAGAGCAGGTACTAGTAGTTAGAAGAATTATGGTTGAACACTTCAAACTAGATGGCAATCAGGCATAATAAACCCTAGTGGTGCCGTTAACGTATAAAGATCAGAACGGTAAGTAGATGGCTGAAAATTCAATAACATCAAGTGCGGAGCCTATCGTTGGGCCGTTTACAGACATGGCAGAGCAATTCTCTACCGTAGTTTGGAGCGCGATGGCGGCGAATATTCCGGGTGATTTGCACTGGGATAGGATTCTTATCACCTTGTTTATCGCGATTCTACTTTTCTTCTACTACAAAGGACGCGGCTCGAAAGGTGCCGATGGTGGCGAGCGTAAAGCCGGGATTTTGCAGTACCTTCTGCCGGTGGATATTTATACCCATGTGTCTGCACGCGTAGACATTTGGCTCTGGGTATTGGAGCGGTTCTTACGGCCTTTCTGGGCTGTTGCTCTATTTGCTACCGTGGGTTCATTTACTGAACAGTCTGTAATAGCCGGTCTCGAAATCTTGTTTGGTGAGACACCCGCGCTGGAAATCAATTTTGTCTGGATGTTGCTCTATGCCCTGGTAAGTTTGCTCTGTTATGACTTCATCTTTTATGTGATTCACTACACTATGCATAAAGTACCTGCCTTGTGGGCTATTCATAAAATACATCATTCCGCAGAAGTACTAACACCACTTACACGGTCCCGAGAACATTTTCTCGCAGGCCCTATTTGGGCAACTGGGTCGGCTTTCAGCTTTGGCTTTGCTGCAGGCCTATTTGCCTACCTATTCGATGGTGGAATTACGCAGGCTACGTTGTTTAATGTTGGATTCTTTTCATTTCTACTCGGATTGACCGGTGCTTTTCGTCACTATCATATTCAACTTCGCTATCCCAGATGGTTGGAAAAATGGATTCAAAGCCCGGCTATGCACCATACGCATCACAGCTATCTGAGAAAACACTGGGATACCAACATGGCCGCTGTTACCAGCATTTACGACAGGATGTTTGGCACTCTTTATATTCCTGAAAAAGATGAATACACACCTTGGGGAATCGGGCCTGAGACGCAACACGAGTACCGAACATTCTGGCAAAACACTGCTGGACCATTTCGAGACTGGTACAAGATGATAGCTGGTGGAAGCTCGCCCCAAGCAGGGGCGGCGTCTGAATTGGCTAGTCCGCGTGATCTCCAATGAAGGTAAATAGCCACTGGGTTAGAGTAAACGTGTTGCAATTTGTGAGTTAATCGAATCACCATTTCAGAATTTCAGTATTCTGTGCATTCCATTTGCGAGCTGCTGCCACAGATTACTGTCGTTCGGGCTGCACTTAAAGCGATAGCTTCAAGGCGGCTTAGCTTCACCCTGCTCAGTGTTTTGGGATTCTTCGTAATCTCGCCAATAAATATCTGCTATGCTGCGCTGCCCGGATCATCAGGCATCTCCAATGAACGTCGTACCATTTGCAGCTCTATCCCTTCGGCCCGAACTCCTAGCGAGCATTGCGACGCTGGCCTACGATTCGATGACGCCAGTTCAGGCGCAGGCTCTGCCACATCTGCTCACCGGCAAGGACCTGATCGCGCAGGCCAAGACTGGCAGTGGTAAAACGGCGGCCTTTGCAATCGGACTGCTCAATAAGCTCGACGCACAGTTATACAGCACCCAGGCGCTAGTCCTGTGCCCCACCAGAGAGCTGGCGGAACAGGTGGCGGCAGAGATTCGCAGGCTCGCGAGTGCTATTCCCAACATCAAGTTGCTCACTCTCTGCGGCGGTAAACCGATGGGTCCACAATTGGCCTCCTTGCGGCGTGATCCGCACATAGTTGTAGGAACGCCCGGGCGCATCTTGAAGCATCTCGAGAAGCAAACTTTACATCTAGGCGCAGTAGAGACGCTCGTGTTGGACGAGGCTGATCGCATGCTGGACATGGGCTTTCTCGAGGATATTTCACAGATTATCGATAAGACCCCAGCCTCTAGACAAACGTTACTGTTCTCTGCGACCTACCCTGAGGGCATCGTGGGAATTAGCAGTAGCGTACAGCGTGACCCAATTGAAATTCGAGTAGAGGACAGTCATCACAGCCCAGACATCGAGCAGGTCTTCTTCAAGGTCGAGAAAAGCGAGCGGATACAGGTTCTTTTCAATGTGCTTGCGCACTATCAGCCAGAGTCGACTCTCATTTTCTGCAACACCAAGCAGCAGTGCCATGAACTGGGCGGAGAATTACGTCAGCTTGATCTGCATGCGCTGGCCCTGCACGGTGATCTGGAGCAGTTCGAGCGTGATCAGGTTCTTGCTCAGTTCGCTGGTAAGAGTAGCTCGATACTGATCGCCACTGATGTGGCTGCGCGCGGCCTCGATGTTAAGGAGTTGGCTGCCGTCATTAACTTCGAACTTAGTCGCGACCCTGAAGTGCATATTCATCGTATTGGGCGCACGGCTCGAGCGGGCAGCAAGGGGCTCGCGGTGAGCCTGTTCACTGCTTCGGACAAGCGGCACTTGCAAGCCATTGAAGAGTACCAAGGATCGGCTGCGAAAATAGTGAGTACGACGACGCTAAGCGAACCAGAAAATTTCAAACTCTACCCGCCCATGGTCACGCTGTTTGTAAACGGTGGGCGCAAGGAAAAGGTAAGGGCGGGGGACTTGCTTGGCGCACTAACGGCAAGCGGTGAAATTTCTGGCGCCCAGATTGGAAAGATTACGCTATTTGACAAAATTGCCTACGTCGCCGTCAAGCAGCAGGTAGCGAGGCTGGCATTGACGATTCTCGCTGATGGCAAGATAAAAGGCAGAAAATTCAGGGTACGCCGATTGCGCTAGCCGCAAACAGTGAATACAAGCTGACTCTCGCACTGCGGCTTATTGTGAAAGGCTTAAACGGTCTGCCCGTCTGAGTAGCTAGCGGCTGTCGGGATATTCACAGTGCTAATAGTCGAACCAGTAACACATGGATGCAGGATAATCTTTTCGACCATTTCACAGTAGCAATTCGGCGCTAAACTATTTGGTCACTTTGCTCTTATAATGCATACATGACAGAGATCGTTGAATCCTCACTCCCTTCATTTGTATTTCATTCAAATAGAGGCACTCAAGTCTTCAGGGCGGCGCTAGAGCCCTTGGGTGGCCGGGAATATCGGTCCGCAGATAGGCACATAGACTTACTCTACTTCGATCAATATCAGGGCAAGAGGCCGCCCCAAGATGTGAGTGTTGGTTTTACCTTGATAAAGCGCCAGCAGACAATTCCCATAGACAATAAGCTTCAAATGGCGAATGCCTTGATTGATGCGGGTATAAATTATCCACGAGTTTATTTTATCGAAGAAGATGTACCCGATGAGCCTGATACCCTGTGGTATATAAAGGATCCTGTGGGGACCGCTGGCAAAGGAATCTGTGTAGTACCGCGCGAGGGAATTGCTAGAAATTTCGAGTTCGGCGACATTATTCAGGAAGCGATTCAAGATTTATTGCTACAGGATGGTAAGAAATTTACGTTGCGCGTCTATGTGCTAGTGCATGAAGCAAATGTCTATCTTTTCCAAGACGGAATCGTGGTCCTGCATGGGGCTGTATATGATCCGCAAAGTGTGGACCCTAAGGTTCAGTACGAACACACTGGTTATATGGACCGAAAGACAGATATAGAACTTTCTCCTTTTAGCGATGCTCCTTTTTATGGTGAGGCAATGACCAATATTAGGGTGAGTATTGCGAGCATATTTCAATCCTTCAAGGAATTGCTAAAGCACGAGGAAGGAAATGCATACTGTCTGTTTGGTATAGATATGCTGGTAAGAGAAAATATGAGCTCTATATTAATTGAAATAAATGATAGGCCAAATTTAATACATACTAACATTGTAAACACGCGTGTGAATATTCCAGCTATTCAAGCAATGTATTGTGTCCTAAATCCTGATTGCTGCGATCATCTTCCGAGTGGTGCGAAAGAGTTTGAGCTGATCGCAACATTGTAAAATTGACATGAAGCCGTCCGACAACTGCAAGGTGCTATCATGATGGCGGTGGAATCAGCCGGGCTTTTATAGTGGCGGCTTCATCAATATTGGGTCCGTCGGAATGGCTTAAACTCAATTCATCGACAGCCAATTCAAAAGCCACGCCCTTGTTTTGGGCAAGGTGTAATATTTTCAACGATTGCTATAAATCATCCTCGCTTACTCTGTCCTCAATTCAATTATCGACTAATATAGTAGGGCTTGGAATAAAGCCGATGCGGTGAGCTATTGCCAGCAGTCTTTGGTCTGTTGTTACCGATACGGGATTCTGATAGATCTGCCATGTAACACCCACTTCATCGCCTACGCTTAGCAATTGAAAACCAATGCTCGCTCCCTCCGTTTCACTATGAAGTGATATAAGGCCATCGTTACTGGATTTGCTTGCAATAGGAGCAAGCGTCACAGGTTGAACTCCATTTGGCCACATGCTTTCAATTAGCTCCACTTCGGACATTAGTCCTTTATCATCAATGAAGCTCATCCAACTATCCATCTCTATTTGGAGCTCGACTAATTTACCCGTGTAGGAAGGGTCAGCCGCAATATTGTTTAGCTCATAAGGGTCATTGATTACATCGAATAATTCTTCTGGCGCTTTTGATGTTCTAAACCATTGAGCTTGTGCGGGGTTCAATTTACCAGCATCACGCAGGCGCAGAAGCTCTTGCATAGCTGGCATCTGCTCACGGTAAGGAAGCGGCAAATAATAGGGTTTTTCGGGATTGAAGTTTCGTAGATATTTGAATCGTTTGTCTCGAACCGCTCGAATCATGTCGTACTCGGAATCAAAACGATCGGCTGCACCATGGACATAGTTTCGAGCCGGCGTGGTTGCGAATTCGCCTAAGAATGCCCTGCCATCGACATAGTCCGGCGGTTCGATACCGGCGAGTGAAAGAATAGTCGATTTAAAATCAACGAAGCTTATAAGCTGCTCATCTGTTTCTCCCGCTCTATACTGATCGGGGAAACGTATTATGAGTGGCAGGTGCATACCGGAGTCATATAACAATCTTTTCTGGCGTGGTAGAGGGCCGCCGTGATCGCTGTACCAGAAGATGATCGTGCTATCCATCAAGCCATCCTCTTCCAGCTGGTCGAGAATTTCGCCTACCTGTCGATCCATGG
>NVUL01000045.1 GCA_002401885.1 SAR86 cluster bacterium
CGTGGTTCACTTAATACCCTGCTCGGCAATCACAAAGACCACCCAGAGTTTAGTCTGATTCAAGAGAGCAGCTACGGTTGCTGCCGCTGGTACTTCGCCTTGGAGTCCTTACTCGGACAGCTGCTCAACAAGCCACTCAAGAAGCAGGATTTGGACATTAAATGTCTAATGATTTGTGCGCTCTATCAATTGAGAGAACTGGAGGTTGCTGAATATGCCGTTATTAACGAGACTGTTTCAGCGGCCCTGATCTTCAAGAAGCCATGGGCGAAAGGTTTGGTGAATGCTGTCTTGCGCGGCTATCAGCGCAAGAAAGACCAGCTAGAGCAAACGTTGACTGCCAGCCAACCAAATGGATATCTGGCATTTCCGAGTTGGTTAGAGTCAGAAATCAGCGGGCAATGGCCAGAGCAGGCGTTATCTGTATTCCAGAACAGCAACCAGCGCCCGCCTATGACCTTGCGGGTTAACCTAGCGAGAAATTCCCGTGAGCAATATCTTGAATCGCTGGCGGAGGCCGGCTTCGGTGCTACTGCCGGTGGCTTAGCTGATTCGGCTCTGTATCTAGATAATCCTGCCCCTGTCACAGACTTACCAGGATTCGCTGAGGGCAGAGTAAGCGTACAGGATGAGGCTTCGCAGCTTGTCCCTAGCCTGCTCCAACTCGAGCCAGCTCAGCACGTCCTAGATGCCTGTGCCGCCCCCGGGGGTAAGAGCTGCCACATACTTGAAAGTGAGCACTTACTTACTAATTTGACCTCTATAGATATGAGCCAGTCAAAGCTCGACCGAATACGAGAGAATTTTGAGAGGCTCGGGCTCAAGTCGAACTTGGTGGCTGCAGATGCCAGTGAATTAGAGACATGGTGGGACGGCAATCATTTCGACCGCATTCTTCTCGATGCCCCCTGCTCAGCAACTGGCGTCATTCGTCGGCACCCGGATATCAAATTGCTGAGGAAGCCCGAACAGATTAAATCCTTGGGAGAAATTCAATCCAGCCTGCTGACTAAATTGTGGACTTGCCTCAAACCTGGAGGCCTGTTGCTCTATACCACTTGTTCTCTGCTACGGCAGGAGAACGAAGAGACTATTCGACGTTTTCTCGATTCTACTGATAGCGCTAAATATGAAGCCATAGCAGCCGATTGGGGAGTAGAATGTGCTCTCGGTAGGCAACTCCTGCCAGGGTCAAGTTCAGGCCCTGATGGTTTCTTCTACGCGGTGTTACGAAAAGAGTCTGCGTAGAATTTCTAGATTCAAACGTTCGATCAATAATGTAAGGCCAGCATGAAAATAATTATCCTCGGCGCCAACCAGGTTGGCAGCGCTCTAGCCGAAACCCTAGCGAATGAGGCCAACGACATTACGGTTGTCGATGCAGACACCGAGAAACTCCGCGAACTCAAAGACCATATCGATATCAGCACCGTTGCTGGACATCCCTCACTGCCAGATGTACTAGAGAGGGCTGGAGGTCAGGATGCGGATATGATTATCGCTGTCACTGAGAGCGATGAGATTAATATGGTCGCCTGTCGCGTAGCCTACTCACTTTTTCAAACACCAAAGAAGATCTGCCGCATTCGTGCCTCCTCCTACCTGGTTACAGATAAGTTGTTTGGCCAACACGGTATCGCCGTGGACACAGTTATTAGTCCTGAGCTAATTGTCTCTAGCGACATCGAGCGCTTGCTAGACCTGCCTGGCTCATTACAGGTACTAGATTTTGCTGATGGTAAAGTGCAACTCGTCGCGGTGAAGGCATACTACGGCGGCCCGCTCGTTGGCCAAGAGATTCGTTTACTACGCCAGCACATGCCATCGGTGGACACTCGTGTGGCCGCGATCTTTCGCAAGGACCGCCCGATTATTCCCGAAGGCTCTACAGTTATCGAGGCAGATGATGAGGTTTTTTTTGTGGCAGCACAGAAAGACATTCGCGCCTGCATGAGCGAACTGCGACGCATGGACAGACCCTATAAAAGATTAATGATTGCTGGCGGAGGCAATATCGGCATGCGCCTAGCTGAGAGTGTTGAAGATCGCTATCAGGTTAAGATTATTGAGAGAAATCTAGAGCGGTGTTCATTAATTTCGGAAACACTAAATCACGCTATCGTGCTAAACGGCGAAGCATCCCAGCGCGACCTGCTGATTGAAGAGAATATTTCTGATACCGATGTGTTTCTCGCGCTTACTAACGACGACGAAGCGAATATCATGTCCTCCCTTTTGGCAAAAAGGCTAGGCGCGAAGAAAGTTATGACGCTTATAAACAATCCCGCCTACGTCGACCTCGTCCAAGGCGGCGAGATCGACATTGCCATTTCTCCACAGCAGGCAACGATTGGAAAGCTGCTCGCGCACGTTCGGCGCGGCGATGTCGTAAATGTACATTCCCTGCGCAGGGGGGCCGCCGAGGCAATGGAAGCAATCGCTCATGGTGATGAAGCTTCATCGAAAGTTGTAGGCCGGGCTATCGAAGATATCGACCTGCCGGCGGGTACAACAATTGGAGCGATAGTCCGCAAAGATGAAGTCCTCATCGCTCATGACAAGACTGTAGTCGAACCTGACGATCACGTGATTTTGTTTCTTGTGGATCGCAAACGTATTCCTGAAGTGGAACGGCTGTTCCAAGTTGGTTTCAGCTTTTTCTAACAGCTAAAAAACTATGCACGCTTCTATCATCGTAAAAATATTAGGTATATTGCTAATGCTCTTTAGTGCGTTAGGCAATTTGCCGCCATTACTCGTCTCATATATTTATGCTGATGGTATGGCCAGCGTTTTTACAAATTCTCTACTTATTATTTTTAGTATTGGTTTCTTGATGTGGCTGGCGACTGTTAGATCACGCGCAGAACTGGGTACGCGAGACGGATTTTTAGTCGTGACTCTATTTTGGGCAGTACTAGGTGTCGCTGGCTCCTTGCCATTTATTTTCTCCTCTGCAGTAGAATTGTCCATAACCGATGCGGTGTTTGAATCGCTTTCCGGGCTTACCACCACCGGCGCTACAGTGATTTCCGGTCTCGATGATTTGCCCAAGTCGATTCTATTCTATAGACAACAGCTTCAGTGGTTGGGCGGAATGGGCATCATCGTGCTAGCCATGGCATTGCTGCCAATGCTTGGTATTGGTGGGATGCAGCTCTACCGAGCTGAAAGTCCGGGGCCAGTGAAAGACAATAAGTTAGTGCCTCGACTTGCAGAAACGGCCAAGGCGCTTTGGTATATCTATCTCACGCTGACGGTTGTTTGCGCTCTCGCATACTGGATTGTTGGCATGGATCTATTCGATGCGATTAGCCATAGCTTCACCACTGTTGCCATTGGCGGCTTCTCTACTCATGATCTTAGCCTCGGTTATTTTGACAACCCTGCTGTAGAGATCATTGCCATCATATTCATGTTTATTGCGGGCGTGAATTTTGCACTACACTTTACTGCTTGGCAGAGAAGGAAGGTAGGTCACTACCTCTACGATCCGGAATTTAAATTCTACGCATTTATTCTCGGATCCGTCTCGGTTGTTACTGTTGCAGTGCTGTATTTTTCGGATATTTATTCGAGCCTATTCGAGTCCACGATAAAGGGCGTTTTTCAAGTCGTGTCTATGGCAACGACTACCGGGTTCGCAACGGCCGATTTTAATTCATGGCCTCTGTTTTTACCCTATGTCCTCCTCTATGCGGCCATCATAGGCGCCTGCGCCGGCTCTACCGGCGGCGGCATGAAAGTCATTCGCATCCTGTTGATCTTCAAACAAGGTTTTCGAGAGGTGCAACGATTGATTCATCCCCACGCCGTTATACCCATCAAGCTTGGAGGGCAACGGGTCTCGGATCGGATAGTGGAATCTGTCTGGGGTTTCTTCGCGGTCTATGTAATGGTGTTTATGGTTATGCTGCTAGCATTGCTTGCTACAGGCCTCGATATTGTTACAGCCTTCAGTGCAGTAGGCGCATGCATAAACAATCTAGGTCCGGGCCTCGCCGAAGTTTCTGTAACTTACGGCCAACTTCCTGCTGCGGCAAAATGGATATTGTGTTTTGCAATGTTATTGGGGCGGCTGGAGATTTTTACATTGTTGGTGCTGTTTACTCCAATGTTTTGGAAAAGATAAGCTATTCTCACTCCTATATCATTTACGTATAAACGGCTTAGCTGAGGCGCATCTCTCAGTTTGAGTATCCCCAATGTTTTGGAAAAGATAAGCTATTTTCAGTTCTCTATCATCTACGTGCAAACGACTTAGCTGAAACACATCTCTCGAGTTGAGTATCCCGATGTTTTGGGAACGTTAAGAAATTAGTAAAACTTTTTCCCATCCGGCTGCCTTCGAAATCGTTTATATTCCCACTGATACTGCTCTACTGCCATGAGGACACAGCCTTCTACTGATTTATTGAGTCCACGAACAGATGTGAGCAGATCTTCGTCGTAGATCGATTGATCCGCTTCTCGAATAGTTAGCTTAAACCCTCCACCTTTCGGTAGGCGTACCACAAAGCCACAGAACACCCTGGCCTTCGAGCGCGCTACAAGCTTGCTCACCAACGTCATCGTTAACGCCTGTTCACCGAAAAATTTGGCGAACTCTCCTCCTTCGTCATTCGGCACTTGATCAGGCAAGACACCCACCATCTCCCCTCTCTGCAGCGCCTTGAGCACTAAAGAGACTCCCTTTCGGTCCGTCGGTGCCAATTTTATTCCGCCCCGAGATCGGGTGCGTTGTAGCAGGCGATCTAGTGCAGGCAGCTTAGGTGGCTGATACATAAAGGTCGATACAATGTCTTGGCACACATACATGCCGAATATTTCCCAATTACTTAGATGGGGCGCCAATAGGATGATGCCCTGGCTCCCGTTCGCGGCTTGCCTGAATTCTTCGAGGCCTTCGGTCTGGGTAACGAGAGAATAGGTCTTATCTATCGGTAACATCCACGACTTGCCCATCTCCATTGCTGTGCTCGCTGTGCTAGTCAGGCTCTCTTTCGCAAGGCGAGATATTTTCTCGTTAGACAAATCAGGAAAACAGACTCTTAAATTCTTTAAAGTCGTATTTCGCGCTCTATTGGGAAGGTAATAGAGCATTGCTCCCCAGATCGAGGCCAGCCCATGGATAATCCCCATTGGTAGCCTCGCCGTTATGAGTAGGAATGAGAGTAAGAAATAGTATTTAAGTGTAGCGATAATGATTTCTCATTTAGATAGGTCGATTAAATTGGTTGGAAATAGAAGCATAATTCTCATGTAGAAACAATCGACTGAATCCTGCCCGCTATCCCCTTATCTGGCCTGCTGGTGGATTAGTTCGGGATAATCGAGGATAATTGCAAGCCTTTGACTTCATAGTCATTTAACGAGACAAACCATCCAAATCCATCCAAGCAAATCGGCCAGCGCGTGAACAAGAATTTAGACAGTAGCACCTTTCAAGGACTCATTTTTGCCTTGCAACAGTTTTGGGCTGATCAAGGGTGCGTCATCATGCAGCCTCTCGATATGGAAGTCGGTGCGGGGACGTTCCATCCGGCTACTTTTTTGCGAGCCATCGGACCCGAGTCTTGGAATACCGCTTACGTTCAACCCTGTCGTCGACCTACTGACGGTCGTTATGGCGAAAATCCCAACAGGTTGCAGCATTATTACCAATTTCAAGTGCTCCTGAAGCCCTCTCCAAAGAACATCCAAGAACTCTATCTTGATTCATTACGCTCTCTCGGTATCGATATGTCGATACACGATATTCGATTCGTCGAAGACAATTGGGAATCTCCAACTCTTGGCGCCTGGGGATTAGGTTGGGAAGTATGGCTGAATGGAATGGAGGTAACACAGTTCACTTACTTCCAGCAGGTTGGTGGATTGGAGTGTTACCCCGTGAGTGGCGAAATCACCTACGGCATCGAGCGAATCGCTATGTACCTACAAGGCGTCGACAGCATCTATGACATTGTATGGACTGATGGCCCCGATGGCGTAGTTACCTATGGTGATGTTTTTAAACAGAACGAAGTAGAAATGTCCGCCTTTAATTTTGAGCATGTCGATGTCGATACTCTTTTCCGTAATTTTGATGATTGCGAGCGACAATGTGAGGCTCTGATAGACAAGCAGCTGGCACTACCAGCCTATGAACAAGTATTGAAGGCCTCGCACTATTTCAATTTACTTGATGCAAGAAATGCCATCTCGGTGACAGAGCGACAGCGCTTCATCCTTCGTGTGAGGACGCTCGCGCGCGCAGTTGCGGAAGCCTATTACGAGAGCCGCAAACAGCTCGGTTTCCCGCTGGCGAGCGAAGCGCTCCGTAAGGAATTTTTGGAAAAATAGTCATGTCGAAACAAGATTTTCTAGTCGAATTGGGCACAGAGGAATTGCCTCCAAAGGCACTACTCAAGCTGTCAAAATCATTTCAGGCCGGAGTAGTAGAGGGCCTCAAGAAGGAGTCCCTCGCTCACGGTGATGTGAAGTCCTTCGCTACACCTCGCCGATTAGCCATCTTGGTCTCCGCGTTGGATACGAAACAGGCTGACAGACTAACCGAAAAATTTGGCCCAGCTGTGAAGGCCGCATTCGATGCCGATGGTAAACCCACACGCGCGGCGGATGGATTCGCCAAGTCTTGTGGTGTGATCGTTGCCGACCTAGGCCGTGCTTCGAAAGACGGCGTGGAGAAACTTAGCTTTTCGTCCACGCTGCCTGGCAAGTCGACAAATGAACTATTGCCTGCAATCGTCAATACGGCTCTCGCCAAGCTTCCTATACCAAAAAGAATGCGGTGGGGTGCATCGAGAGATGAATTCGTGCGACCGGTCCATTGGCTAGTAATGTTATTCGGTGAAGAAGTCGTTCCATCTAATATTATGGGAGTGGAGTCAGGCGCCGACAGTTTTGGACATCGCTTCCACCACCCTGACAAGATCCACATCAGCAAGGCAAGTGAGTACGAAGCACTTATGCTAGAACCCGGCAACGTTATCGCCGATTTTGCTAAGCGTAGAGAACTGATTCGAAATGCGATCCTCGCCGAGGGTGAGAAGCTCAATGCTAATACCGTGGTTGATGAATCACTTCTGGACGAGGTGACAGGCCTCGTTGAATATCCCGTCGCCTTAACAGGTAAATTCGATGAATTATTTTTGCAGGTTCCATCGGAGGCGCTGATCCTAGCGATGAAATCTCATCAGAAATGCTTCTATCTATTGAACAAGGAAGAAGAGCTACTGCCGTATTTCGTGACCGTAAGCAATATCCGTAGCAATGACCCTTCACAGGTTATAAAGGGCAATGAGAGAGTAATTCGCCCTCGCCTAGCAGATGCGAAGTTTTTCTACGAGACCGATAAACAAGCAACATTGGAAAGTCGTTTAGATCAGCTTAAAAAAGTCGTGTTTCAAGAGAAGCTAGGTACCGTCTACGATCGCAGTTTAAGGGTCGCAAATCTGGTCAAATTTATTGCGTCAAATACAGGCGAGAACGAAGTACAAAGCGAGAGAGCTGCCATGCTCTCTAAATGTGACTTGGTCACGAAAATGGTTGGCGAATTTGCTGACCTGCAGGGCCTAATGGGTTCTTATTATGCTGCCAATGATGGTGAGCCAGAGCCAGTAACCACGGCTATTAGCGAGCAGTATATGCCTAAATATGCGGGTGACGATCTCCCGTCTACTGCCATAGGTAGCATATTGGCGGTTGCCGATAAGCTCGATTCGATTGTAGGATTATTTGCCATCGGCCAACCTCCAACTGGTTCTAAAGACCCTTTCGCACTTCGACGTTCTGCCATCGGCGTATTACGCATTATGGTTGAAAACAAATTGGATCTAGACCTCCTGGCCTGCATAGAGGCATCTCTGAAGGGGTTCGAGTCATTAGAGATAGATGCCGATACTGCCGAGAACGTTTTTGAATTCATGCTGGAAAGATTTCGTAGCTGGTATTCAGACGAAGGTATTCCTAGCAATGTTTTCCAGTCTGTTATGCAGATCAAACCACGCAAGCCGTATGATTTCGCGAAACGAATACAGGCTGTATCTAGTTTCGTACAGCTCCAGGAATCTGCAGCATTGGCCGCTGCAAATAAGCGAGTCTCAAACCTGTTAGACAAGGTCGATGCCGCTTCCCTATCGACCGAGGTTAGCGAGGCACTATTAGAAGATGACGCTGAAAAAATACTCTTTCAACAGCTGCGTGATAAGGAACTGAATACGATGCCTTTGTTCGAAGCTGGCGACTATACATCGGGGCTTGCGGAGCTTGCTCAACTAAAAGATTCCGTAGATGGATTTTTCGATGACGTACTTGTTATGTGCGATGACATTTCTGTGCAGAATAATCGCATTGCACTGTTGCAGCGTCTGCGTAATATTTTCCTTAAAGTAGCGGATATCTCTTTCTTGCACACCTCTTAGTTCTGTTTAGTCAATGCGAGCGGCCATGAAGATTATAGTGCTAGATCGAGATGGTGTTATCAATCAAGACTCGGACGACTATATAAAGTCAGCAGAAGAGTTCATTCCCATCGAAGGTAGCATCTCTGCTATAGCACGATTGTGTGCGGCTGGATTCAAAGTCGTGGTTGCAACTAACCAGTCGGGGCTTTCTCGTAAGTTTTTTGATGAAGACCAATTATCCGAAATTCATCATTTGTTGTGCTCTCTGGTTGAGGAGGCGGGCGGCATAATCGATGGCATCTTCTATTGCCCTCATCACCCCGAAGAAGATTGCTCTTGTAGGAAACCAAAAACTGGCCTCCTTGAACAAATTGAGAACGAGTTTGCTTGTGAACTTCAGGGCTGCTATTTCGTAGGTGATAGCCTGAAGGATATTGAGGCTGCTCGTGCATTTGACTGTAAACCCATCTTGGTCCTCACCGGCAAGGGCTTGATTACCGAACAGAGCCTTTGTGAAATGAATGACGTGTCTGTACCCACTTACGACGATTTGGCTATAGCTGTTTCCCACATTCTTGGGTCATTGGATGATGACTAGATTATTTCTGGGCATGCGATCCTTTGTTTTTTATATTGGCTACTATTCAGTCACCGTTTTTCTATCCATTTTTTTCATACTTTTATTCTCAATCCTACCACCTAAGGGACGACATATTTTTGCCAGCACCTGGTGTGGCTTTGTTTTGGGATGGTTGCGACTCTGTTGCGGTGTTAGGTATGTAGTTCACGGCCTTGAAAACTTACCAAAGACGCCAGCTATTATATTGGCCAATCATCAAAGTAGTTGGGAGACGATTCTATTCTATAAACTCGTTTTCCCTGTCTCTCCGATATTAAAGAAAGAGCTAACTGAAATACCTTTTTGGGGCTGGTCTATGCGACTTCTTAAACCCATAGCAATCGATAGGAGTAAACCTCGAGAAGCTGGTCGTTCATTGCTAATACAAGGTGTCGATCGAATTCAGAATGGAAACTCGGTTATCGTTTTCCCCGAGGGCAGCCGTTCCAAGTACGGCAGCGTCAAACGTTTTTCTCGTGGCGGCGCGAAGCTTGCCATTGCCGCAAACACAGCCATCATCCCGATAGCTCACAATGCGGGGTATTGCTGGCCAGCTCATGAATTTATCAAAAGACCCGGGATAGTTACCGTGGTTATTGGGGAGAGAATGGAACTCGGTGAACGTGACGCCAGCGAACTTACTGCCGATGTCGAGGACTGGATACGCAAAAAGGTAGCTGAACTTAGCTAGTACTCTTACTGGGTACTAACTAAATTCGATTTGTGTGTTTACTAGGTTAGCAGGCTCTAGATATCCAAATTTTCTGCGGCTAGCGCATTCTCTTCGATAAATTCCCGCCGTGGCTCTACCTGGTCACCCATTAACGTATTGAAAAGCTGATCGGCGCCTATCGCGTCGTCGATAGTTACCTGTAGCATTCTTCTAGTTTCCGGATTCATTGTAGTATCCCAGAGCTGATCTGGATTCATTTCCCCGAGCCCTTTATAGCGCTGTAAGTAATGCCCTTTCATGGCATCGTTAGTGAGCCATTCTATAGCTTCGGCGAAAGAGGAAATTTCTGCTGTTTTCTCGCCGCGCTTAACAAAGGCACCGGTTTCGATAAGGCCTTCCAGGGTTTGCCCAAGATCAGTAAGCGCCCGGTATTCGCCAGAGTGAAAGAAGTCGCGGCTGAATCCGAAGGACTTTTCCAAGCCATGGAGGTTTAGCTTAGCCTCAGGGAGAAACAGTTGTCTCTCTTCGTCTTTTTTGGCTTCAAGTGTATAGTTAGCACTTACTCCAGGGTGCATTTCGGCGAATTTTCTGCACAATTCTTCGATCCAGTTCCTCACTTTTTCTTCAGATTTCAAGTCATCCTCAGCAAGGCTTCTAGTGAATATCATCGCCTCCAGAATCTCGGTGGGATAGAGTCTCGCTAGTCGGCTAATAATTGCATAGCTGTTATTGTATTTCTTCACCAAAGATTCAAGTGCATCATCTGTAATTCCGGGCGCATCCGCATTCACATGCAAGCTCGCTCCATCGAGAGCAATTTGTGTTTGGTATTCGGCTAACTCAATATCATCTTTTAGATATTGTTCCTGTTTGCCCTTTCGAATCTTGTAGAGCGGCGGTTGCGCGATAAAGATATGGCCACGCTCGACCAATTCACGCATCTGCCGGAAAAAGAACGTTAGGAGTAAGGTTCGAATGTGTGAACCATCAACGTCAGCATCCGTCATAATAATAATGCTGTGATAGCGTAGATTTTCCGGCGTAAATTCTTCGTTGCCTATTCCGCAACCTAGCGCCTTGATCAATGTTCCGATTTCCACGGAACTCAGCATTTTGTCGAAACGCGCTTTCTCTACGTTTAGGATCTTTCCCTTCAATGGCAAAATAGCCTGGTTTTTACGGTTCCTTCCTTGTTTTGCAGAACCACCCGCTGAGTCACCCTCCACTATATAGATCTCGGAAAGCGCGGGGTCTTTTTCTTGGCAGTCGGCAAGTTTGCCCGGTAAGCCGGCAATATCCAATGCGCCTTTTCGTCGCGTCATTTCCCTGGCCTTACGCGCCGCTTCCCGCGCACGTGCCGCATCTAGCATCTTGCCAACAATTAGTTTTGCGTCTTGAGGGTTCTCTAAGAGATAGTCATTAAAGTGCGATGCCATTTCCTGTTCAACGACGGCTTTCACTTCAGAGGACACCAGCTTATCCTTCGTCTGCGAAGAAAACTTTGGATCCGGCACCTTCACGGAAATAACCGCTGTTAACCCTTCTCGCGCATCGTCTCCAGATGTGACAACTTCTTTGCCCTTCCTTCCTGCCAACTCCTTGTCAATATAGCTTTTCAATACCCGAGTTAACGCTCCCCTAAAGCCGGCGAGGTGGGTTCCTCCATCTCTTTGGGGAATATTGTTCGTATAAGGAAATATATTCTCCTGGTAGGAATCATTCCACTGCAGCGCAACTTCGACCGTAATACCGTCTTCTTTCCGCTCGGAGTTGAAGTAAAATGCCTTATTTACTGCGACTTTATTCTTGTTCAGGTAGTCAACGAAGGCTTTTAGTCCGCCTTCGTATTTGTACAGGTCTTCTTTGCCGGTGCGCTCGTCGGTGAGTCGAATAGCTACGCCAGCGTTAAGAAACGCTAACTCGCGTAGTTTCTTCGCCAAGATATCGTAGTGAAACTCAATGCTCGAAAACGTATCGGTAGAAGGCTTAAAGTGGCATTCTGTGCCAGTAACGCTGGTTTCACCGACTACAGCGAGTGGGGCAACAGGGACGCCATGCACATAGTCTTGTTCATGGACCTTACCCTCGCGCCGGATGGTCAATTTTAGCTCTTCAGACAAGGCATTTACTACCGAGACGCCCACGCCATGGAGCCCGCCGGAAACCTTGTAGCTGCTGTCGTCGAATTTTCCACCTGCGTGTAGGACCGTCATGATCACTTCCGCCGCAGAGACTCCTTCATTATGCATTTCCGTCGGAATTCCACGGCCATTGTCGGATACGGTAACCGTCTCACCGATGTGAATGATCACTTGCACTTCATCGCAATGGCCTGCCAGCGCCTCGTCGACAGAGTTATCAACTAATTCGAATACCATATGGTGAAGACCGGTTCCGTCATCGGTATCCCCGATATACATCCCAGGCCTTTTCCGAACTGCATCCAGCCCTTTTAAGACCTTGATACTATCGGAATTATATTCGTTGCTAGGCTCTTCACTCATACTTCTACTCCGGGGCTTTGTTAGCAGACACTATCGGCTACCTTCCCCTTAATATCGGATAATTTGGCTAAAAATCAAGCTGTTATTGTACCACGTTCCACGTGGAACGTTGCCAGTTTGGGCTGGCCAGAGAGGCTATCCAGGATGCCGCCAATCTCTACACAGGTAACGAATATTTGGCCTCCCATGCTCACAAGTTGCGAAAGAATGGCGACCCTATTGTCACGGTCAAGCTCTGACGGTAGGTCGTCAACCAGAAAAATGCACTTTCTGCCAAGTGCCTGGCTCAGAAGCAAGCCCTGAGCAATCTTCATAGTACTGACCAGCATCTTTTGTTGCCCTCTAGACAGTATGTCCACGGCCCGGTTACGCCCAATTCTAAAAGTGAGATCAGCCCGATGTGGCCCGTTCTGAGTCGCACCGTAGCGGATATCAATATCCCGGTTCTCCACCAAGATATCTTCAAGATCTCTATCGACATCCCATCCACTCTCATAATCAATCCTAAGCGTGTCAACGTCGACGCCATTCATTTTTCGATACAGCTCTAGGAACAAGGGGAGGAAAACTTTGAAATATTCCTCTCTGGCTCTATGTACTTCTCCTGCCGCCAAACAGAGTTCAGAATCCCAAGCTGCGAGTTGTCTAAGATCTAGGGGACGTTGTTTCAATAGAAGGTTTCGATTTGCAATGGATTTCTTACTGCGTCGCCAATTCTCTACAAACCCATGTTCCACGTGAAACACACCCCAATCGAGAAACTGCCTTCTTGATTTAGGACCGCCTTCCAGCAAGAGAAAAGAGTTCGAGTCGAGAATCTGGCAGGGCAATTCGCGAGCAACGTTCTCCCAGTTAGCCTGTTTCTCCGATCGAAACTTCAAATGCCGTTTTTGCCTACGAGACTTACTAAGACCTATCTCTTTGCCATCGCTGAGCCTGGCAAAAACTATTGCCGTATCTTGGTCACTATTAATTAGCGGTTCTAGTTTATTAGTACGGAAAGACCTCCCACTGGCGAGTAGATGAATAGACTCGAGGATGCTTGTTTTTCCCGAGCCATTCTCGCCGTGAAGAATGTTAACAGTAGGGATAGGCTCAATATCGAGGTCATGGATATTGCGAACAGCAGTAACGGAAAGCTTCTCTATAATACTCATAAGTAGTCAAGCCGAAATTGCGCCCTCAATATGCCATAAGACTCTATAAGCGCATGGGCATTACAACGTACAAAGCATCACTACCTTCTTCAGCTTCGAGCAACGCACTGCTATTGGGGTCCGAAAGCGTAATTCGTGCCCGCTTACTCTTCAGTGTAGAGAGAACATCGATTAGGTAGCTAACATTGAAGCCGATCTCTAGAGAGTCGCCTTCATACTCGACAGACACAATCTCCTCCGCTTCCTCTTGCTCGGGATTATTAGCAAGAATCTTCAATTCACCGTTAGATAGCAGTACGCGTACACCGCGATATTTCTCATTGGATAGTATCGATGCTCGAGAAAATGCTTGCCTCAATTCCTGGCAGTTTCCAAGAATAACCTTGTTTCCACCCTTTGGTAGAACACGGTTGTAATCGGGGAATTTCCCGTCTACCAATTTCGAAGTGAAGGTGAATGCCGTCACACTGGCACGAATATGATTCTGACCAAAGGTAAGCGATATTTCCCCAGCGTCATCTGTTAACAAACGAGCCATTTCTATGATTCCCTTTCGCGGCAATATGAGTTGCTGCGGCTCGGATATGGGATTGCTCATATTAAGTGTTTCCATGGCCAGGCGGTGGCCATCAGTGGCAACTACCCGCAGATAGTCACTCGCCACTTCGAACAACATACCATTGAGATAATAACGCACGTCTTGCTGTGCCATCGCGAAACTCGTACTGTCTAACAATTCCCGCAACTTACTCTGGGCCATGCTGATAGAAAACGTATCTGGCTCCTCGTCCACTCCCGGAAACTCCGAGGCTGGCAGGGTAGTAAGTGTAAACCTACTGCGCCCAGACTTAAGGGTCACCTTATTCTCAGTGAGTGACAGCTCAATAATGGCATCGTCTGAAAGAGACTTACAAATATCCAATAGTTTACGGGCCGGAACAGTCACGGCGCCTGCCGTATGCGCCTTATCTACAGTGACTCGACCAACTAATTCAACCTCGAGGTCAGTTCCCGTGAGTGATAGCTCACTGTCTTTAAGATCCAACAGCACATTGGAGAGAACCGGCAGTGTCTGCCGTCTCTCGACAACACCACTAACTAATTGTAGGGGCTTCAAAAAAGCCTCTCGTGAAATAACAAAATGCATTTCTTTGCTTTCCTTATCTATCTAAGCTGAGGTCTTCTAAACCCAGACACTACCGCTCGAGCGTTAACTCGATAGTGATCTGAGCAAATTATTATAGTCTTCTTGTATGTCTATAGAGCTACCGCGGAGCTTCTTAACCTGCTTGCAGGCATGCATCACGGTAGTATGGTCCCTACCACCAAACGCATCGCCGATTTCCGGCAAGCTATGATTAGTTAATTCTTTAGAAAGGCACATAGCAACCTGGCGAGGCCTCGCCACTGATCGATTACGGCGTTTCGAGAGCATGTCTGCCATCTTAATCTTGTAGTACTCGGCAACGGAGCGCTGAATATTGTCGATCGTCACTAACTTATCTTGCAACGCAAAAAGATCGCGAAGTGCTTCCTTGATAAGGTCCAGATCAATTTTCTGTCCGGTGAAATTAGAATGCGCTATAACGCGCTTCAATGCCCCTTCCAACTCTCGAACATTGGACCGAAGGCGTTGCGCGATGAACATCGCAACATCATTCGGTAGTTCAATGTTAGATAATGCCGCTTTGTTCATGAGAATTGCAGCTCTCGTTTCCAACTCTGGCGGCTCGACAGCAACCGTGAGACCCCAGCCAAATCTAGATTTTAATCGTTCTTCTAGACCATTGATCTCTTTGTGATAGCGATCGCAGGTCAATATGATCTGCTGCCCACCTTCGAGCAAGGCATTGAAGGTATGAAAGAATTCTTCCTGGGATCGCTCCTTCCCCGCGAAGAACTGAATATCATCGATCAACAGGGCATCTACGGAACGATAGAAGCGCTTAAATTCATTAATTGCATTTAATTGCAGTGCCGTCACCATAGTGGCAACGAAGGTCTCAGAGTGTAGATAAACGACCTTGGCATCCGGCTTTTTAGCCACCAAATAATTACCGATCGCATGCATTAAGTGAGTCTTTCCTAACCCTACACCCCCATAAATAAATAGGGGGTTATAGGCATAACCGGGATTTTCGGCTACTTGTATCGCTGCTGCTCTGGCGAGCTGATTGGACTTGCCTTCCACAAAATTATCGAAAGTATTTTCAATATTCAAGGCGCCCCTATGCCTTAGCTTGCCCTCGATAACGATGTCGACATTGCGTCTTGACGATTCCACCGGCCGACTCGAATTTAGGGCTATGGCTGGCGCTGTGTTCGCCTGTGTCTTTATCTGATCATTGGCATTGCCCACTCTCTCGCTTGCTCTAGGCTCGCTGTACTTTGCTGATTGGGGAGCCGTTGCAGCAACTCGCTGGGATGCATCGCCACTAAATACCTCCAGTTGAATCTCCAGTGAAGACTCATCCGACTCGGCTACAATTTCTGCAATTCGCGGTAAAAACTTTCCTTTTACCCAATCTAGAATAAATCGATTGGGAGCAAAGATGCGCAGAACTGACGAATCTAGTTCCACGTGCAGTGGTCTTATCCACGTATTGAATTGCTGAGAGGGTAATTCTGCTTTCAAGCAGTCGATACATTGTTGCCAGATCGTTACAGCCACGTTTTTCTTGCCCACATGAATTATTATTTTTTACAAAACAAGCGGCAATTCTATCGATTCAAGCAAGAGTTATCCACTGCCAACCAAATTAAATACCAGCTTCTTCAATACATTTATTTCTCATATTAATCAGTAGGTTATATGGTTTTTCCTGATAAAAGCAGAGTGGAAAACCACTTCTATTCACAGCAATTCTTACTAGCTGTTGATAACAAAGCTGTGGATAACTTGTTATTAAATTCTGGATGAAGTTGTACGCGACCGTTCTAGTGAATATTCCGCAGGCTAGAGTTCTAACTTTCTCCTTGATCATCTTTGTCGATCCTTTATTCATGCAGGTATTACGTTGCATGTTGGCATTAAAACCTCTAGAATTCGCGGTCCTATTTTCGAACCGTTTTGTTCGGTTTGTGATTGAAGAATCGGATGAATTGATATGAAAAGAACATTCCAACCAAGTGTATTGAAGCGAGCTCGAACTCACGGTTTTAGAGCACGTATGGCAACAAAAGGCGGCCGTCTCGTTATTAAGAGGCGCCGTGCTAGAGGACGCACCAAACTATCAGCATAAGTTCTGTTTTCTCTGCTGTTCGATGATTAACTAATCAAATGAGAAGAGAGCAAGACGTGTGGCTGAGTTCGGCTTTCCCAAAACATCTCGGCTGTTAAACGCCGCAGACTATAAAGCTGTATTCAGCAACGCTCAGTTCAAAGTCTCCTGCCGCCATTTCCTAGTGCTAGCTAATTGCAATAGTAGATCCAGCGCCAGGTTGGGACTGGTTATCGCGAAGAAGAACGTCGCATTAGCTGTGCAGCGAAATCGGATAAAGCGTCAGCTACGAAGCACGTTTCGGCACAATAGAGAACTATTGGACAAGCTAGACTTAGTCGTGTTGGCTCGAAAAGATGCCCATACGCTGGACAATAAAGAGTTAAAAGAAACAATCGATTCTTTATGGCAGGACCTACACGGCAAGATGAAAAGGGCTGCAGCGGAAAGCCAGGGCGACAGGTAACGAACTATCATGTTGGACAAACTACTAATTCGCCTTATTCACGCCTATCAGTCTAGTTTGAGCTTGCTCATTGGCAATCAGTGCCGCTTTTACCCCACCTGCTCCCAATACACCATCGATGCAATTAAAATTCACGGCTCTCTGCGAGGATCCTGGTTAGGCGTTCGTCGCATCTGCAGCTGCCACCCTTTTCATGAAGGGGGTCATGACCCCGTTCCCGAGAGTTCGGACCGCAGGGTCAATGAACTGAGTAAGTAGACACTATGGATTTAACTAAATTCGCCCTCTATACGGCTTTGGCCATTGTTACCTATTTAATGCTGTTGCAGTGGCAGGAAGACTATCCTCCAACTATCGATGACGGCAGTTCATCTCGCGTTGAAATTCCACAGATACCCAATGCTCAAAATGGTTCTGCGACAGGCAATGACCTGCCTAGTGATATTCCAGCGGGTCTGCCTCCTGTAGCTACAAGTAATCCATCTGATACACCTACAGCGGCTGTCAGCAGCCCAAGCGCTGCCGGCACAACGAGCACTGAAGACCTAATCTCTATTCGCACCGATACTTTGGATATTCGCATAGACCCCATCGGTGGAGACATCGTCTATCTCGCATTGCCCCTTTATCTAAAACAAATAGATGTCGCAGACGACCCCTTTGTTCTTCTCGACAACCAGCCAGGCCGCGAATATATAGCACAGAGTGGCCTCATCGGAGCGAATGGCGTCGACAGCGATGGCCGTGCCATCTACAGAGCAACGTCTACTAGCTATAGCATGAGCGAGTCTTCTGATAGCCTGAATGTAGACCTAGTAACCACCACTGCCGATGGGATTGAAGTAATAAAACGTTATGGTTTTAATCGTAACAGTTACCTTATTGATATTAGCTTCATCGTCAATAACCGCTCTTCTGAAAACTGGCAGGCCAACGCGTTTGGCCAAATCAAACGAGATGCCTTCGATGACCCCAGTGATGCCGGCGGTTTCGGTAGAACCTATCTTGGCTTCGTCACTACTATGGCCGATGACCCCTATATTGAAATCGAGTTCGATGACATCGATGACATCGGTAGCTCAACACTGGAGACAACAGGCGGCTGGGTAGCATTTAGCCAGCACTACTTTATTACCGCGTGGGTGCCTGATGCAGACTCGCTAAACCGTGTCACCACGAGAAAGAACGGTAGCAATCAGTATTATGCGGAATTTACCAGCAGCGCATTTCAGGTGGCAGCGGGCGAGAGCGGTAACCACACGATTCAATACTATGCCGGTCCGAAAGACCAGTACGTACTAAGAGACATCTCCCCTGGGCTGGACAAGACTATCGACTATAGTTTTCTCTGGTTCATTGCTAAACCTATTTATTGGCTGCTCTCTAGAATCAATTCAATAATTGGTAACTATGGTATCTCGATTATTCTGTTAACCCTCGTGGTTAAATCAGCGTTCTATAAGTTGTCAGAGACACAGTATCGCTCCATGGCTGGCATGCGAAGACTGATGCCTAAGATGCAGCAACTCAAAGAGAGTTATGGCGACGACAAGATGAAACTGCAAAAGGCCACCATGGACCTTTATAAGAAGGAGAAGATAAATCCCTTCGGCGGCTGCTTGCCAATGCTCGTGCAAATGCCCGTGTTTATCTCTCTCTACTGGGTACTTCTCGAGAGTGTAGAACTGCGGCATGCCCCTTTCATGCTTTGGTTGACCGACCTTTCTGTTCGTGACCCCTTCTTTGTTTTACCTCTACTTATGGGTGCGACGATGTATTTCCAGACCACCCTCAGCCCCGCTCCTGCCGATCCTATGCAGGCCAAGGTGATGAAGATGATGCCTGTAATGATGACCTTATTGTTTCTCTGGTTCCCGGCTGGGTTGGTACTGTATTGGTTAACAAACGGTGGATTGGGCATACTGCAGCAGTGGTACATCACAAGAAAGATCGACGCGGCCTACGCAGCGAAAAAAGCTTAGCTCAATCACGGTGATTGCTTCAATGATTGAAGCAATCAATGGCAGGTCCTCCCAATTTGTAGAGCTTCTGCTATGAACATGTTTACCGATGCCTATGTCCACAGTAGAAACTGATACTGTCTGCGCTATCGCGACCGCTCCCGGGCGTGCGGGTGTCGGTATCGTCAGGATATCTGGCCCTCTTTCTCTTTCTATAAGTGAACAGATCCTCGGTTTTTCACCTACCGCTAGATATGCGCATTTCTGCAATTTCCTCGACGCAACCGAACAGACTATTGATCAGGGTATTGCCCTATTCTTCAGCGCTCCAAATTCCTTCACAGGGGAAGATGTATTGGAGCTACAAGGCCATGGTGGTATCTACGTATTAAGAGAGTTGCTCGATCGAGCCGTACAACTAGGTGCAAGACTCGCTAATCCAGGCGAGTTCTCGGAACGCGCTTTTCTGAACAACAAAATAGACTTACTCCAAGCAGAGGCTATAGCCGACTTGATTGAGTCAAATTCCAAACAAGCCGCAAAGTCAGCGCTCCGAACACTGCAGGGTGAGTTTTCCAATAAGATACTAGATCTCCAGCGACTACTGACAGAAGCTAGAGTACACATAGAGGCCACAATTGATTTCTCCGACGAAGACATAGATTTCGTCAGTGACAATAAAGTTGAAGAGTCGCTAAACGCTATTCTCGAGTCGATAAAGGCAACCCTAGCCCAGGCTAAACAGGGTGCGCTATTAAAAGAAGGGATTAATGTCGTTATTGCTGGGAAGCCGAACGCGGGCAAGTCTAGTCTTTTAAACTCACTCTCAGGATTGGATAGTGCGATAGTCACCGATATTCCAGGCACCACAAGAGACCTACTATCCGAAGAGATCAATATAGATGGGCTGCCAGTACACATCATAGATACTGCCGGCATTAGGATTAGTGACGATGTAGTGGAACAAGAAGGGCTGAGACGCGCTCAGCTGGCTATGGAACAAGCGGATCTGTTATTACTAATAGTAGATAAATCTCAACCTGAGCAAGATGTGGAAAAGCTGTTAGCACCTCTTGTATTATTAACTGATAAGTCAATTAAAGAATTAGACTACCTGCAGAACACCGCTATTATCTATAATAAGATTGATCTGCTAAGCAGTGAAGTACCGTGTCTATCTACGATCAACTATCTCGATTGTTCCATACCGACCATAGGCCTCTCTGCGAAAAAAAATATCGGTATCGAATTACTTAGAAGCTATATAAAAGAGGCTATCGGTTTTAACACTACTGAGGAAGGGGTTTTCATAGCCCGAGAGAGACACCTAACTGCTTTACGTAATGCGCAACAGCTCGTTGAATCTGCATTAGAGCTATTAGCAACGCATACTTCGTTGGAGCTAATCGCTGAAGATCTACGTTTCGCTCAAGTGCAGCTTGGGGCGATAACCGGCGAATTCACCAGCGATGATTTGTTAGGAGAAATATTCTCCAATTTTTGCGTTGGAAAATGATTAGCAAAACCTATTGAGCAGTGATTATGCACCGTTTTAAAAGTGTGTATAAGCAGAAGTATTTTCGGGATAACAGATGAATTGTTTTGTACTAAATTGATTCGTTTGCCAAGCAGCCCAAACGATACACAAAGGCTAATAGGCTATTGTTGCTCTATTCAGTGCTTATCTACCAAGTTTTCATTGCTTTAAGTGATTGAAAATTATAAATTTAGTTTAGA
This sequence comes from SAR86 cluster bacterium, assembly GCA_002401885.1. Classification (GTDB taxonomy): domain Bacteria; phylum Pseudomonadota; class Gammaproteobacteria; order Pseudomonadales; family Pseudohongiellaceae; genus UBA9145. The sequence continues at coordinate 20,747 of NVUL01000045.1, forward strand.
TATCAACAGAAACCCCTGTAGCTATTAACATCAACATTAATACTCTATATATACATATAACTAATAAATACATATTAAGATTTCAGTTAAATTTTAATTAACTATAACTATCAGTTTAAGAATTAGGCTTTATACTGCCAGCCCGTTTAAATAGGCTAGTTAGATAGAATCTGGAACATCGTGGAATACAGCAAAGCATTTGACGTGATCATTGTAGGTGGAGGGCATGCCGGTACTGAGGCTGCCCTGGCTTCTGCTCGCCAGGGTGTTGCTACCTTGTTAGTTACTCACAGCATAGAAACCCTAGGTCAGATGTCCTGCAACCCGGCGATTGGCGGCATTGGTAAGAGCCATCTAGTTAAAGAGATTGACGCTCTTGGCGGAGCCATGGCGAAAGCTGTGGATCTGGCCGGCATACAATTCCGAGTCTTAAATGCGAGCAAAGGGCCTGCAGTCAGGGCTACTCGTGCACAGGCTGATAGAGTTCTGTACAGGGCGGCGATTCGCGGAATGTTGGAACAACAAGAGAACCTTTCCTTGTTTCAACAGGGTGTCGACGATCTCCTTATCGAAGACGGCGCAATCTGTGGCGTCATTACACAGATGGGAATGCTCATCAGAGCGCCGAGAGTAGTGCTAACCACCGGCACGTTCTTGGGCGGGAAAATACACATCGGTCTGGAAAATAGTTCGGGTGGTAGAGCTGGAGATCCGCCGGCAATAGCACTCGCTAATCGATTGCGTGAATTGCCTTTTAGGGTCAATCGCCTTAAGACAGGAACGCCGCCGCGTATCGATGCAGACTCTGTCGACTTTTCGGTGATGCAAGTGCAGGAAGGCGACACACCAGTACCAGTAATGTCTTATCTCGGGAAAGAGTCAGATCACCCCGCGCAAATTAATTGTTACATCACTAGCACTAACGAAAGATGTCACGAAGTAATTCGCGGTGGGTTGGATCGGTCGCCTATGTACACGGGAGTGATAGAGGGAACGGGGCCGCGTTATTGCCCATCGATTGAAGACAAGGTGATGCGCTTTGCCGACAAATCGTCTCATCAAATCTTCGTCGAGCCGGAAGGCTTGAACACGAAAGAGCTTTATCCAAACGGTATCTCGACAAGCTTGCCGTTCGATGTGCAATTGGAAATGGTTCGAGAAATTAAGGGTTTTGAGAACGCACACATAACACGCCCAGGATACGCGATCGAATATGATTTCTTCGATCCGAGGGACTTGCATTATTCACTAGAAACTAAATTCGTCAAAGGGCTCTACTTTGCTGGCCAGATCAATGGCACAACTGGATACGAAGAAGCTGGCGCACAGGGACTCATGGCTGGATTGAATGCAGGTCTGGATGCACGAGGTCTTGAGTCTTGGTGTCCACGAAGAGACGAGGCCTACATCGGTGTGTTGATCGATGATTTAATTACTCTTGGTACGAACGAACCCTATCGTATGTTTACGAGTCGAGCGGAATACAGGCTAACCCTGCGAGAAGACAACGCGGACCTGCGTCTTACTGAACACGGGAGAAAGCTGGGTTTAGTTGATGATGAACGCTGGGCATTTTACAGCGAGAAGAAAATTCGAATAGAAGAAGAACTAAAATTTTTACGGAGTACTTGGGTACAGCCCAACACAGAAAGAGCGGAACGCATAAACCACTTGTTAGAAAAACCACTAACCCGGGAATACAGCCTAGCCGACCTACTGGCAAGGCCTAGAGTAGAGCACGGTCCCCTGCTAGCGGCGTATAACGGTGACCTGGTATCACCGAACCATGCGGCAGAGAAAGTACAGACAGCCATTGAAGCTCAATCGACCCAACAGGCGGAAATACAAATCAAGTATCAGGGCTATATAGATCGACAGGAAGAAGACATCGAGCGCCTGAAGAAGCAAGAGAACACTAAGCTGCCTGCTGATTTCAACTACCAGCAGATGCAGGGACTTTCAAATGAGTTGAAGCAGAAATTAATCGAAGCCAAACCAGAAAATATTGGTAGGGCCTCCCGCATTCCCGGCATTACTCCAGCAGCAATATCACTTTTGCTAATCTATCTGAAGAAACACCGGTCGGTAAATCGCAAGACTGGTTAGCCCCACGGTGAACTGATGACAGATTCAATCCGAGAGGAGTTGCAGCGTGGGATTTCATCGTTGTCACTAAATTGTAACGAGGAAATGCTTTCTTCTTTACTGGCCTATATCGACTTACTCAAGAAATGGAATTCGGCATATAACTTGCTCGGTGGCAATGAATTGGCTTCGCTGGTTTCGAGGCATATTCTGGACAGCCTCTCTGTGGACCCATACTTGGAAGGAAACCTAATAGTGGATATTGGCGCCGGAGCGGGACTGCCAGGTATTCCTCTAGCGATCTTGAATCCCGAAAAAAACTTTGTATTGATTGACTCCAATGGCAAGAAAACGAGGTTTATGTTCCAGGCAAAAGTCCAGCTGGGCTTGAACAATATCTCTATCGAAAATTGTCGAATAGAGCACTATCAAAGTATCCAGCAAATTGATATGGTGATGTGTCGAGCGTTCTCTACACTAGCGGATGCATTGACGATGCTGCAGCCAATATTCTCCAGCGAGTGCAAATTATTGGCGATGAAGGGGCATTATCCTGAGGACGAAATTAGCCGATTGCCAGATGGTTTTGAGCTATCGAAAAGCATCAAAATAGATGTGCCTGGCAGCGAATCGCAGCGTCATCTAATCGAGGTAATGCGAAAAAGATAGGGTAGCCTCAATTTCAATACTTCTGCATAGTCGACCGAATTATCCGTAGAATTTTGATACAATGTTCAAGAGCAGTAGCTAAGCAAATATAGCTTAGGTTAAAAGTTAAGATTAAAAGTTAGGAAGAAACCAGTGGCCAGAGTTCTCGCAATAGCAAATCAGAAAGGCGGTGTAGGCAAGACTACGACTTCTGTAAATCTTGCTGCGTCGTTAAAATTTACTCGAAAAAATGTGCTGCTGATCGATCTGGACCCACAAGGCAATGCCACAATGGGTAGCGGAATTGACAAGTCCTCACTAGAAACATCAATTTATGATGTGCTAATGCAGCAAGCGGAATTTGATGAGGTCGTCCAGCGACCCGAAGTGTCTGGATACGATTTGCTGCCGGCAAATGGCGATCTAGTCGCGGCCGAAGTGGAGCTGATAAGCGAAGATAACCGTGAACTCCGACTCCGCCAAATTATAGAACAAGTTCGCCACCGTTATGACTATGTAGTTATCGACTGTCCTCCTTCATTAAATATGTTGACGATTAACGCGATGGTCGCTGCCGACGGTGTGGTTATACCGATGCAGTGTGAATATTATGCGCTTGAAGGCTTGTCGGCGCTGATGGATACGATTAATGCGATACGGGATAGTCTGAATCCGGACCTAAAGATCGAAGGAATCGTACGTACCATGTATGATCCGCGAAACAAACTGACCTCAGAGGTTAATGGCCAGTTAATTAGCTATTTTGGGGATGCTGTCTATCGCACGGTCGTGCCGAGAAATATTCGTCTAGCCGAGGCCCCTAGCCACGGCAAGCCAGTTCTAAATTATGACAAGCAGTCCCGGGGAGCAATCGCCTATCTCGCGCTGGCGGGCGAAGTTTTGAGACGCAACGATGAAGCAATCGCCAGAGCCGCTGTTTAAGCTGTAATTACACCTTTTGTTCAACCTAGGGAACAAAAACCCGTTTACCTGAGCCCGAATGTAAGATGACTAACAAGAGAAAACTCGGCAAAGGCTTAGACGTGCTGCTCTCCAGGGGCAGTACAGAAACCATGGCAAGCCTCCTTGGCAAGCCCAAAGACCGCACAACACCCCCTCAAGTCGCTGAAAAAGACGGCGACCTCAAGAATATCCCTATCGATTTAATTCAGCGCGGCAAATACCAGCCGCGAACCGATATGCACGAAGAGGCTCTGGAAGAGCTAGCCGCCTCCATTCGAGCCCAAGGCGTGATGCAGCCAATTGTTGTGCGCCCCATATCATCAGACAAATACGAGATTATAGCCGGCGAGCGACGCTGGAGAGCCACACAGATAGTGGGTTTGGACTCTATCCCGGCCATTATTAAGCCAGTCGGCGATGAGGCGGCAATCGCCATGTCACTGATCGAGAATATTCAGCGTGAAAACCTGAATCCTATTGAAGAGGCGATGGCGCTTAAGCGCCTACAGGACGAATTTGAGCTGACCCAACAAGAGGTGGCTGATGCAGTAGGTAAATCCAGGGCTACTGTGACCAACCTCATGCGCTTGATTGGCTTAACACTCGATGTTCGGCGAATGTTGGAGCATGGGGATCTGGAAATGGGCCATGCCAGGGCCCTGCTGTCACTGCCGGATATTCAACAATCCGAAGCCGCTAGATCAGTTGTTGGCAAAGGACTCTCTGTACGCCAGACAGAGTCCCTCGTCCGTAGACTGATTGCCGAGGCAGGCTCAAACCCTAGCGCGAGCACCAAGATGGTGGATCCCGACATCAAGAATCTCGAAGAGAACCTAGCCGATAAGCTCGGCGCCAAGGTAATGATCCAGCACACCGCCAAAGGTAAAGGTCGACTCGTATTGAAATACAATTCATTAGACGAATTAGACGGCATTCTCTCTCACATCAATTGATAATCCTGCGTAGTTGATTAGGCACTATAAAGCCCCTATAATGCGCGTGCTTTGGTGATCACCGCTGCGATTTTTAGGTGTTTGTGACAAGTGCCGATGGAGTGCGAAGCTGAAAAAGCTAAGCTAAAATGTCTAATTTAAAGACCCCGCCGGTATATAAAGTAATCATTGCGCAACTGACAGTGTCTGTCTTTATAGCAGTAATTTCTCTGTTAATTTCAGGTACCGTTTTGGCCTACTCCGTACTATTGGGTGGCCTGATAAGCGCTTTGCCAAACAGCTATTTTGCGTTACACGCCTACCGCTATCAGGGGGCGAGAAATGCGCAGAACGTTGTTAGGGGCTTTGTTCGCGGGGAGCTTGGCAAGATCATCATGACAGTCGTGCTGTTTGCGCTTAGCTTCACACTGATTACCAGCTTAAACGAATTAGCCTTAATACTTGGGTTCACACTGATCCATTTTGTAGGCGTAGTAATGTCGGGGTTCATTAGTTATAGCCCTTCACAGAACAAAACATAAGCTTTAATAAGCTTAGAGAATATAAATGGCAGAGTTAGCAGACGCGGCACACGCAGCCGCTGAACATGGCGCAGAAGGCCAGACTGTTCAGGAATACATTACCCACCATTTATCCTATTTGACCTACGGTAAATTTCCAGATGGTCACTGGGGTCTTGCCCATACGCCTGAAGAAGCACTCGAAATGGGCTTCATGGCGATACACGTCGATACCATGGGCTGGTCTTTGTTCATAGGTGCCGCCTTCTTATTCTTTTTCCGCTACATCGGTTTGCGCGCGACTTCAGACGTGCCAAGCGGCATCCAGAACTTTGTCGAGAGCATCTTCGAGTTCGTAGAATCCCAAGTTAACGCGGGCTTCAACTACAAGAACCCTCACGTGGCACCGCTGGCTTTGACAGTCTTCGTCTGGATCATATTGATGAACATGATGGACCTCGTGCCGGTTGATTGGTTGCCAGAAATCGCGATGGCAGTAGGTGGCCTGTGGGGTTTGGAGCATATGTCCTTCAAGGTCGTGCCGACGACAGACCCGAACATCACTATGGGTATGTCTATCAGCGTCTTCTTTCTTATTCTTTACTACAGCGTTAAGAACAAGGGCCTTGGCGGCTTCCTAAGAGAGCTCGCCTTCCATCCCTTCGGTAAATGGATGCTGCCGTTTAACCTTATTATTGAGATACCCACCCTATTCGCCAAGCCTGTTTCGCTAGGGCTTCGACTGTTCGGAAACCTGTATGCAGGGGAGTTGTTGTTCTTGCTCATTTCTGGGCTACTCGGTGTTTATCAGTTACCAGCGCATTTTGTCTGGGCAGTGTTTCACCTATTAGTTATACCTCTGCAGGCATTCGTCTTCATGATGCTAACGATTGTGTATCTGAATGCGGCGCATGAGCCTGCACACGGCGACCACTAAATAACATTACATTTTATTAAGATTTATCTGAACTATAGAAAACCTGGAGGAAAAGATGGAATTGATATTAGCTAATACGGTATTGGGCGTACTGCTTGTACTGGGAATGGGCGCACTCGGCACCGCGATTGGTTTCGGTATTCTAGGAGGCAAATTCCTGGAAGGTTCTGCCCGTCAGCCTGAACTAGCTCCTAAATTACAGGCCAGCATGTTCTTGGTAGCCGGCCTTATCGATGCGGTAACTATGATTGGTATTGGTATCGGCATGTGGTTTACCTTTGCCAACCCTTACCTGGGCCAGCTAGCAGGCTAAGACAGACATCTAATAGCGGGAGATCGCGGTGGATATTACATTAACTATTATCGGGCAATCGGTAGCGTTCTTCGTTTTCTGGTGGTTCTGTGCGAAATATGTCTGGCCTCTATTCATGGATATCATGGAAGAGCGTCGGCAGAAAATTGCAGACGGCCTAGAAGCAGCAGCTCGAGCTGAGAAGGATCTGGAACTGGCGCAGGCTAAGTCTACAGATCAGCTGAAAGTAGCGAAGGTTGAGGCAGCTGGCATTATCGACCTTGCTAACAAGCGCGGCTCACAGATTGTTGACGAAGCAAAAGAGAAAGCCAAAGAAGAGGCCAAGCGAATTATTGCTGGCGCTCAGGCTGATATCGAACAGGAAGTAAATAGAGCTAAAGAAGCTCTACGCGCTCAGGTATCCGCGATAGCAATTGCTGGTGCCGAGAAGATCCTGGAAGGCTCGATCAATCAGGCCGCCAACGAAGACATGTTGAACAAATTAGCTTCCGAGCTTTGAGAAACTAGACAGTGGCAGAACTAATCACACTAGCAAGACCCTATGCCAAGGCGGCGTTCGAAACAGCCCTGCAGGATAGCGCGTTGGACAAATGGTCCAGCATGATCGCTCTATCTGCAGCCGTGGCCGGCGAATCTGAGGTGAGCAGCATACTGAATTCTCCTTCGTTGTCGTCGGACCAAATTGCCGACGCCTTCATTGGCGTATGCGGCGATGAGCTCGATGAGAAGGGCAAGAACTTTGTAGGCCTACTTGCCGAGAACAAGCGGCTAGTTTTGTTGCCAGAAATTTCTTCACTGTTTGAAGCACTGAAAGCACAGCAGGAAATGTCGGTCGATGTTGAGATCACAACAGCTTTTGAAATTAGTTCAGATGTTTCAAACAAGCTAGCGCAAGCTCTCAAAGATCGCCTAAAGCGTGAAATCATATTGGCAACCAATGTCGACCAAAGCTTGATCGGCGGCGCAGTCATTAGAGCGGGTGACAATGTCATCGACAGCTCGGTGCGCGGTAAGTTAGCTAAATTAGCTGAATCAATGAATTCCTGAGCAGGTCAGGAACAAGGAAATAAGCATGCAACAACTGAATCCATCCGAAATCAGTGACATTATTAAGCAGCGGATCGACAAGCTCGATGTGTCTGTTGAGTCAAAAAACGAAGGCACTATCGTCAGCGTATCTGACGGCATTATTCGTATCCACGGCCTAGCCGATGTGATGTACGGTGAAATGATCGAGTTCGAAGGTGGCGTATACGGAATGGCGCTTAACCTGGAGCGAGACTCTGTAGGCGCCATTGTTTTAGGCGACTATCTCTCGCTGCGCGAAGGTCAAACTTGTCGCTGTACGAAGCGAATTTTGGAAGTACCGGTTGGCCCCGAATTAGAAGGACGTGTAGTTGATGCACTAGGCAAGCCTATCGATGGTAAGGGTCCGGTTGAAACAACCATGACCGACGCGGTTGAAAAAATAGCGCCGGGCGTAATCGAAAGAAAGTCGGTTGATGAGCCTGTACAGACAGGATTGAAATCAATCGATTCCATGGTCCCAATCGGAAGGGGCCAGCGTGAACTTATTATTGGTGACCGTGAAGTAGGAAAGACAGCGGTAGCGATCGACACGATCATCAACCAGAAAGGCAAGAATGTTAAGTGTGTCTACGTAGCGATAGGCCAGAAGGCCTCATCTGTAGCTAACGTGGTAAATCGCTTGGAAGAGCACGGCGCCATGGAATACACCATCGTCGTAGCGGCGACGGCATCTGATCCGGCATCTATGCAATTCATCGCGCCTTACTCAGGCTGCACGATGGGCGAGTACTACCGTGACCGCGGCCAAGATGCATTGATCGTCTATGATGACCTGACTAAGCAGGCCTGGGCCTATAGACAGATCTCCCTGTTACTGCGAAGACCGCCAGGCCGTGAAGCCTATCCTGGTGATGTTTTCTACTTACACTCCCGTCTTTTGGAGCGCTCATCGAAAGTGAACGTTAACTACGTAGAGAAGTTCACCAACGGCGAAGTGAAAGGCAAGACAGGTTCTTTGACGGCATTGCCAATAATCGAGACTCAGGCTGGTGACGTTTCGGCGTTTGTACCAACCAACGTAATTTCGATTACAGATGGCCAGATATTCCTGGAAACAGACCTATTTAACGCAGGTATTCGTCCTGCGATGAACCCGGGTGTCTCGGTGTCGCGTGTGGGCGGTGCTGCGCAAACTAAGATTATTAAGAAGCTGGGCGGCGGTGTACGTATCGCACTAGCCCAATATCGTGAATTGGCCGCCTTCGCAGCGTTCGCCTCCGACCTCGATGATGCGACTCGAGCACAGCTAGAGCACGGTCAGCGAGTGACAGAATTGATGAAGCAGAAGCAGTACTCGCCAATGTCGATCGCGGAGATGGGCATCTCCATTTACGCGGCGAACGAAGGCTATCTGATAGACATCGAGCTGAACAAGGTATTGGACTTCGAGGCAGCGCTGCTGTCTTACATGAACAGCGAGCACGCTGATCTGATCAAACAGATCAACGATACCGGCGACTACAACGACGACATCGGCGCTCAGTTCAAAGCGGCAATCGAAAAGTTCAAGTCCACACAGACTTGGTAGTCGGCAAGGCAACATAATACAGAGGCTGTAAGCAATGGCTGGCGGAAAAGAAATACGCACCAAGATTTCGAGTATTAAGAGTACTCAGAGTCTCACCGGCGCGATGGAAATGGTAGCGGCAAGTAAAATGCGTAAAGCTCAAGAGCGCATGACACTTGGTAAGCCCTATGCTCATCGCATCCGCTCGGTGATCGGCCACATCGCCAATGCAACGCCGGAATACAGACACGCCTATTTCGATACACGGGATATAAAGCGCGTTGGCTACATTATTGTCTCTTCAGACCGTGGCCTTTGCGGTGGTTTGAATATCAATGTTTTCAAAGCAGCCGTTGCATCAATGAAAGAGTTCAACGACAGCGGTGTCGAGATCGACTTTTGTGTGATTGGTAAGAAGGCCGCACGTTTCTTTAACAACTACGGCGGCAATGTAGTTGCTGCGGTTGATAGCATCGGCGATGCACCGGAAGTAGCCGATGTAATCGGTTCTGTTCGGGTGATGCTGGAGAAATTCGACAATAACGAAATTGATCAGTTGATGGTTGTTAGTAATACCTTCATCAACACCATGACGCAGCAGCCGACTATCGAACAGCTTTTACCATTGCTTCCTTCAGAAGATGAAGACATGCAACATCATTGGGATTACTTGTATGAGCCTGATGCGAAAGAGTTGCTTGATGGCTTGTTACTAAGATATATCGAATCACAAGTTTTTCAGGCGGTAGTTGAGAACAATGCCTGTGAGCAAGCCGCGCGAATGGTTGCTATGAAGAGCGCAACCGATAACGCAGGCGATATTATTGATGACTTAGAGTTGGTTTATAACAAGGCTCGACAAGCGGCAATTACCCAAGAGCTGTCTGAGATAGCTGGCGGAGCTGCGGCAGTATAGGTAACAGGAATTAGCGGCGCTGACATTCTGCGTCATTAACAAGAAGTTTAGATAAAAAATTAAGAGATTGAGGAACCGGACATGAGTAGCGGTCGAATCGTACAAATCATTGGCGCTGTAATCGACGTAGAATTTGGACGCGATGGAGTACCTTCTATATATGACGCACTAGAAGTCAGCAACACAGATATCGTGCTAGAAGTGCAGCAGCAGCTGGGCGATGGCGTAGTAAGGACAATTGCGCTGGGTAGTACAGAGGGTCTGAGTCGTGGACTTGAAGTCTCTGATACTGGAGCTCCTGTTTCTGTACCGGTTGGTGTTGAAACTCTTGGCCGCATAATGAATGTATTAGGCCGGCCAATCGATGAGCGTGGACCTATCGGCGAGAAGAAGCGCATGCCGATTCACCGCAAGGCGCCTACTTATGAAGAGCTGGCTAGTTCTAACGAATTGTTGGAAACAGGCATCAAGGTAATCGACTTGATCTGTCCATTCGCAAAGGGCAGCAAGGTTGGACTATTTGGTGGTGCCGGTGTGGGCAAGACAGTAAATATGTTGGAGCTCATTAACAACATCGCAACAGAGCATAGTGGTTTGTCAGTGTTCGCCGGTGTTGGTGAGCGGACTCGTGAAGGAAACGACTTCTATCACGAAATGCAGGAATCGAACGTAATCGACCTGGAAGGCGAATCTAAAGTAGCGATGGTCTACGGTCAGATGAATGAGCCTCCTGGCAATAGACTGCGTGTTGCTCTAAGCGGTCTCACCATGGCGGAAGATTTCCGTGACGAAGGCCGTGACGTACTGTTGTTTATCGACAATATCTATCGTTACACACTCGCGGGCACAGAAGTGTCAGCACTACTTGGCCGTATGCCTTCAGCGGTGGGTTATCAGCCTACACTCGCTGAGGAAATGGGTGCGCTCCAAGAAAGAATTACATCAACAAAAGATGGCTCTATTACGTCTATTCAAGCCGTATACGTACCTGCGGATGACTTGACTGACCCGTCACCAGCAACAACCTTTGCTCACTTGGATGCGAAAGTTGTACTGTCTCGTGATATCGCTTCACTCGGTATCTACCCGGCGGTGGATCCATTGGATTCTACTTCGCGTCAGCTTGATCCACTAGTTATCGGTAACGAGCATTACGACACGGCGAATGGCGTGCAAACGGTTCTGCAACGTTATAAAGAATTGAAAGATATTATCGCGATCTTGGGCATGGACGAATTGTCCGACGAAGATAAGCAGACAGTTGGTCGTGCGAGACGTATTTCGCAATTCCTGTCTCAGCCATTTACTGTGGCGGAAGTTTTCACCAACGCTCCAGGTAAATACGTTTCTCTTAAAGACACGATTGCGGGCTTTAAAGGAATCTTAGCGGGTGAGTACGACCACCTTCCTGAGCAGGCATTTAGCATGGTAGGTTCTATCGAAGAAGCTGTCGCTAAAGCGGAAACTTTAAAGTAACTGTCCCTTTGTCCTTCATCCCTAAGGGCAATACTGAGTAATTAGATATGGCTATGACAATGCATTGTGACATCGTAAGCGCGGAGAAGAGTATCTTCTCTGGTCTTGTTGAGATGGTTGTTGCTGCAGGATCTCTTGGAGATCTTGGTATTGCTCCTGGGCACGCACCCTTGCTGACTGCGTTAATTCCAGGCCCGGTTAAGCTAGTCCTTCAGGGCGGTGAAGAAGAAGTCTTCTACGTGTCTGGCGGATTTCTGGAAGTGCAACGTGGTGTGGTTACTCTGCTGAGCGATACGGCACTTAGAGCCGACGATCTAGATGAGGCGGCGGCGCTGCAAGCAATGGAAGATGCCGAGAAGGCTATAGCGAATCAGAATGCGGAATTCGAATATTCGATTGCCGCCGCTCAACTAGCCGAGGCAGCAGCCCAGTTACGGGCTCTGCGTAAGATCAGGAAGTAACAGCTGAGCTTTCGGTTATACAGTCACACAGCGTGACAAGAACTTAAAAAGGTAGCGAGAGCTGCCTTTTTTTTTGGTATTCTTTTGGTCTGGGCTCAAAGTCTCTATCAAAAAGACTCATCCAAACTGGTTTTCACCTAATGTGGTTCCTATAAACGGATTAAAAATGAATTTAGATATTGTCATTCTTGCAGCGGGCCGTGGCACAAGAATGAATTCACACATTCCCAAAGTATTACATCAGATTGGCGGCGATTCCATGCTCGGCCACGTGCTCAACGCTGCGAGCAAGTTAGACGCCGAGCAGATCCATATTGTTGTGGGATATGGGGTGGATCAGATCAAAAAGGAGTTCAGCAAAGATAAGGAATTACAGTGGGCGCTACAGGATCGGCAGCTCGGTACTGGCCATGCTGTCATGCAGGCAATGCCGAGTATCGACACTACAAGGTCAGAAAAGCAGGTGCTTGTGCTGTATGGCGATGTACCGCTTACCAACTCTTCCACGCTGAGTAAGTTAGTGCAACAAGCGAACGAAAATACTCTTTGCATACTTACCCTTGTCACTGAAAACCCAACTGGTCTTGGTCGAATTGTCCGTGACAACTCGGGTGAAATAACAGCAATCGTCGAAGAAAAAGATGCCAGCGAGGAACAAAAGCAGATAAAGGAGATTAATACTGGCATCATGGTTATTCCTGCGACGAAGTTGAATACATGGCTGAACTCTCTGGGAAATGACAATGCGCAAGGTGAATACTATTTGACCGATGTCGTGGCGATGGCGGCAGCTGATGATGACTGCGCCATCTCCGCAATGATTATTGATGATGAGAATGAAGTACAGGGTGTAAACGATAAGGCACAATTAGCCGGCCTAGAGAGACAATTTCAAATGAACAATGCCGAGCAACTTCTTAAAGCGGGAGTTCTATTACGTGATCCATCACGCATCGATATTCGTGGTGATATCGAAACGGGTAGTGATGTGGAGATCGATATTAACGCCATATTTGAAGGCAGCGTGAGTCTCGGTAATGGCGTTAAGATTGGCGCCAACGTTGTAATCAAAGACAGTAAAATAGCCGATAACGTCAACATACTAACAGGCACGAATATCGACGGGGCGGAAATCGGAGCAGGTTCCAGTGTTGGTCCCTACGCTAGAATTAGACCTGGCACTATACTGAAAGAGAATACAAAGATTGGAAACTTTGTTGAAATAAAGAATGCAATTATCGGCAAAGGATCGAAGGCTAGCCATCTGGCCTACATCGGCGACGCCGAACTTGGTGAGAACGTAAATATTGGGGCAGGCACGATTTTCTGTAATTACGACGGCGTTAATAAACACAAAACAATTATTGGCGATAATGTCTTCGTAGGGTCGAATAGCGTATTGGTTGCACCAGTCACCCTAGCCGATAATACTTTTGTCGCGGCGGGTTCTTCGGTGAACTGCGATGTACCCGCCGACAGCCTAGCTGTTGCGAGAGCGAAACAAAGAAACATTCCAGGCTGGAAGCGGCCAACTAAGCAATAGAATTGGTCTAGTACTTAAGAAGTCAATAAAAGAGAATTTGAACCATGTGTGGAATCGTTGGAGCAATAGCGGAAAGAAATGTCTCGGGAATATTGCTCGAAGGGCTTAAGCGATTAGAGTATCGCGGTTATGATTCAGCGGGCTTGGCGATCATAGGTGAGTCGGCCAATAAGATTATCAACGTCAAAGCAGTTGGTAAGGTGAACAAACTTGTGGCGGCTGCGGGCAAGGCCAAAATTAAGGGTCAGCTCGGTATCGCACACACACGTTGGGCGACCCATGGTAAGACTACGGTAGCTAACGCCCACCCACATACATCCGGTAGTGATATCGCGATCGTTCACAATGGCATCATCGAGAACTACGAACCGTTGCGTGCTAAGTTAATCAAAGCCGGCTATGTATTCAAGACCCAGACAGACACTGAAACGATCGTACATCTGATTCATCAAGGGCGAAAGAAAGGCAAAGTAAGCCTTCTTGATGCGGTAAAGAATACAATTAAGAAACTTCATGGTGCCTACGGGCTCTGCGTCATCGACCGAAATCTGCCTGATCAGATCGTAGTTGCCAGGTCTGGAAGCCCTCTGGTAATAGGAATTGGAATCGGTGAGAACTTCGTAGCATCTGATCCGCTCGCACTGGGCCAGGTAACCGACAGGTTCGTGTATCTCGAAGAGGGTGATATTGCTCTAGTGGGTCGAGAGTCCTATGAGATCTGGCATGATGGCAAGAAGGTAAGACGCAAGGTAACCACCATACGAAGCAAGGCAGCGGACGCGGAGAAGGGCGAGTACAAGCATTTCATGCTCAAGGAAATACATGAGCAACCCAGAGTTTTACAAGACACTCTCGATGGCAGAATCAGCAAGGGAAAAGTACTCGAAGAAGCGTTCGGGCTAAAAGCGAAAGCCATTTTCGATAAAGTGAAGAACGTACAGATAGTCGCCTGCGGTACAAGCTTTCATGCCGGTCAGGTGGCGAAGTACTGGCTGGAGACGGTAGCCAAACTACCTTGTCAGATCGATATCGCCAGCGATTACCGCTATAGAGACATCATCGTTCAGCCGGGCACGCTGTTCGTTACGGTATCTCAGTCAGGCGAGACGGCGGACACCTTAGCCGCGTTACGGTTTGCGAAGACAAAATCCTATATCTCTAGCTTGGCGATTTGCAATGTAGCGACAAGCTCACTCGTACGGGAGTCCGACCTTTGTCTATTGACCATGGCGGGTCAGGAAATTGGCGTCGCCTCAACCAAGGCCTTCACGACACAACTAGCCGTGTTACTAGTCCTTTCGATCGTGCTCGGCCGAAGAACTGGCTTGAGCGTAAAACAAGAAACTAAACTCGTTAAAGACTTAGCAAGATTGCCCGGTCTGATCGAAGAAACATTGGGCCTAAGCAAAGAAATAAAGAAGGTTTCTAAACAGTTTTCAGACAAGAATCACAGCCTATTTTTGGGGCGCGGCATTCAGTACCCCATCGCCAAGGAAGGGGCACTGAAACTAAAAGAGATTTCTTATATCCATGCCGAAGCGTATCCTGCCGGTGAGCTGAAGCATGGCCCGCTCGCATTGGTTGATGATCAGATGCCAGTCGTTGCCGTTGCGCCTAACAATGATCTTCTGGGAAAACTGCAGGCAAACTTATCCACTGTTAGTGCGCGTGGCGGTAAGCTCTATGTTTTTGCGGATGAGAGTATCGGTTATAAGAGCGAGCAGAGCTGTAAGGTAATTCACGTACCCAACTGCCCCGACATTCTCGCGCCAATTGTATTTACGATTCCTCTGCAGCTGTTGTCTTATCATGTCGCAATCACCAAGGGTACCGATGTCGATCACCCTCGCAACCTAGCTAAATCGGTAACCGTCGAGTAAGCGCATAAAGAAAACGTAGAACGCTAAAACAGCGAGGCCTGTTCGAGCTGGATCATAAAGAAGAGTAATTCTAATCTGAATCGATATCGCGAAGAGCTCTTTGGCTCTTTTGCAATTTCTTCAGATGATCCTTCAACAGGGGTTTGCGATGCCGAGCAACACCCGTAGCTAATACATCGATAACCACCAGATGCGCGATGCGTGAAGACACCGGTGCGAAGGCCTGGTGTTCCTCCTCCATGTTCACATAGATAGGAAGGCTGCATTGTTCACTCAAGGGCGTGTTCTCTGGTGCCACACCAATAACTGTCGCGCCTGCTTCTCGGGCTAGGCTCACACTCTGCAACAAGGCGCGGGTCTGACCAGATTGAGATATGGCTACTACCACATCGTCTGCGCCTAGCGATATCGCAGACATATGCTGAATGTGTGGGTCCGTATAAGCTGCCGATGATAGCTGCAGACGGAAGAATTTGTGCTGCGCGTCGGCTGCGACGGAGCCAGAAGCGCCAAAGCCATAGAATTCAACACGATTCGCGTTGCTGATGGTATTGATGGCTGTTTCCAACACCTCAGGATCCAGCTGGTCCCTAACCGTCAACAGAGAACCGACGGTGGTGTCGAATACCTTATTGCGGAGGTCTTCTACAGTATCCTTGTCATCTACTGCGAATTGCGTATAGACACCGCCTAGGCCCAACTGCTGGGCAAGTTGCAGCTTGAAGGAGAGGAAGCCGTCGAAGCCAATGGCTCGGCAGAACCGAATCACGGTGGGCTCGCTTACACCGGAATTGGCAGCGAGGTCGACAATGCGCATCTTGATCACGTCATTGGCATGCTGCAGCACGTAGCTGCCTACTTTAGCCTCGGATTTGCGCATTGCAGAACCGCTTTCGGCGATGCGTCGTATTAGATTAGGTGAATCCACTCGCTACCTGCTAAATTTACCGACGACGATTGTCGGTGCGGGAATAGGCTTTCTATGCTACTCAATTTGCCAAGCTATCGCACCCGTTTGTGGCGCTACTTCTTACAGGGCCTGTGACAGGACTTGTGGCAAGAAGACAACAATGAACGATCGATGCGGGATAAATATTAGAACCCCGTCATAACAGTATTCGAAGTGGCTATCCGTACATGCAGCAATTAGACAACCTTGATCTCAAATTCGTAGATTCCATTGCTGCAATTGGTGAGAAGCAGTGGAACGGTCTCGCCGGCACGGAAAACCCCTTCACGCGATATGAGTTCTTGTGGGCACTAGAGAAGACTGGTTGCACCACTCAAGAAACAGGCTGGTCGCCACATCATGTAGCAGTATTTAGTGGATTGGAAGGCGACAAGAAGCGAAAGCTGATTGCTATCATGCCACTGTATAGAAAAACAAACTCTTACGGGGAATATGTTTTCGATTGGTCATGGGCGAGTGCCTACCAGAATTACGGTCTAGACTACTATCCCAAGTTTGTCAGCGCGATCCCTTTCACCCCCAGTCACGGTGCGCGAATATTCACTGATGCATCGGTAAGTCGGCAAGACATAGTCCAATTGATCTACGAGAAGCTAAAGGCGAAGGCGGAATCTATTAGTGCGTCTTCTTGGCATATACTTTTTCCAACCGAGGAAGAAAACAAACTATTTGAGGCAGCCGGTATTCCCGCTAGAACCGCCTGTCAGTTTCACTGGTTCAATAGAGGTTATATAAGCTTCGACGATTTCCTAGCGACGCTAAATTCACGCAAGAGAAAGAATATTAGAAGGGAACGACAGAAGGTCGCCGAGCAAGGCGCGAGCTTTGAAACAATCGCCGGGATCGATATTACCTCCAAGCATTGGGATACATTCTATCGTTTCTATCAAAGCACCTACATGATGCGTGGAATGCAAGGCTATCTGAGCCAGGAGTTCTTCGCTGAGATCGGACGGCATATGCCAGAGCAGCTCTTCATGGTTGCGGCTCTCGATGGAGAGGAGATGATCGCAGCAGCGCTTTTCTTCAAGAATTCCGAGAAGATTTTCGGAAGATACTGGGGTAGCGCGCGAGACTATCAGTTCCTGCATTTTGAGACCTGTTACTACCAAGGCCAAGAATATTGTATCCAGCACAAGCTGAAGAGTTTCGATTCGGGTGCCCAGGGCGAGCATAAGATTCAACGCGGCTTCGAACCGATAATAACCTATTCAAATCACTGGATTGCCAACGAGGGATTTGCTCAAGCGATAAACAACTTTTTGGATGAAGAGCGGGCGCACATCGAGAAATACAAGGCAGAAGCCTCGTCTTTACTCCCGTTCAAAAAGGGAAATTGATGCAGTCAATTAAGGTCATCCAGAGGGCTTGATGCCCCCGAGTAGTGTCTTCCGAGCACGTGTGTGTAAATCTGCGTTGTCTTTACATCATTGTGACCCAGCAATTCCTGAACAGTCCTGATATCGGACTCGGCGGCCAACATGTGTGTAGCAAATGAGTGATGAAAAGTATGACAGGTCACCCGTTTGGTAGTAATGCCAGCTGCTATTGTCGCAATACCTAAAAACTTCCGCACTAGCGAAGGATGTAGATGGTACCTACAAAGTTCGCCAGTGTACGGATGTGCACAATGTCTCGGTGAAGGAAACAGAAACGCCCACGCTGGTAGACTGTAGGCGCTAGGGTACTTTCTTTGTAATGCTGGGCTCATAGCAGCTGAAATACCAAGAGCGGCATCTTTTTTGTGGATAGCCATAGCATATTGCATCTGTATCTCAAGCCCAGCGATAGAAGATAAGCCAAGAAGTGTTTGCCTATCTTTACGCCCCTTGCCATTGCGTACTACAATTGAAGCACGATCGAAGTTTATGTCTTGTAACCTGATACTCAAACATTCTTCCACCCGTAGTCCACTCCCATATAGCAGCTCAATGACTAATTTGTTTCTATCAGCAAACTGACGCAGAATAAGTTGTATCTCCGTCTTAGATAAGACTGTTGGTAGATGCCGCTGCTTACTAGCAAGTTTAAAACCCAGATTACCCACCTTGCGTTTTAGATATTTCTCAAAAAGGTAAACGAGTGAGTTAAGGACTACCTTCTGAGTATTGACACTCACATACCGTTCGGTGGCTAGATAGGTCAGATACTCTTCTATCTTACTAACGTCAACAGTCTCGGGATGCTGCAAATCGCAGAAGTGAATAAACCGCTTGATCCATAGTAGATAGGTTTTCTCCGTCGCTAAACTATATCCCCGCAATCTCATATTGCCCCGGATCGACTCAATAAATGCGCTCACAATAAACCCCTCCAAATTTGGTTAGATGAACCAATTTGTAGTGGAAAAACGCACAAAAAGCACAATTATTCTCGTTTATTCCTGACGGAGTCTCACATGTGAATTTAGGAATACCTAAAATAACGAATTATCAAAGGCCTAATAGCACGGATCAAAAGAAACCGAGTGGCGAGAAGCGTGAAACGAGCATACCCATATCAGATTCGGTAAAGCGAGAACCCTTCTGGAATACCTGTTTTAATTCAGTTAATTACGAGCTAGACTCGGGGGAATGAAAAGGCGAAACGCGCATGCTCCATATACAAATGTTATGTTCCTCAATACTTTCAGCGTCGTGTGTAAATCTATAAATTGAGAGATTAAGAATGAATTGGGAAGCTATCGGAGCTGTCGGGGAGATACTTGGAGCAATTGCCGTTGTTTTGTCTTTAGCGTATCTAGCTATTCAAATCAGGCAATCGAATAGACTAGCCGTGAGAGAAGCTCGAACCAGTCTTTCCGAAATCAACACCGCTATACATCAGTCACATCTTGAGACACCCCATATCGCAGAGTTAAAGCTTAAGTTACGTGACAGGCACTGCGAATTATCTGATGTAGAAAACGAGCAAGCTGAAAGCCTCGCAGCTACATTACAACTTAGTTGGGGTGTAACGGGTTCAGCGCACGACTCAGGTTTACTGCCAGATCATGTGATGGAGATCTATTTGAACGCTGTCACATACTGGTTCAGAACTTACCCCGGCCTGGCACCATTTTCAAAAAGAATACTAGAATCTTCAGGAATACGACCAGGTCAGTGGCCTATTTATACTCGCGCATGGGAAGAAATTGACAAGCTTGAAACAAATGATGATTCGTCCGGAACATAACAATAAAATCAAGGAGATTCGCTGCGCGAACTCTTTATTAAAAGCGTTATGTGTCTCGTAGGACTATAGAGAAACTGTAAAGGTAGATAAGATTACTAAATGGATATTGAAAAATTCACACATTGGCTTACTTTGGTGGCGAATTTCGGCGTAATAGCTGGAGTAGTTTTCTTAGCATATGAACTTCAACAGAATAATGAATTATTAGTTCAAGAGTCTCGATACTCAATGCTTCAGAATCAAAAAGATTGGACTCAGTTCATTAACGGAAGCGAAGAAGTTTCAAATCTACTGTATGTTAAAGGCAACCAAGACCTCAGTGATATAGAAAAAGATCGAAGATTCGGTATCCTTTTAGGCAATATCTTCACATGGCAGTGGGAATGGGAGCAATCGAAGACAGAAATGTTAGGCGGGACAGAATTACCTGTTGAAGCATTCCGTGCGCTTTGGCGAAATTTCGACCTTGAACGAGACTGGCCTGAGTTGAGGCTTACATTAAGGTCGGACTTTGTAACGTTTATGGAAAACGAAGTCTCAAATTAGAAGCTGCGGCATATGTGCATCCGACACATAACAATCAAATCAACAAGGAGGCGCTACGCGCCCCTATTATTCAGGGCGTTATGTGCTTTGTAGCATTGGACTCCAGAAAAAGAATAAGAATACATATTCATAAGGATCCATCATGAATACTTCTGCAGGAAAACCGATAGATTCCAAAAAAGCTACTTTTTATGCCGCCACATGCGCCTTAGTAGTACTAATAGTTTCAGCTGGATTCGGACCGGCATACATCGGCGCAATGATTGAAGGACTCGTAACTCCTTTTATTCTCCATTTTCATGCAACAGTTTTTGTTGGCTGGTTAGCCCTGTTTACTGTACAAGCACTATTGCCTGCATTTGGTCGCGTTGACTTACACCGTAAATTGGGAAAATTCGGAATAGGTTACGCAATATTTTTGATAATAGTTGGCTTAGCAACTACAGTAAATCGGGTTGCTTTCCATTTCAATGATGGTCAGGAAGAGTTTGCGAGAGCATTCCTGATTGCCCCATTGTCTGACATGATAGTCTTTCCAATCTTTTTTGCCGCCGCAATCGCATACAGACATAAACCAGAAATCCATAAACGACTGATGTTGGTAGCCACTGTGATGCTAACGATAGCCGCTGTAGCTAGAATGTCATTTATACCTTCAAACTATATAGGGCTTGTATCTGTTTGGTTATCTCCGATCTATCTAGCAATGATTTATGACTATTATCGGAAAAAAGAAGTACATCCAGCGTATGTAATCGGGCTGGTGACCCTAGCAATAGTGCCTTTTCGAGACAGCGTCGCCACTACTGATGGATGGCAAGGTTTCGCATCATGGTTTATAACTCTAATTACTTAGTGAATTACGACAAGCTGGAAAGCAAATTTATGAGCCGGCCAGAACATAACAATTAAATCAACAAGGAGGCGCTACGTGCCCCTATTATTCAAAGCGTTATGTGTTTCGAACACTGAAGGTATTGTAGATGAGAGCTCTTTAGTCAAATGGACTTATTGAAAAATATCGAAGAATCCATGTTAGCTATACCTAAAGGCTCCATTCATCTTAGAGACGACAGGATCAATAAGGAATGGGCAGCATCAATTGCCTCATTTTCAGTGTGTAAATATCTAGTCACACAAGACATATATCAATATGCTGCGAAAGCACAACCATCGATCTTTAAAGGAAACAGGAAACCAGTTGAGAGTGTTTCATGGCATGAAGCTGTGCATTTTTGCAATCAGCTTTCTCACTTGGCCGGTTACACTAGCTATTACTTAGTAACTGAGGATACTGCTGTTGTGGAATGTGACCCAACTGCAAACGGATATAGGCTTCTCACAGACGCTGAGTGGGAATATGCATGCAAAGCAGGCGACAACAAACCACGCTATGGAGAAATTGAAAATATCGCCTGGTATGAAGACAATTCAGGTGGTGAAACACATGATGTAGGTGGTAAGTTTCCTAACAAATGGGGCATTTACGATATGCTGGGCAACGTTTGGGAATGGTGCTGGGATGTATATGATGCAGAAACCTATGGCCCGTATAGGATTTTTCGTGGCGGCGGATGGTGTGATGCAAAGCGTGGTTGCCTCGCTACTAACCGTCGTCGAAGTCACCCAACTTTCCAAATTGAAGATTTGGGATTCCGGGTGGCGAGGTCAATATGATTCTAGATATGCCAACACATAGCCATCAAATCAAAAAGGAAGCGCTACGCGCTCCTATTATTAAGGGCGTTATGTGCATAGGTGAATTCTAATGAAATGGTATTGGCAGCTATATTCCCTACTTTTGTTGCTTTTAGGGTTTGGTCAAATGATTAGGAAACTAATTAGTGACACTGGAGGCTTCTCATCAAGGTACGCCGCGGCTCTGGTTGCAGTCATAATAGTCCTGGCGTTGGTTGCCAAATCGAAAGAGTTGCATCTCGGGAAAGTTTGGATGTGGAAATCGCTATTTCTTATTCTGGGAATTGGTAGCGTAGCTATGGCACTGTTTGGTTTCTATCTTGGGTTTACCGGCGTATATTTTCCAGCCAGTTTATTATGCGGTGCAGCTATAGTTCTAATGCCTGCTCTTCAGGAACTCTATGTGTATTCTTACGAATCTCCTGACATTTGGGCTTTAGCACATAACAATCAAATCAAAAGCGATGCCGCAAGCGGCACGCCTTATTAAGGGCGTTATGCGCACAATGAATTTGGATAGAACAGTCTAAGTAAAGCTTAGCGATGTTACTGGAAGGTAAAATGAGCAAAACTAGAAACTATATTACCTGGGCATTGACCATCTTGTTGGCAATTGCATTTTTAGGTGCCGGATATGCAAAAGCTACAGGCCAAGAAGCCATGGTCCAATCATTTTATGCATTTGGTCTTCCCGATTGGTTTCGCATTACAATTGGAGTCATAGAAATCATTGGAGGCGCTCTACTAGTAATTCCTGCGCTAACCGGAATGTCTAGCTTTGGCCTTTCAATTATTATGATTGGCGCTATTTTATCTCATACTCTGCATGATCCTATTACTGCGGCAATTCCAGCATTTGTATTCTTTATCATCCTTACATATATTTATTTGACTCGTAGAGATGTTATACCTAAAGCGCTTCAAAAATATCTAATGGGTTAATTTAAAAGAACCGTGGGCTCATTGTGCTGCAGGCACATAACAATCAAATCAAAAAGGACGCGCGCGCTGCTCGCCTATTATTAAGGGCGTTATGTGTTTAGCTTCTTTTTAAGATCGCATTAGAGGTCTAGGAATTATTTATCTAAAATGAATACAGAAAAAATTGGTCACTGGATTTCAGTAATAGCCAATCTAGGAGTCCTAGTTGGGATTATCTTCTTGATAGTTGAAATCAACCAGACAAATTCTTTGATGCAATCTGAGGAAAGATACAATCGTGTTTTGCTTGCCCTTGCTGGGCCTGATTTAGTAGTTGAAAATCTGCATCTAGCAACCGCGCTGAGAAAGAGAAATTCTGAAGAAGAACTATCCGCAGATGAATCACAAATACTAGACGCCTACTGGACGGGCAACTTCATATCATGGCAATGGTCATGGGAGGAACTTGATTCAAGCGACTTACCTGTTGCGTTATTTAGCAACTCATTAAGGAAAGGCGATGTGCGGGCGAGCTGGGAAAGACAAAGGGCGTTTCTTAAACCAGGTTTTGTGAAGTTTATGGAAGACAGGCTAGTCGAACAGTAATGCCGATACATAACAATCAAATCTAAAAGGAGGCACTACGTGCCCCTGTTATTCAGGGCGTTATGTAGACAACACCTTTCTAGCACTGTCCAAAAGAACATGGTCTTGATGATCAATAATTAGGAGAAACACTATTTAGTTCGTATTCAAACACAGGCAGAATGGTCATACCTAAATTTTCACAGAAACTTTGGGGCTAATAATAATGAAAAACAAAGATCTCGTGTTTTATGCTATTTCAGCATTTTCTCTAATTCTATTAGTGCTCCTCCCAATTGCTATTTCTAACGGGTTCTCACCAGGAGAGTACTTTCCTGGAATGTCGCTCCTTCAAGAATGGATAAAGTCTGGAGAACAGTTTGCCTATAGTAAAAATTAGGGCAACGCCAATTAACTATTTGAGCAGGCACGCTCCAAATCGAAAAACTGGTAGCCTCAGGGCACATAACAATCAAATCAAATAGGAGGCGCTACACACCCCTATTATTCAAAGCGTTATGTGCTAACGCGATAAACGGAGAATTTCGTGGTAATTGTCTGGCTAGCTCTGGGAGCGATTCTCACATTGCCGCTTCTGCTTATTGCGAAGCGAATCAATAAAACATTATGGCCTCACATATTTGGGGTGAGCTTGCTTGTCGCCGCTCTGATTTATATCGGTTTTGCTCTCGCTTGGGGCACCACTGAGTGGCTTTTCGTCGAGATACTTGGCGTGGCTATTTATGGCTTGTTTTACATGTTGGCCGTCAGACACACAATCGTTTGGCTTTCCGCTGGGTGGCTTTTACATCCTATATGGGATGTGGCTCTGCATTTATTGGGGCCGGGAACTCATATAGTCCCTTTTTGGTATGCAGTCGCTTGTGTGTCATTTGATTTAGTTATCGCATCTTTTCTCGTAATTGAAGCGAGACATATCAAAAACGCACATAACAATAAATTCAATAGAGGACTCGGCTTGCGCCGAGCCCATTAATAGGGGCGTTATGTGTCTAATCAATGCAAGTGAGAACCAAAAGTTACTAATATGAAATCAAGTTGGAAAGATTGGCTAACAATTGCATCGAATTTGGCTATTCTTATGGGAATATTACTGGTCTTTTGGGAGCTACAACAAAATCAGACACTAGCTCGCTTGCAACTTACAAGTGAAGGATTTGCTTTACGTACTGAATTGACAAGCAATCTTATAGGTGAATCTCCAGAATTGGTTTTGGCAAAGGCGTGCCTTAAACCGGATGAGCTAACAACTGAAGACAGGATTGTGCTCGCTCAAATATTTCAAAGTCGACTAAGTGCTGCCTTGATGTACAGAGATATTGAAAGTGTGTCCGGCCTAGGGTTCGATATTGAGAATAGTTTCGTGCCGGTGTTTCAAACAATGTTTAACTACGAATATGGCCGAGAATTCTATCAGCGGATGAAAGACTACAGTAACGGACGCTCCGCAGACCTGTTTGCTATCGGAGATTCAGTACTGGAAAGCGGTCGGGTATCAGACTGTGCGTTAGGAAGTGCTGTACCCGGAGGATTTTGAGATGACGATACATAACAATCAAACCAAGGAGATGCGCGTAGCGCATCTCCTTGATTTGATTGTTATGTTCCTAAATGAACATTAGTGAAAATACACGTTCAACTACAATTTTTTTTGGCAGTGTTCATCGCCCCGCCGGTTCTCTTTGGGCTACCAATCACCTGAAAGCTATGAAAAGCTGCGTGCATAGAGTGTCCACGAAAGTGGTACAAGATCAGTCGGTAAGTAATGGACGGATTTCAGTTGTAGTTGAAAAGAAGCAATGAAAATCATATGGTAATTCTACTAATTTGACTACAGACAGGAAGTTACAATGCTGAGACGAGATTTCTTAACCAAATTGCCCGGCCTTGTGACGATGCCATTGATGCTGCCGCAGGCTGCGAAGGCGGCGCAGGCGGCGCGCCTAAAGATCACTGATGTCCGTTTGATCAAGATCAGGCTGATCGAAGACAAGGGCATCCTTGCCCGACGCGTCGATACCCCCCGTGGAGGGCTACACGTTCAGATTGGCAATTTCACCGTGACTGAAGTGCACACGGATCAAGGTCTAGTGGGCATCGGCCCCGGGATCCCTCCAGAGAACATCGAGTATGTGAAACAACTGCTCGTTGGCAAAGACCCTTTCGAGATCAATCAGCATGCAGCGGCGCTGTACCGCCCGCAGCGCAGATGGGGCGCCTCGGTAGAGATCGCGCTTTGGGATCTGCTGGGTAAAGCAACGGATTTACCGCTCTACAAACTCTGGGGCGGTTCGCGCGACCGAGTCCTGCCATATGCGGCCATGTGGGGCATCGGCACTGTAGAAGACCGGGTAGAAATCGCCATCGGGCTCAAAGAGGACGGCTGGCGCGCTATCAAACTGCGCTCGGGGTTCAGGACTCTAGAGGAAGACGTGCGCGTCGTGGAGTTGGTTCGGGAAGCAGTGGGCGATGATTTCCACATCCTTTGCGACGGTAACAAAGCGCCCGGCAACGCAGACGCCTTGGGCGAGGATCCGACGCTCTGGAACTTTAAGCGTGCCTATGACACGGCGATGGAGTACCAGCGACTCAATGTATATTGGTTCGAGGAGCCGCTGCCCCGCTACGACTACGAGCGGTTGGCGGAGCTCAACCGGCTCGTCGCTATGCCGATGGCAGGCGGCGAGTCAAACTGGGGCATCCATGAGTTCAGATGGCTTCTTGAGCAGGGATGTTTCGACGTCCTCATGCCGGAGATAGGCGATATAGGGCCCCTAATGTCCCGTACTGTCGGGACCCTCGCGGCGGCGTACAACAGACAAGTCTCGCCGCACTCGGCGCCGTTTGAACGGCGATTAGTCAATATCTGCGGAATCCACCTTATCGCATCCATGCCAAACGCCCCGATAACAGAGTTCATCCACGAACCGCCGCACGCGGATATCTTCGAGGGCTGGCAGGTATTCGAGAACCCGCCCGTCTTAGAAAAGGACGGCTCCATTAAAGTGCCTCAGGGCCCGGGCCTCGGGGTTACGTTCAGGGCGGATCTGATCGAAGAATTCTGAGCGAATGACAGGACACCGCAGGACCGGCGCAGCGAGTGTACTGTCCTTACTGCGACTCAAAGTTAGCGTGGAAGCAGAAAATAAGTCGCCGGATATTGAGCAGACAGTGGTGAAAAAAGGGAAAAGCCTAATAAGAAATTGTAACCAAATTTTGCGGTCGTTATACATGGAAAATCTACTTACGAGTAGATTGCCCAATTAATTGATATTGAGGGTACTGTTAAGTTAACTCGGCTCAGGCGATAGCTGCGCCATGAAACCAACAAAATCAATATACAAACGCCATCGATTTCCTCCTAAAATTATTCTAGCGGAATTCAGGCTGCGTCTATTATTAAGGGCGTTATGTGTTTCGAAGCGTCGGCTTTTGACCGAAAGCGGATTCATCAATAATTGGAGGCCTTCCAATGT
Source organism: SAR86 cluster bacterium (assembly GCA_002401885.1). Classification (GTDB taxonomy): domain Bacteria; phylum Pseudomonadota; class Gammaproteobacteria; order Pseudomonadales; family Pseudohongiellaceae; genus UBA9145. Next base: position 47,409 of record NVUL01000045.1, read on the forward strand.
ATGTGCGTAACCTATCGATCTGCCTGTTTATAATTTCATGCAATGCTCCTCTTCTTGCACAGCAAGAATCACCGTATGAAGCTCCTCGAACGCCACATGGACAACCCGATTTAGAAGGGGTTTGGGCCACTCATTTCGCCACGATGATGGAAAGACCGGATGGTGTCGAGAGTTTGGCTGTAACTGAAAGCGAGGCGCATACTATTGCTGCCGATTTGCTCGCTGTTATACCCCACAATGAAGACCCCCAGTTTGAATATGATGGCGTCAACCAGCTAGCCCTGGTGGCAGGGGAGTATCGTACTTCCATTATTGTCAATCCTGAACATGGCAAGCTACCCTATAAAGATTCAGCGTTGCAGCAGGTTGGATACACAGCAACTCGCTATTTGACAGAGTTTGATCACCCGGAACAACGAGGATTGATGGAACGTTGTCTCCAATCATTTGGATTCCCTCCCATCCAGGTTATACCGATAATTAATCCTTATCAGATTGTACAAACCAGAGATCAATTGTTTTTGTACACCGAGGGCCCGGTAGGCATTCGAATCATTCATCTTAATAGCCAAAGAAACCAACAAGCACCAGCTTCTCACGAAGGTTACTCAACGGGATATTGGGAGGGTGATACTCTGGTGGTGGAAACTTCAAATTTTCGTGAAGACCACCCCATTCGATCGGGCTTTGGCACACCAATGCTGATCACTCCAAATACCGAAATTGAAGAAAGGTTCACTCGCCTGTCCGATACTGAGCTCAACTACTTTTTTACCGTGACAGACGATGAGCTTTACACTCAACCATGGTCCGGCGAATTTTCACTGTACGCGAATGAAGGCCCTATATACGAATATGCCTGTCACGAAGGGAATTACAGTTTGCCTAGTATTTTGCGAGGAGGTCAGATGCAGGCAGAAGAGCAAGCAGACAGGTTGAATTGATAGCAAAGTCGCCAAGGAAGGTCCGCTATTGGCAAGGAGTAATTTTGAAGTACGACCAACACATAACAATCAAATCAAAAGGGAGGCGCGAGCCCCCCTATATATTCAAGCGTTATGTGTTTTTAGTGTCAGCTTCCGGTTAAACACGGGCGCATAGTTTTAGGCAGGATGGGAAATCGAGACCCGTCACATTCTCGAGAAGAATTCTAAGTAAATTTGGGAAACAGAAGTATATGACTATTGCCGAGTTGGGTTCGTTAGGAGAGCTTATTGGTTCTATTGCGGTAATTTTTACACTAATCTATTTGGCGTCACAAGTCCGACAAGGAAATGTGGCCAGCCTTGTGGAAAGTAATCAGGCAATTAACAAAAAGTACTCTGATTTCCTAAAAGCCCTATATACAAACGAAGTGGCTTTTGATGTTTGGTCACGGGGTAAGAAATCATACGAGGCGCTTACAGTTGAGGAAGCTACAAAGTTTCAATTAATTATGTATGATGCCTTTGGTAACTGGCATGAACAATGGTATCAAGTTGAATGTGGTGTGGCGGATGATACGCAGTTCTATCGTTTACTGGCTGGAATTCGAACCGAACTAAGAAGTCTAGGCGTTCAAGAAGTCTGGAATATTTTTGAGAAATACAAAATGTTTGACGATAAGTATATTGAATTTGTGCGAGAACAAATTGAGTGGATAAACGCTGATCGCGAAACGTAAAATTCCAGTTATTGGCCGAAATTGTCCTATAGCACAGAGTTACTCGATTGCAGCCAACACATAACAATCAAACCAAGGAGATGCGCTACGCGCACTCTTTATTAGAAGCGTTATCTGCACTTTGTACGGGCGTATTAGGAAATGATAGAAATTACAAGAATTAATCACGTAGGACTGCGAGTCACAAATTTAGAAATTACGAGATCATTCTATGAAAGTCTTGGGTTTGAGTTCTTGGTTGGTCCAGTTGGGCCAGAACCCGTAGCAATAATGGAACATCCGTCAGGGGTCAATATTAACTTCATTCTGAACGCAAATGATCCGGAAAAACTCAATTGGCTGATGGATGTACCAGAAAAGCATACGGGATACACCCACATTGCACTAGAGGTCGTTAACCTGGATCATGTGCATTCTCAATTAATTGACCTTGGATACGAGATAACCGGAGGGCCTATGACTTTGCCTAATGGAGCTTCATTCCTATTTGTCAGAGATCCAGATGACAATGTAATCGAATTTCATAGGCCCGCGTCTTGAACCGGCAGATAACGATCAAATCAACAAAGCTAAACCGCGGCGTGGTTTAGCTATTATTCACAGCGATCTGTGCATTTTGTTACTGGAAAACTTAGAGAAAATGGGTTCGATTACATGCGAATAGACAGATTTCACAAGATCGTCATCCTCATTTTTTGCTTAGCATTAGCGGGGCCTGAACTTGGAATTGGGCTTGAATTGATAGTTCTGGTTGATGCATTTGGCATCGAGCTCTTGTTAATCTCTCTTACTGCGTCACTTTGGAGCTATTGGTATTTTGTCAAAGCTAAGCTCGAAGAATTTGATTCGTACTTTTTCACATCACCATTAAGAGATATATTGAAGTGCCCTGCATTGCTTGCACATGCAATTCCAGGCTCCATGGGTTTGTTCATGTTTGTGTTAGGCCTTACAGTAATTTCCATTTAGGAGTGCATCCGAATTATTGTGGCGCGTAATAATCAAATCAATAAGGAAGCGCTACGGGCTCCTATAATTGCTCTACCAATAAAACAAGAAGCAACCTAAGATGACCGATACATTCGATTTCAAACCCTTCCTAAAAGGCCCCCGTGTAATTGTGCGCCCCATTCAAGAAGATGATTGGGAAGGCCTGTTTGCGGCGGCAGCAAATCCAAAAGTTTGGGAACATCACCCCGTGACCGATCGTTATAAAGAGGAGGTATTTCATGCCTTTTTCGATGATGCGATCGCTAGCGGCAGCGCGTTTACGTTTGTTGATAGCGAGACAGGCAGAATAATCGGGTCTAGCCGCTTCAACGGCCTGGATGAAGAGTTGAGCGAGATTGAAATAGGCTGGACGTTTCTAGATCATGATTTCTGGGGCGGTAGCTACAATGCGGAGATCAAGAAGCTCATGTTGGACCATGCTTTCAAGTTCGTAAACACGGTCGTATTTTGGGTAGGTGATACGAATATTGTTTCACTGCGCGCGATGGAGAAGATTGGCGGCGTGAAGCGCGACGAGGTGATAGGGAGGGTTCTAAATGGCATTAACTATCCGCATATTATTTACGAGATTCGAAAGGCCTAGGTCTTCCTAGATTCAAGGCAATAAAAAAGGCTTCTTACTCAGCTCGAGTATGAAGCCTTTTCAGTTTTGGGCTACTGCTAACTTACTATTGCTTCGCTGCCTCTTCCGCTTCCTGGCGTCTAGCACCGGCCAAGATACCCGGCATCGCATAATTGCCCTCATGACAGGCATACTCGTAAAGAGGGCCTTCGGTTTCGTGATAGCTCATCTCTGCAGTCCATGGTTGGCTGTAAAGGTTGGAGTCGTCCACTGTAAACTGATAGACAATCTCGGTATCGGAATAACGGCTAAATCGTTCTGTAAATTTTCCTTCAGGAGAAATTGGAATAGAGCTCTGCGACATCTGCAATGGTTTGATATTTACCGTTTCCACGATCAAGGTATCGCCCTCGTACCAGCCGCGAGAATCACCAAACCAAGGTGAGTGTACTTCAGGGCGAGTGTTTGCTCTGGCCTCCTCGGCAGAATCGTAAAGCGGTATGATGCGCGCATCGTGCGCCATCTCAACGCTAATCATTATGTAGTCATCGGTCTGCACGAATTGATAGGTGCTGTTGTATAACGTACCCAACATGCCGGGGCCCGCAGTATTTCCAAAGCCAATCAGGCAGCGTTCGGCAATAGGTATTGCCTCAGGCCCAGATGTATCACCCACTCCTGTGAGATAGCGTGCGCCGAAATTCGTCCGCTTCAAATCATACGTTGGATTTTCCAGTCGGGGGATTTGACCGTTCTCTGGATTTACAATAAGAGAGGTTCTAAATTCTCCCTTCACTAACGCCAGGGTGGAGCCTGGGTCGGTCCAAAACAGGTTGTAACCGCGCAATCCGAAATCCTGACCGCCAACCGGTGGTGCGCCGGTTTCCGGGTCAATGGATGGCCCAGATTCAACATTTTCTGCCGAGATGCCAGCGATGCTCATGTTCGCCACAATTTGTTCTGCTTCTTCGCCTGGCACGACGAGAGTTTCAATCCCGCGCGGACGCGTGAGGCTAGTTCTAGAGGCGTTGGTCCAAATACCGCTGAGTTGCGGTATATCCTGATCCTGAGCCACGCTAAGGGGCGCAAGCAAGGACATGGAGATGCCCGCAATCATTGAGCTGAGGACAAGTTTTGTAAATTTTGGCATGGTTGTTCTCCCAATTTTTTGCCAATAGTCTTGGCAACGTTCGAATTCATCTCTATGGCCCCATGATAATGGAATTAGCAGCAAATTACGGCATAAACAGGCTGTTTTGCTGCTGGCGAATAGATTCATATCAAAGCTGGAGCGGGTTCGGTGATGCCTAAAGGCGGAGGCGGCTAGATCGCATCACTAACACTAGAAAGATTAAAACTGCTTACCTTCAGTGTTGGTACAACGATTGGCGTGCTGACCGAGCTATTCTCTGACGCAGCAACACGCACGGAAGAACCGATCATTTCGATATTCTGTAGCATCTCAACTAATGACTGGTTGAAGCGAAAGTTTGTCACTGGCCGTGTGATCTTTCCATCTTCAATCAGGAATGTGCCATCGCGAGTTAGGCCGGTGTAGGACATGATTCTGGGGTTGAGGCCGCGTATGTACCAGAAGCGAGTGAGCAGAACGCCGCGCTTGGTAGAGGCAATCATTTCCTCTAGCGAGTCGTTGCCGCCCTGCATGATTAAATTGGAAGGAGCGGGAAGTGGCTCTTGATCGAGTTGACCTGCCCAGAATCGTGATCGGGCAAGATCTTCCACGGTGCCAGATCGTATCCAGTCCTGTCGAATAATGGGCTGGCCGCTACTGTTGAATGGACTGGTCTCGGCATCAGGGTAGGCTGGATCACTATAGATGTTAATCCGATCGTCAAATAACTTTTCGCCGATTCGATTGCCGCCGCCAGCCTTAGAGAAATAGGAACGCCCTTCGTCTGCTGTGCGTTGATTGAACGAATTCATCATGCGTAGCATCAACATGCCAACGGCGGTAGGTTCGAGAATTACCGTGTACTCCCCTGGATCAAGAGCGGTCTTACGCCAATCGCGACACTTAACCACCGCATCGTCGGCGATACGTTGGCTCTCTATATTGTTCCAGTCATTTGCCTCGTCACCTGCCCAGCCTGATTGCAGTCCGTCTCTCGTACGCGAAGTGAGTGTATAGGCAACGCCAGTGCTTGAGTGGGAGCCGTACACACCCTTTGAAGTCGCCACTGAGCGTGTGCCCGCCCGCACATCCATATAGGATGCGGCAATTTGACCTGCAGCCTCGGCTTGTCGTATCGCTATAGCCGCAGCTTCTGCACGCGTGATGGCTTCTAGAGTGCCGGTAGATTCGTAATAGGCTTGATTGTCTTGATAGCTCTGCAGATTGAGTTCGTCAACGTATTCCGGGCTTTCCGGTGCGAGTCTGGCCATTGCCTCTGAGCGCCGAACGGCGGCCAGCAGCGCGTCATCTTCGAAGCTATTCGTACGAACGGAAGCAACGCGTTTACCAAACACGCTAGTAATATTGATGTAGGTTGCATCTGCACCGCCGGCGCTAGTAATTCGATTGGTGGCAACGCGTGTATAGCCTCGCCAACCGGAGTTTATATTTACGCGACACTGATCGGCATTCGATAGCCGAAAGATTCGATCGCTAATTGCTTTTAAGTCGTCCGAAGATAGACCCTTCTCTTCTGCCATCAATAAACCTATCAGTAGAACTCTCAGTAACCCTATCAATGAACCAATCAGTAGAACTATGCCGTGTTGATAATATCGATGTCTCTAAACAAGGATATGGGGCAGCCATGTGATACTGCATTTACCTGAATGGGCTGTCCCTTTGCATCTCCAAACGAGGCGCCCAGATAATAAGTGCTAGGACCGCCAATTGTATCCAGTGCATTCCAGAATTCCGGCGTTCGGCCAACATAAGCCACATCTCTTAGCATGCGGTACTTGCGTCCATTACGTATTTCCCAAAACACCTGTCCTGCGAACTGGATGTTGTAGCGTTGCTGATCGATAGAATAGGAGCCGCGTCCTTCAACTAAGATGCCGCGGTCGGTGTTCGCGATAACGTCGTCTTCACTTAGGTCATTCTCTCCCGGTAGCATGCTGACATTGGGCATGCGCTGAAAAGGCATGCTTTCCCAATTCTGGCCATAGGAACAACCGTGACTGCGGGTTATGCCGGTGTATTGCGAGATCCAATCCGCCTGTTCTCGCGTGGTCTGGTAGTCGACGAATAGGCCGTCTTCTATGATCGGCCAGATTTCGGCCGGCACGCCTTCATCGTCCCACCCGGTTGTGGCGCAGCCACCGAACTCGGTTCTATTTCCAACGAATTGCAAAAAGTCTGGACCCAACCGAAGCTTGTTGATTACATCGATCGGAGGATAGATGAATGAAGTGCCTGCGTAGTTGGCCTCGAAGCCGAGCGCGCGGTCGAGTTCGGTAGGATGTCCGATCGATTCGTGGATCGTCAGCCATAGATTCGAAGGATGTAAAACTAGGTCCCACTTGCCAGGCTCTACCGATGGGGCTTCGAGTTTCATCGCTGCCTCTTCGGCCCAGCCCTCAGCACTGGAGGCGAGCTCTAGCCCCCTAATATATTCGTAGCCACGACCAGCAGGCTCTACGACAGCGCCGCGCGTTTGGAAGTCGCTACCATCTGGAGAAATAGCGGTGATGTTTATCGAAGGGTTGATGCGCATTAGAGTCTGTCGAATTACGGAGCCTTCGGATGTGGCCAGCAATCGCTCCTCTTTAACCGAGAGGATGCTGCTATTAGAGAAGCGAATATTATTGACGCGTAGCGCCTCTTCGTTGATTCGTAGTAACAGCGCAGCTTTGTCTTCAAGGGAGACATCGAATGGATCGACAGTGTGGGGTGTTATCCAATCCGCATCGGGAAAGACATCTACCTGGGCGAGCACGGTATCGGAAGGAGCTACTTCGTTATTCGCAGTAGCAATAGCAACGGCCTCTCTGGCCATGGCGGCGACGGCATCACGCGTTAAGACCTGAGTAGCGGAGAAGCCCCAAGAGCCGCCGACTAAGGCGCGCACATTGATGCCGAAGGAATCGGTACTCTGCACCTGGGTTATCATCTGTTCTCTAGCGCCAATGGCCTCGAACTGTGTACGGATTATTCTCCCGTCGGCATATTGGGCGCCGGTGCTTCTCGCGACATCGATAGCATGGAGCAGCAGTTCGCGCTCGCTCGAGGTCATGCTCTGGGCTGCGACAGGCTTGGTACTTGGCAACAGGATTCCAGCCGCGACAACGGCGGCGGAGAGCCTCAGGAAATCGCGCCTGGGAATATCGTGCGGCAATTGCAGAGGGGCTCCGGTCATCGAAGTGGAGCCACGGTGGTTCTGAGGTACCGGTAGATGCATCACTTTGCTTGCTGATCCCACGTTAGCCGATTTGAACTTGCGCAAAACAGCATAATTTACGGTGGCGTTTAAGCCAATGCGGGGGAACTATACCCCACCGTGATTCGAGCTGAGCAGATTTTAACTCTACTTGGATTTCTTCCAGACGAGGAGCTGATTGTTGGCCGGCATAGAATTGTCTTCGATAATGGATAAGTTGGCTCCAGCTGCTAATTCACTTACCCACTCGAAATCCCGTATGCCACTCACCGGGTCTCTATCTTTCAGCCAGCGATCGAAGCCTTCGTTACTTGGCGTCGTGAACTCACCAGCGTACTTAAAAGGGCCGTATACGATCAGTGTGCCATCGGCTTGCAGAATTTTACCAATTCCCTTGAAGAAATTTTCAACCGAATCGGCAGACATAATGTGCAAGCTGTTAGCGCTGAAAATAGCGGTAGGCCTGTCGCTAGTCCAAGGCGAGTTATTCACATCGATGGCTATGGCCGCAGGAAGGTTTGCGCGTTTCGCTCTAGCAAGGCGTAGGTTGAGATTATCCACATTGCTTGGAATGTCAGAGGATTGCCAATGAAGGTTTGGTAGGTTCGCGGCGAAATGAACGGCGTGCTGACCGGTGCCGCCTGCCAGCTCCAGCACTTGGTCGCCATCTTTAAGGTGCCGTTCAAGTATTTCCAGAATGACCTGCTTATTATTCTCGCTGGCCTGACTGAACGGAAGCTCCTGCACAGTAACTATTGCGGGTCGCGCAGAAAGACTGGCTGCATCGGGCTTGAGTCTTCTGCACTGTACCGGTAGCCGTCTACGTCAAACTCCTTGAGCTTCTCGGGGTTCTTGATTCTGTTCTGGATAATGTAGGCGGTCATGTAGCCGCGGGCTTTCTTTGCGAAGAAGCTTACAATCTTGTATTTCCCATTCGAGAAGTCTTTGAACACAGGCGAAATGATTTCTGCGTTAAGAGATTTTGGTTTGATTGCGCTGAAATATTCTTTTGAAGCGAGATTAATCAATACTGGCTTTTTGTCTTGTTCAAATAATTCGTTGAGGTTTTCGGTGAGCTGGCCATCCCAAAATTCGTAGAGGTTCCTGCCTTTCTTGTTCTTGAATTTGGATCCCATCTCAAGCCTATAAGGCTGCATCAAATCCAGAGGTCGAAGCAGGCCATATAGCCCAGACAAAATTCGTAAATGATTCTGCGCGAAATTTAGATCTGCCCTAGAGAAATTTCCCGCTTCTAGGCCGATATAGACATCACCCTTGAATGCGAAAATGGCCTGTTTGGAATTCTTCAAATCGAAAGGCGTATGCCAGTTTGCGTAGCGCTTATGGTTGAGTTCACCCAAGTCGCTGCTGATATGCATAAGCTCGGAAAAATCTTCCGGGCTTAGCTTCTGCAATTGACCTACTAGTTGTGTGGACTCTTCGAGATATTGTGGTTCGGTAAATTTTCGCGTGGGAGCTTTGGTGTCGAAATCGAGAGACTTAGCGGGCGATACTACAATTAGCATGGTCTGATTACTCGTCTATTTAGTCGAATGCTAGTTAAATGAATAAGGATTATTCCTGATCTTCGAATTCCAGCCACCATTCCAGCGGAGTCGTGCCGTCTTCGGGGTCGTAAACGTTTCCATAATACCAAACTGTGTCAGGATAATCTTTGCAGACAGCGCCCAGTAGTTCCTCGATAACTTGGAAGCCGATGGAAAAATGTATGCTGTAAACCAATGCACGATCGGTTTGCTTGTCTAAGCTGCCTCCTAACTTTTCAATCTTCGCTGTAAGATTTTCTGCCAACACATCTAGCTGATGCACGCGGAAGACGCGAATGGAAAGATTGCCGCTGCGACGCAGCAACTCATACTCGGCCGAAGAAGGGTTGACGACCTTGAGCTTATCTCCGGCGGCCAGATTGCGAGCCAGGAGCGGGGAGCGCACGAGACGCACCTCGTCTTCGGTATCCTCGACCATTTCAACTTCGAGACTCTCAAAGACTGGGTCGCCGTCGGGGTTGAGGCCTGCTAGGAATGGGAGTTCGAAACTTTCGGTTGCCATGGGATCAGTAGGAGAACGCAATGCTTGTACCTTGGTTAGCCCTGTAGATGAATGCATGTTTAGTAGGTAAGCTTGCTGGCGAGAAGGCTCGCCTAGGCGGCTACGGACGACAATGATAGAGCGACTACAGCGAATTGCCACCATTTTAGCTAGGTTTCGGCTATCGATATTTGTCTTGGCCGGCTTTTCTCTGGTGGTGCTTGTTCTCAGTGTGCTGGAGAACCCACTGCTCGATAGCGATACACTCTTGATGCCTGCAATCCTTGGGTTTTGTTGGGCGCTGATGCTCTATAGCACGGCTGAGCTCTTCCAGGTCATACCGGGTAAGGCCAGTAGTGAGGCGACCTTTCGCAGGAGAATGGCGGTGCGTGTGAGAAGGGGGATATTGTGGGTCCTGGGCACCCTGACGATAGCGAGTGCGGCGGCTCTCTTTATTCTAAGCTATCAACTGATGCGTGTGTGGCTATGAGTCCTGGCACTGGCACCCTCATAGAATCCTGCTTTGTATGCAATAATGAGCGGCCCTGTTATGTAGATAGGGCCACGCAATTGAATAGATACGAATAAGAACAACGGCGTACTAGCGCACATAAACTCCATGGAAAAGCTTTCTCTTCTCATCGACGGGCTGTCGAATCGTCTAGGCCGAATTTTCTCCTGGCTAACGTTGACTATGGTGATTGTTATGGCAACCATCGTTGTGCTCCGCTACCTATTTCAAATTGGCTCGATCGCGTTGCAGGAGTCGGTAATATATATCAATGCGCTTATATTTACTTTCGGTGTTGCCTATACGCTTAAGGAGCAGGGCCATGTTCGGGTCGATATCTTCTATAGTCGACTTAACGAAAAGAAGCGCGCTTGGATAGATTTATTCGGCTCGCTACTTTTCCTCGTTCCTTCTACCTGTTTCATTATCTGGATTAGTTGGGACTACGTTGCCGTTTCCTGGCGAATACGGGAAGGGTCGGCAGAATCCAGCGGCCTTCCCTTTGTCTTTCTGCTTAAGGCGGCTATTTTAGTCTTGCCTAGTTTACTATTGCTGCAGGGAATTTCAGAGATAGCGAAATCAGTTTCTGTGATCAAGCGGCGAGACTCCTAGTGATCGAATTCATTCCGCTTCTCTTTTTTCTGGTTGTGTGCCTCGTGCTGATGGCAGGCTATCCGGTTGCCCTATCACTTACCGGTGTGTCATTGGGATTCGCCGCGATAGGAACGATGGGTGGTGTTTTCGATACGGCTTATATCTCACTTATTCCAAATCGTATCTACGGTCTATTGGTTAATCAAAACTTGTTTGCCGTGCCGCTGTTTGTATTCATGGGAACGATGTTGGAGCGAAGCCGCATTGCAGAAGACTTGCTCAAGAACATGGCTATCGTGTTTGGTAAATTTCCTGGTGGTCTCGGAATTTCAGTCATCATCGTTGGCATGTTACTGGCTGCGAGCACGGGGATCGTAGGCGCTACGGTCGTCACTATGGGCATACTATCGCTGCCGACGATGATGAAGGCGGGATACAAACCCTCTCTGGCCTGCGGCACGCTTTGTGCGACGGGAACACTTGGGCAGATCATTCCGCCGTCTATCTGCTTGGTGCTGCTAGGGGAAGTTATCTCGAACGCGTACCAACAGTCTCAATTGAATGCAGGTGTCTTCGCACCCGACTTTGTCTCGATAGGTGACCTGTTCGCTGGCGCTATTATACCGGGCCTGTTGCTAGTCATTGCTTATGCGACCTATATGTTCGTCATCGCTCTGCTGAAACCCTCGCATGCCCCACCGATGGCAATCGATGAATTGGATGAGGGAACTAATGTCTTAGCGGCGTTATTCAAGGGATTGCTTCCTCCCGTGTTGCTCATGGTGGCTGTGCTGGGTTCCATCCTTCTGGGAATAGCGACGCCAACCGAGGCAGCTAGTGTTGGCGCAGTGGGTGCGATGATTCTGGCTTTGATTAAAAGAGCCTTAAACATCTCGGTGCTGCAGTCAGTGAGCATTGAGACCATGCGCGTTACCTCGATGGTCTATCTGATTCTCGTTGGTGCGACGATTTTTTCGTCGGTGTTTAGGGGCTTTGGTGGCGACGAACTGATTGAAGAGCTGTTACTGAATCTACCCGGCGGCGTCGTTTCGGCGACTCTCGTCGTCATGCTGCTGATCTTCTTTTTGGGCTTTATTCTAGACTTTATCGAGATCACGTTCATGGTCGTGCCGCTTGTGGGACCTATACTGCTGGCTATGGGCGTCGATCCGATTTGGCTGGGCGTGATGATAGCAGTGAATCTGCAGACCTCGTTTCTAACCCCACCGTTTGGCTTTTCTCTTTTCTATTTGCGAAGCGTCGCTCCAGCTGAAATCAAGACCAGTGAAATTTATCGGGGCGTTATACCTTTTGTTATTATGCAGCTCGCACTGTTACTGTTGCTTGCGCTGCAACCCGCATTGGCGACTTGGTTGCCTTCGGTACTTTGATCGAGACAACCACACTATTGTTTTCACCTTACTTGGGGAATTACTATGAGCAGCAATGAAGCCGGGCCTATCGGCGAATTGGCACTACAAACTCTTGCCATGCCGAAGGATACGAATGCGAACGGCGATATCTTCGGTGGTTGGTTGGTGTCGCAGATGGATCTGGCGGCAGGTATAGCGAGCAAGATGGCTACGCGAGGTCGTTCGGTGACGGTCGCCATTCAGAACGTGCACTTTATCAGTCCGGTGAAAGTGGGCGCTACCGTAAGCTGTTACACAGAAGTTGTTAAAACAGGCAAGACTTCTGTGCAAATTAAGGTAGAGGTTTGGACTTCCAACATCAGTATCGATGATAAGCCTACAAAGATGGCGGATGGGCTCTTCGTATTTGTTGCGATCGATGAAGAGGGCAAGCCGAGACCTATTCTAGGATAGGCCCCATTCTTCTGCCTGTATTTAATTTTTCGGTAGCTTGCGCGCTTCGACATAGGCGTCTTCGGCAATGCTGTGATAATTTTCTACGCCTTCCTGAAAACTCTTATACGATTCATAGATGCGGCGCGTGACCTCATCGATATCCGCAAGCTCGGCAACGACCTGGTCGGAAATATCCCGTAGCTCGACGAGCACGTCATCGGGTAGCTTTCTTAATTCTACGCCATGCTCTTCAACCAGAACACGTAGCGCTTCATTATTCTTCGCCGTGAGTTCGTCCATCAAGAGTTGGTTCATTACCTCGGTGCCTGCCTTAAGAATCTCCTGAAGGTCTTCGGGGAGGGCCTCGAACGCGGACTTGTTGAAGATGGTTTCTAGAGTTGAACCGGGCTCGTGCCAGCCGGGGTAGTAATAGTAGTCGGCAACGGTATGGTATCCAGCCGCCATGTCATTATACGGGCTTACGAATTCTGTCGCATCGAGCGCACCGGTCTGCATGGCTGTGAACACTTCGCTCACCTGCATGGTGACCGGAGTGCCTCCGGCGCGACTAAACACTTCGCCACCGAGGCCGGGAATTCTCATCTTCAGTCCCTGCAAATCGTCGAGAGAGTTAATCTCCTTATTGAACCAGCCAAACATCTGTGTGCCAGAATTACCGCCGCGCATCGGAATTAGATTGAAGGGAGCGTAGATCTCCTGCCATAGCTCATTACCGCCACCATAGCTAAGCCAGGCGTCCATTTCCGTGCCAGTTAGGCCGAAGGGAATAGTGGAAAAGAAAGGCGTGCTGGGAATCTTGCCCTGCCAATAATAGGCTCCGGTATGACCTATCTCGGCCACGCCTTGGGATACGGCATCGAATACTTCGAGACCACCGACTAGTTCATTCGCGCCGTAGACGCGGATGCGCATGCGGCCATTGCTCATCTTCTCGACGATATCGGCGAAGTGCTCAGGGGATGTTCCGAGGGCCGGCAGGTTCTTGGGCCAGGATGTAATCATCTTCCATTCATAGACCGTTTGTTCTAGCCCACTGCTCTGTGCACTAGAACCTATTGACTGAGATTCTCCGCCGCAGGCAGTTAAGATCGAAAGGAACGCGGCTGTGCACAGTTTCTTAACAGTCGAGCTCAATGAATTCGTAAATAACATAATTGTTTCCCTGCTTGCCTAGCGTCAATTTGTGAGTTACGCCAATACTTCCAGTTTGGCATAGGACAGCACCAACCACTTACTCCCTACCGCATCGAAGCTCACCTGAACTCGAGCATTAGGTCCTTGCCCTTCGTAATTTAGAATGACACCTTCGCCGAATTTCCCGTGGAGGACGCGCTGCCCTAATGACAAATCGGTTTCCGGCACCTCTACATTGCCATTAAGCTTGCTGCTAGCCCTACTGCCGATTCGGGTATGGCCGAACGATGGCCTGCTGACGCTAGATTTCATTCGAATCTCATCTAGCAGCTCGTTCGGTATCTCGTTGATAAAGCGCGATGGACGACAGAGATTCACATCACCGTGTAGTCTTCTGGATTCTGCATGGCTCAAATACAACTTGGTTCTGGCGCGTGTGATGCCGACATAGCAGAGCCTTCTCTCTTCTTCGAGACCAGCTATATTGTCCATAGACATCTTGTGAGGAAATAGACCTTCTTCCATTCCCGCGAGAAATACGAGGTGAAATTCCAATCCCTTTGCCGAGTGCAGGGTCATTAGTTGAACAGCGTCGTCGGATTCATCGGCCTGCGTCTCTCCGGCATCTAAGGCTGCTTGATCGAGAAATGCAGACAGGAAGGCGTTAGATTTCAGGTCAAAGCCTTCATCGATATCCGGGTCGTCGAAATTGTTTGCGGCTGTTACTAGCTCCTCAAGGTTCTCAATTCGCGCGCGAGCTTTCTCACCACCTTCCTTTTCGTGATGTTGAATCAGTCCGGTGTGATTAACAATATGCTCCGCCTTTTCTGCTAATTCTAATTCACTGCAGGCAAGGCTTAGCTCATCTATTAGTTCCAGAAAGCCTAGCACGGCATTGGAAGCCCTCGATGTCATGAGAGACTCATTCACACACTTGGCACAGGCCTGCCAGAGGGAACAGTTTTCTTCTCTCGCTACGCTTCTAACTTGTTCGACAGTTCGGCCACCGATACCACGCGTTGGCACATTGATCACTCGCTCCACGGCGGTATCGTCATCTCTGTTGATTACTAGGCGCAGATAGGCCAGCGCATTCTTAATTTCGAGTCGTTCATAGAAGCGGTGGCCGCCGTAGATGCGATAAGGCATGCCCATACGTAGGAGAGCATCTTCCAGTTCGCGCGACTGTGCGTTGGAGCGATAGAGTATCGCCGCGTCGGAACGGCGGTTGCCGTTGTTAAACCAGTCCTGCAAGCGATCGACGATGAAGCGCGCCTCATCCTGTTCGTTGAATGCTGCGTATATACTGATCTGCTCGCCATCGGCACCCTCGGTCCAGAGATTCTTACCGAGGCGGCTTTGGTTATTTGAGATCAGCTTGTTGGCAGCCTTGAGAATCGTGGAGGTGGAGCGATAGTTCTGTTCCAGGCGCACGGTGTCGGCATCGCTGAAATCTACATTGAACTGTTGAATATTCTCGATCTTCGCGCCACGCCAACCGTAGATCGATTGATCGTCATCTCCAACCACCATCAGTTGGTTCTGCGTTCCCGCCAGCACCCGCAACCAGGCATATTGAATAGAGTTGGTGTCTTGGAACTCATCAACCAGGATATGTTTAAAGCGTCGCTGGTAGTGCTCCAGCACTTGAGGATTCTTCAGCCATAGCTCATGAGCTCTGAGCAAAATCTCCCCGAAATCGATCATGCCGCCGCGATCGCATGCTTCCTCGTAGGCCTTATAGACCTCGAGCATGGTCTTCGTGTAGTCGTCTTCAAAATGATCGATATTGTCTGCGCGCTGTCCCTCATCCTTCTGCGAATTGATATACCACTGGCACTGTTTCGCAGGCCACTTGTCCTCATCGATCTTCAATGAGCGATTGATACGCTTGACCAAACGCAGCTGATCGTCGCCATCGAGAATCTGGAAGTCTTGGACTAGGCCGGCCTCTTGCCAATGGGAGCGCAGCAGCCGATGGGCAAGGCCATGAAACGTGCCAACCCACATGCCTGCAAAGGAACTCCCCATCAGAGTTTCGATACGGCCGCGCATTTCCCGTGCGGCCTTATTGGTAAAGGTCACGGCGAGTAGTGAGTAAGGAGAAGCCTGCTCGGCTTCCAATAGCCAGGCAATCCTATGCACGAGTACGCGTGTCTTGCCGCTGCCGGCACCGGCAAGCACCAACAGGTGCTGCGACGGATTCGCTACGGCGTTTCTTTGTTCATCGTTGAGTGAATCTAATATGTGGGATACATCCATGGCGCGCTATTCTATCAAAATGTCGCCGAGATTCTCCGCTTTATATGAGTATTATCGCTAACTAGGCGAGTTGCAGCTCTCTTAGAGAAAAGCTGCGAAGTTTGATAGACTACCGCGCCTGCGTCCGGCTAAGAGCGGCCACGTCCCCACTGATTAGTTTCTGCTTTGATCAAGCCGAGCGCACAGGAATTTAGGAGCTTACCCTCAGTAGGGTAGCTTGAGCTAACTAGGAGAAAACTATGTCTGTCAGATCGGACAATGTGCCATTCAATTGGGCAGATCCATTTTCGATGGAAGAACAACTTTCGGAAGAAGAGCGTCTGGTTCGAGATACGGCGAAGCAATACTCACAAGAGAAGTTGCTACCCCGCGTCCGCGAAGCCTATCAAAAAGAGGAAACCGATCCGGAGATATTTCGTGAAATGGGTGCGTTAGGCCTGCTCGGTTCTACGATTGAAGGCTATGGCTGCGCCGGCGTGAACTATGTCTGTTATGGACTGATGGCGCGCGAAATTGAGGCAGTGGATTCTGGCTATCGATCAATGATGAGCGTGCAATCTAGCTTGGTTATGCACCCGATCAATACATTTGGCACCGAAGAGCAGAAACAAAAGTATTTGCCGAAGTTAGCGAGCGGCGAATTCATTGGCTGCTTCGGTCTAACCGAGCCTGATCACGGTTCCGACCCCGGTGGCATGATCACGAGAGCGAAGACCGTCGCGGGTGGGTACTCCCTGAATGGCGCGAAGAACTGGATCAGTAACTCACCAATCGCCGATGTCTTCATCGTTTGGGCGAAAGACGATTCTGGTACGATCTGCGGATACATTCTCGACAAAGGCATGAAGGGATTAAGTGCTCCTAAGATTGAAGGAAAACTAGCTTTGCGGGCGTCGATAACAGGCGAGATCGTGATGGACGAAGTATTCGTGCCTGAGGAGAACAAGTTACCCCATGCGAAGGGTTTGGCAGGTCCGTTTAGCTGTCTGAATTCTGCCCGGCTCGGAATTGCTTGGGGAGCTCTAGGTGCCGCAGAAACTTGTTGGCATACGGCGCTGCAATACACGATGGATAGAAAACAATTCGGTCGGCCGCTTGCGGCGAATCAGCTGATACAGAAGAAGCTGGCTATCATGCAAACCGATATTTCCTTAGGTCTACAGGGTTGCTTACAAGCCTGCCGCCTACGAGACGAGGGCAAGTTGGCGGCACCGCTTATTTCACTCTTAAAGCGCAACTCTTGTCTGAAGGCATTGGATGCGGCACGAGAGGCGCGGGATATGTTGGGCGGCAATGGTATCTCGGATGAATTTCCGGTTATGCGCCATTGTCAGAATCTGGAGGTGGTGAATACCTATGAGGGAACTCAGGATATTCATGCGTTGATTCTCGGCCGCTCACAAACTGGCATACAGGCGTTTGTGTAAGTTATAGACCGCTGTGATGGGCTAACCTCAATCTAAAGATTGAAGTTGGCCCCTTAGCTAGCGCTAGATGAAGCTCAGCAGCACACCAATAAAGATCACCGCACCCACCCAATTATTATTCAGAAACGATTCAAAGCAGGGCCCCGGTAATCGATCCTTGATGAGATATTGCTGGTAGGCTAGCAGCCCGCTCGCTACTACGAGAGAAAGATAGTAGAACGTCCCTAGCTCGAACTGCCTGCCGGCGAGAATCATCGCTAGAATAAACATGACCTGCAGGCTACCGATGATAACCTTATCGGCATCGCCAAATAGTATAGCGGTAGACTTGACCCCTATTTCGATATCGAACTCTCTATCTACCATCGCATACTGCGTATCGTAGGCTACAGTCCACAAACAGTTTGCCACGAATAAGAGATAGGCAGACTGTGGAACATCTCCGGTTGCCGCGGAGAAAGCCATCAATATTCCCCAAGAGAAGGCGATCCCCAATACCAGCTGAGGTAAGTTCGTGAATCGTTTCATGAAGGGGTATACCGCTACCAATGCAACAGCGGCAAAGGAGAGAATGACAGTTCTCTCGTTTGTCATTAGTACTAGGCCGAAGCTGATTAGAGATAGCACAGCGAAACAAAGGAAGGCATCCTTTCTTGTAAGTGAACCCGCAGCCAGAGGCCGTCGCTCGGTCCGCGCGACTTTTCCGTCGATCTTATGGTCGGCGAAATCATTTACGCAGCAGCCAGCCGAGCGCATGAGCGCAGTACCCGCGACAAAGATAAACAACAGTGAGAAACGAGGAAACCCTTCTTCGGCGATCCATAGCGCAGAGATCGTTGGCCAAAGCAGTAGATAGATGCCGATAGGCTTATTGGCCCGGGTTAGTTCCGCGAATGCAGGGAGCTTGGCATGGAGTTCCGGAAATCGAGACCGAAATTGAGCAACTATTCTGGCGCGAATTTTTCTTAAGCGTTCCATGAGAGGTTAATGCTTGGTTACAGCGTATGGAGACGCTAGCATAAAAGACTTTAGGGTGAGAGTAAAAATTAGTTTGAGGGTAGTAAGCCGATTGATTAGACATTGGCGTAGTGGACGTTGTCTCCCAGCCAGCGCTGAATCAATGGGTCGATGATCTGAGGATACTTTGCAAGAATCAGCTCCGATGCTTCTTTTACTTGATCGAGAAGGTCGGCATCACGGCTGATGTCAGCCACCTTAAAGTTCATTAATCCGGTCTGTTGGGTGCCTAAGACCTGGCCGGGTCCGCGCAGCTCAAGGTCCTTCTCAGCGATGTAGAATCCATCAGTACTCTCGCGCAATACTGATAGGCGTTGCTTACCAGCCTTAGACAGCGGTGTCTGATACAAGAGGATACAGTGGCTGTGGGTCGACCCCCTACCGACACGGCCGCGAAGTTGATGTAGCTGCGCCAGGCCAAGACGTTCCGGATTCTCTATTACCATCAGACTGGCATTGGGCACATCGACACCCACTTCGATAACGGTAGTCGCTACCAGCAACTGCAGATCTCCCCGCTTGAAACGCTGCATGATATCCACTTTCTCTTGTGGCTTCATGCGCCCATGAATAAGCCCAACCTTTATGTCGGGTAGCTGCGCGGTCAGTTGCTCTGCCGTCACCTCTGCCGCCTGGCATTGCAGCGCCTCACTCTCTTCGATCAGAGTGCAGACCCAGTAGGCTTGGTTATTTACTTTGCAGGCGCTCTCGATGCGCTGCATAACCTGATCTCGGCGATCGTTGGAAATGATAGCGGTGTTTACAGGGATTCGCCCCGGGGGTAGCTCATCGATTATTGAGTTGTCGAGGTCGGCATAGGCACTCATAGCTAATGTTCTAGGAATTGGAGTCGCAGTCATGACTAGCTGGTGTGGGTCCAATGCGTGTTGATTTGCCTTCTCACGTAAGGCGAGTCGTTGGTGCACGCCGAAGCGGTGTTGTTCATCTATAATGATGAGTCCGAGCTTAGCGTAGATTACTTCGTCTTGAAAAAGCGCGTGGGTTCCCACGAGTAGCTGACAGTCTGCATTAGCCACTGATGCTAGTTGTGCAATGCGGGCTTTTCCTTTTGTCTTTCCACTTAGCCAGCCAATGTTGATTCCTAGGGGTTCGAACCACTGGCAAAAATTCGCAAAGTGTTGCTCCGCCAACAACTCTGTTGGTGCCATTATTGCCACCTGATAGCCCTCGGCGATTGCATGGAGTGCCGATAGAGCAGCAACCACAGTTTTGCCCGAGCCCACATCACCTTGCAGCAGCCTAAGCATGGGACAAGCGCGTGCCAGGTCGTCGGCGATCTCTTTGTAGGCGCGTTGCTGACCGTTAGTCAGAGTAAAGGGAAGTGCCTTGAGGAAGTCTGTCACCAACGCGGGAGAATCACTAAACCTTGGCGCGGGCTGCTGCTGCGCGTCAGATTTAAAACGGCGCATGCACAGGCGGTGCGCGAGTAACTCTTCGAAGGACAGCCGGTGTTGCCCAGGGTTTTTGCCTTCACTTAACCAAGTTAGCGGTGCCTCCAGCGGAGGTCGATGAATCAGTCTTATCGCATCGACAAGAGAATGAAGATGGAATTTCTCTACCAATTCATCTGGCAATAATTCTTGAAGGGCGGAACTAACAACAGAGTCATCATCAGCACTAGCAGGCAGATAAGCGAGCGCCTGATTTGCAATGCTGCGCAAGCGGGCCTGCCCAAGCCCCTCGGTCGTCGGATAGATAGAGGTTAGGCAGTCTTCGACGACTATGTCTTCGTTCTCGCGTACGACCCGATATTCGGGATGGAATAGCTCGAGCCCAGATCTACCGCGCCGCACCTCGCCGTAGCAGCGGACCTGGCTGCCGACAGCAAGAGAATTCTTCTGTGCGTTACTAAAATGGAAAAAGCGAAGTGTGATGAAGCCGCTATTGTCTTTAACTGTAGAGCGGAGGCTTCGGCGACGGCCGAACTGTATGTCGGTACTCAGGACCTCGCCCTGTATCTGAACGGTTTCGCCGGCATTGATCGATCCAATGGCTGCGATTCGAGACCTGTCCTCGTAGCGGAAAGGCAAATGGAAAAGCAGGTCTTGCAGATTATGAACCCCAATAGAGTTGAGTTTCTTCTCAAGCGCAGCGCCGACGCCTTTCAAACGAGTGACGGGAATCTTGTTTAGTTGTTGGCTGGCAGCATTCACTGTGTATAGTGTCCGATTTAACAGAGAGCCTCTACCGAGAAATCGACAGTGCACAGCTAGGATCAAGCTAACCCTTTCCGGCAGAGGCCACGCAAAGTATATGTGTTTTTATACAGTAGTGCCACGAACGTGCCAAGCCACGGCAGCCTCGCAGTCAGTAATAGTCTTTGTAGTGAGAGCTACAGTGCTAGAACGGCGTCGATCTCTACTGCTGACCCCTTGGGTAGGGCGCTGACTTGTATCGTAGCGCGTGCTGGATAGGGCTCTGAGAAATACCCAGCCATGATCTCATTTACCACGGCGAAGTCGCCAAGGTCGGTAAGATAGATGGTCAGCTTCGCGGCATTGCTTAAACTGCCGCCGGCAGCCTCTGCGACCGCGATCAGGTTCTTAAAAACCTGATGGGTCTGCGCGGCGACATCATCGGAGACGATCTCCATACTCTCGGGATCTAGCGGAATCTGTCCTGACAGGAAAACCAGTGAGCCTACTTTAATCGCCTGGGAGTAGGGGCCGATTGCTGCGGGCGCCGTATCAGAGTGAACTTGTTCTAGTGTAGTCATGGTGATTCTCCGATTTAGGTCTAGTGGCTGCCGGCGATATTCTTGATCGTCTTGCGTACCTTGCGGCTCTTAACTCGAGTTACTTTCGCGACTGGCTTGATGAGTCGCACGCGTTTCATGACTCGCGCCAAGTGAACTCTGTTATGAACGTTGAGTGAGAGGTTCACAATACTGAAACGAGCATCTCTCTCGACGGTGGATATTTTTTCGATGTTTGCCTCAGCGCCCGTAATCGTAGTCGCGAGGGTAGCGATAATGCCACGCTCGTTTTCTAACTCGACGCGCAGTTCAACAGAGAACTCGCCTTGAACGTCAGGATCCCAACGTACTGATACGCATTTCTCTGGGTTGTCTCGAATATCGGCGATGTTATTGCAATCATCCGTGTGAATTACCATGCCGCGGCCGGAACTGATATGACCAACGATCGGGTCGCCGGGTATCGGATGGCAGCACTTGGCATAGTTCATCACCATACCTTCGGAGCCACGAATATCGAGCGAACCTTGTTTGTCCGATTCTTTCTGTGCGTCGTCGGCAGAAATATTACTCTGTGTGGCCAGTCGTTGTGCCACCATGTAGGACATACGATTGCCCAAGCCAATTTCTTCTAACAAATGATCCATGGACTTGAGTTTAGTTTGCTGCAAGATGGCATCGATATTCTCCTGCGCAATGCTGTCCAATTGATCACCGAAGCCTGCCAATGCCTTGTTGAGCAGGCGCCGTCCGAGTGCGACCGACTCGGAGTGTTTTTGATTCTTTAGGTAGTGACGAATATTGCTGCGCGCCTTGCCGGTAATAACGAAACTCAACCACGCTGGATTAGGCTGTGTGCCCGGCGCGGTAATTATCTCCACGGTTTGACCGCTCTCCAATGGTTCACTTAATGGCGCGAGGCGGCGACTAATCCGGCAGGCGACACAGGAGTTACCGACATCGGTATGGATCGCATAGGCGAAATCCACCGCCGTAGAACCGGCTGGTAATTCGAAAATTGTTCCCTTTGGTGTAAAAAGGTAAATCTCATCGGGGAAGAGGTCGATCTTTACATTCTCAATAAACTCTAATGAGTTGCCGGCGTTCTTCTGCATGTCCAGTAAGCCATTCACCCACTCGCGGGCACGAACATGTGGATTGCTCGGCAGGTCCTCGCTCGACTTATAGAGCCAATGTGCGGCGATGCCGTTGTTTGCCATCGCCTCCATCTCTTCGGTGCGTATCTGAATCTCGATGGGCACTCCGTGCATGCCGAACAGAGTGGTGTGAAGAGACTGATAGCCGTTTGCTTTCGGGATTGCAATATAGTCTTTGAAGCGGCCAGGAACGGGCTTGTACAAACTGTGCACGGCACCTAGCACGCGGTAGCAGGTATCCACGCGATCGACGACGATACGAAACGCGTATACATCCATGATCTCTGAGAATGACTTGCGCTTGCTGCGCATCTTCTCGTAGATGCTATAGAGGTGTTTCTCTCGTCCGGCGCAACGCCCGGGCAGGCCTTCGCGCTCGAGGCAGGCGGCAATCGAAGTCTCGATCTTGGAAAGGATCTCTTTTCTGTTGCCGCGGACGCTTTTCACGGCAGCCGAAATTCGGCGCGCACGCATCGGATAGAGCGCGGTGAAGCCCAGCTCTTCAAATTCGACTCGAACGGTATTCATTCCCAGCCGATTCGCGATGGGGGCATAAATATCAAGAGTTTCTCGCGCGATGCGTCGGCGCTTGTCTGGAGCAAGTACATCCAGCGTGCGCATATTGTGAAGGCGGTCGGCGATCTTAACCAAGATTACGCGCAGATCCTTTGCCATGGCCATCGCCATCTTCTGAAAGTTCTCTGCCTGCGCTTCGGCGCGACTGCTAAATGTGATCTTATTGAGTTTGCTTACACCGTCTACGAGGTCAGCAACGGAGTTGCCAAACTGCGACTTGATTGCGGTCTTGGTAATGCCCGTGTCTTCGATTACGTCGTGCAGCATAGCGGCCATCAGGCTCTGATGGTCCATGTGCATTTCGCTGAGAATGCCAGCTACTGCGAGGGGATGAGTGACATAGGGGTCGCCACTACGACGGAACTGGCCCTCGTGGGCTTGTTCCGCATAGTAATAGGCGCGACGTACGCTGTTGACCTGATCCTTACCGAGATAACTGGTGAGGTCCGAGGCTAAAGAGTCGATCGTGTCTAGTGCTGGGACCTGCAAGACTCGACTCCTTAGTCATTAGAATAGTTATTAGGCTTCGGCGGCAGGGGGTTCTTTCTCTTCCGTTTTGGCGGGCTCTTCGGCGGTTTCTTCAGCTGCAGCTGCGTCGACAGTCTCTTCAGTCGCCGCTGTGGCCTCCGCGATTTTCTCTACAGCTGCAGCTGCTTCGTCAGCCAATTCTTCCAGCTCTACGCTAGGTGGCTTGGCTATCAGGATGCTGGCATCTATTAGGCCTTCAGCGATTTCTCTGAGTGCTAGTACCGTAGGTTTGTCATTATCGACGGAAACTAACGGGTCTTTACCGCCAGTCTGAAGCTGACGCGAGCGTTTGCTGGACACCATGACCAGTTCAAAGCGGTTATCAACGTTTTCTAAACAATCTTCTACAGTGATTCTAGCCATACCAAACCCTTAATGATCTACATGTTTACTGGTGCCGGAGTGCCGGATACAAGCTGTATCAGGCAAGGCCACCGTAGCTCCGAGGAGCATATTTAACGAGGACCGGGGATTTTACTGAATTCTGGCACAGAATGCATACAATTATTGAAAGTAGACTAGCGCAGGGCACTTAAATATCCAGAGCTATTAGCATTGAGCGAGGCTGGCGAAGAGGGCTGCCTGATTCGTTTCCTGATATTTTATCGATAGCCTGCATGATCTGATGATAG
>NVUL01000046.1 GCA_002401885.1 SAR86 cluster bacterium
TCGATTACCTTGAGCTGAATAGGCATCGGCTGGGATGTCGGACCAACGCAACTGCTCATTACCTCTATTCAGCCACCACTGATAACCATAGGCTCTCTGATTCTCAGACGTATTTGGTGTTGTTGCTCTGCTCACCCAATCGTCAGTCATAATCCTCTCACCGTTAATGGTTCCACCATTCAGCATCAATTGACCTATGCGTGCCCAGTCTCGCGCCGATGCGTACAGATAGGAGCTACCCATAAACACACCGCTGGCATCAACCTCGAAGATGGCATTCTGGAAAGCGAGTGATTGATGAATACTCTCCATGTAGGCATCGTAATTTCCTTGGTTGCCACCCGCCTTTTCGAAATAGATTCGCGCGAGCAGGTTCGCCGTACCGGAGCTGTAGTTGAACCGACTTCCCGGCGCATGTAGCGCAGCCTTATCCATTACGAATTCGGAAGACGAGGGCTCGGTAAATAGCATGGCAGTCGCATCGTCGCCGGGATTGTATTCCTCGGAGAAGGCGAGGCCATCGGTCATTGTTAGCATATCGCTGATACGAATTTGCGAACGCTCATCGCCCTGCCATAACTCAAATTCAGGAGACGCATCCAAGTCCAATGCGCCGCGGTATTCTAGATTCGCCAACATGATTGCAGTCAGGCTCTTCGCCATGGACCAACCAAGCAGCGGCGTATCGGCATCGGCTCCCTGACCGTAGGCTTCGGCAATGACCCTACCCCGATGTGCGACGAGGAAGGCTCGGGTGTTGAGGCCCTCGCCGTTGTCTGTGACGAGCAACTGCTCAAGTAGGCCTTCCATGCCTGAGTCGGCAGCACCTACAGTATCTCCTGCAGGCCACGGTGCGTCGCTCGCAGGAGCTCGTGCTGTCTGCAATGAAGCGCGTTGTCCAAAACCTGAGTAGTCGATCGCGCAGCCGATGTTAGGTAGATAGTTCGCCGTCTTCTCACTCAAGCCAAACAGAGAAGTCGTTACGGTCTTCTGCTCTTCGTCGTACTCTACCGCCAGCTCCTGCAGGATTCCCGAGTACTGAACTAGATCATCGAAAGACTGCTGCTGAGAAAACCCGGAGACATAACGCGCACTGCAGAGCAACTTCGAGCCAATTCCTGTCGCCACTCCCGGCGCAGCAACTAAGTAGGAAGGTGAGAAGCCTGCAATGGAAGCTAGTCCAAACAAGAGCGCGAGAAAGGCGATCAATCCGAAGAGTATTTTTTTCATGATTTTAATTCCAACAGCTTAGCCACATTAATGTCGATCTAGCCATGTGAGTATCAGAGTGCTCTTAATTTGCCACCGGTAAGAAATAGAATCAATCCGACGGCACCTGCAGATGCTGCTATCCAATAGGGCAGGCTGTACAGATTAGCATTCGCGGCGAATGCTAATCCCAAGACAGCGGGGCCGGCGGCGGTCCCCCAAGAAGACATGAGATTTGCCACCGAAAAAATCCTAGCATACTCACGAATGCCGAAAGCCTCTGCGATCAAGAGAGGCTGCAGCATCAGCAGATTACCCACGGAGGCACCGAACAGCGCGAGACCTAGGCAGAGGGTCAACACATTTACACCTGTGGCGAGCAAGGTGAGAGAAGCCGCTTGCAGAATCATTATGCCGATGGCGAACAGGCGAATCGACATTCTATCGATCAACCATCCACCGATCAGGCGGCCGACGATGCTGGAAAAAGGCAGTATCGCAACCGCCATGGCAGTCTGTGCCTCGCTTAACAATTCGCTCGCCAAACCGTATTGGTGAGCGATGCCTCCAACCTGCGCCATCATTAGAAATATATAAGCGATGCTAATGCCCCAGAAGAAACGCGTGCCTCGCGCCTGCTTAAAGGTAATACCATCTAACGCCAAATCTCTGGGAGCAACAACCACTTCACTCCCTGCTACACCCTGTTCTGTGCCGACTGTTTCCAAGCTAGTTGGCGGTTCTACACCATCCGGCCTCAAGCCCATCGACTCGGGGCTCGCCCGCAGCCAAATCCAAGTTATAGGTATTACGCCTACTAGATAGAGCAATCCCATCAGCGGGGCGGCAAATTCGAAGCCCATGGACTTAACAAGTAACACGCACAGCGGTGTCAATACGACGCCACCGAGAGACAAACCAGTAGACGCGATCGACAGAGCCATAGCTCTTTTTCTATGGAACCAGCGAGTTACTAGTGTGGTAGCTGGAATCAGTGAGGAGGCTGAGAAGCCGACACCGAAAAACATAAAGGCCAGATACAACTGCCAGATCTCTTGCACGAATGCCAGCGAACTCAGTGCGAAACAAGAAATTATTGCCCCAGCACTGATGCAAATTCTCGGGTCATAGTCCTGCACCCATTTCGCAACCCACAAACCGGTCACCCCACCTGAAAGGAAGAACAGCGATACTGCGAACGAGGCTGTCTGCACATCGAAGTTGGGATTGGCAGCCAGTGCAGTGAGATAGATGGCATGGTTATAGAAACTCAAGCCACTCGTAAACGTCAGCTGAGCCAAAATGGCGAAGACAATCTTCCATCCATAAAATAAGGGAGAATTACTATCAGTCATAACTGCATATTTAACATCGTCGAAGAAAAAATAACTTGCTGCAGCTTGAATCAGCAATAAGCAACAGCAATCTATTCGGGGGCTCGATGCACTGCACATGGAGCGATGGTATAGAGAAATTTCTAGTCCGTTTTGACCAGCTCTCTTTTTGAGCGTTCTTTTTACTCATTTTTACCGGAAATTCTTGATGCTTGTCCTAGCAAATCATGCTCGCCGGCGATTGTGTTTCGGTCACTGATTGTAGAACGTGAAGTAGCCAGTAAACATTTCTTCCCAGCTCTCTAAGCCGAAGGTGACCTCTTTGCTAGGATCCGGATTTGATGGGTTTGATAATGAGTTGTCGAAGGCGCCAATCACACGCAGAGTACTGCCAGCGGCTACGGGCTCTGCCTCATCTAATAAGTAGTCGGGCTGCCATCCGTAGTTGTAGGCGGGGACACTAAATAGATCTCGTATCTGCCCCTGCGGATTTTCCACAACAAACTTCATGCGCTTGCCACGGAAATTCATTCTGGCGCGCACTCCTGTGACAACGATATCTTGCTCAACCTTCTGCTCTGCCCGAAGCTCGAAATCATTATCATTTGGCGGCAGTAGGAAGCGACTTGCGACTGCCTGCGTTAGTATTTCTTTCAGGTCCGGCTCATCACTAAAATACAAACCGAATTGCGTTTCATCAACCGTAGACTGTCCGTTAGTCACATAGTGAAACTGCATCGACAGCCTGTGCCCTTGCGGAACTAGCACGCCAGTACCCTCATCGAATTCGATAGCATTGGTCTTTCCTGGAAGATAGCTCCCGACAAAGCGACGCGTAACAGACTCGCTTGTCCGCTCGGCTCCCCAGAAGTCTTCTTCCGGCGGCGTAACGAAGGTCACCAGGTGGTGCAAAACAGACTCATCGCCCGCAATGTATTGAATAGCGCGCAACCACTTGTCCTCTTCGAAGGGTAGTTCAGCATCATCATAGACATAGTCCATTACGCCGATCGGCGGTATCTCATTCCGTGGACCAGTCACAACATAGTCCGGTTCGCCGAAGGCCCACTCAGTACGATCTTGTGCAGCGAACACTTCCAAGGGATCGGCTTCGCTGTCGCCTCGTGGGGCGCGGTTGTTAATCCAATGCACAAGCGTCTGCAGATCGTCGGGATCAAGATAACGCGCCGATTCGGAGTGACCAATATAAGGATCGACCTGTGTTGGCGGCATGCGTTTATTTAACAGCACTTCCTTGATCATGGGTGACCAGCCAAGGACCATGATGTAACTGTCTAAAGCAAAGGGCCCTACTCCACCCTGGCGATGGCAGTCGCCACAATTCTCAATAATGATCGGAGCGATTTCGCTCGCATAGTCTGGCGGCGAGCCACTGTGCTTTTCTTTCAGAGGATAGTCGATAGCGCAGCCCGATCCGGATTGTCGGATCGTGTCGCTCACACCTTCGCCAGTGATAGAAGTCAGTGTCGACTCGAGTCCTTGCGATGGCTGGCCCTTAAAGAAAAGCGAGAGACGTTGAGGGTTCAGCACCAAAACGTCTCCAGCATTTTCAATATTCAGTGTTTCCGATATCAACTGGCCATCGTCCTCGAGTATCGGTAACTCGACACCCAATTCGCTGAGTTCGGGCCGATCTAAATCTTGAGAGTCGATCAGTAGAAATTCGAAATCATTTCCGGTGTATTCGTCCGCGATGTTCTTATAGCTATCCAGCAGCGCGTCCATCGTAGCGCACTCAGCGGAGTAAGCCATGAGCACCAGCGCCTTGCGATGCTGATAGCGACTCAATTGATGGAACGTTCCCGCGTTGTCGAGTAGCGCAAAGTCGCCCACGCGATCTAGAGCTGCTGGAGCGAGAGTCGAAAAGGCGCTAAGCAGTAGCCCGCTAATAATGTGTAGCGAATATTTCCTGCACTTACTGCCTGACTGAATGACAACACTACCCGGTGACTGTTTACGCTTCAATTCCACTGCTTGAGTTTCCTAGATTTAAGTGAGGCCTCATGAGATACACTCGAATGAGGTTTTAGGCACCGTTATCTACACGGCTTATCGTTACTAAAATTGATGCGCGAATCCTCTCATACTCGGGTCAATGCTGACAATTCCTCAGCTTGTTACATTTTGTTTAAAACAAGCCCTCTAGCCTGCAGATTCTCGGCGGCTGCAAACTAGACTCCAAGTACAATGCCGTTTATCCTAGCGTCCCTGTTTGTTTGGATTCCGTAGTTTAGCCTTAATTACTGTATTCACTCGGACAGATTGACAATAAAGTAAGACAGAACAATCGAACCTGATCTTTGGAGAGAACACCGATGCGACAGTATCAAAAAACCTTTGCACTATTAGCCTTTGCCCTAACGGCAGTTTTTAGCCTCACGGCACAAGCCCAATCTGCAGACAATGGCCGCTTCCTGAGCCTTGCACCACCTTCTGGCCTGCCAATCATCCCCGTAATGGAAGGATGGATTGCCAATCCAGACGGTACAGTGAGCTTTTCCTTTGGCTTCATCAATCGAAACGACGTGCCGGTTGATATCCCCGTAGGTACGGCGAACTACATCGAGCCAGCCAAATACAGCGGCATGCAGCCCACACATTTCCCGGCAGGACGCTCAACTGGATTGTTCACAGTTACGGTTCCCGCTGATGAAGCTAACGATGACATCTGGTGGTATATCAAGACCGGCAGCGAAGAAGCCTTGAAAGTCCCTGGCCGATACGGCATAGGTGCTTACGAGCTAGACTTCATCCTGCCTCGTCCGCAGGGTGCCATGCAACCACTCGCCGGTTTCGGTGAAGACGGCCAAAGATCTGCTGGGCTTTTCGCGCAGGTGGGTGAATACCAAGGCACGGTTAGAGTAGGCGAGCCGGTGGTTTTTACGGCAAATGTCGAAGACATCTCGGTACGAGACACTACTGACCCCCGCTTCCTAGAGCCGATTTCAATAGGCGTCCAGTTCAGAAAGTATCAAGGCCCGGGCATGGTGGAGTTCACACATCATGAGAGCACCGCTATCCCCGAGAATCCTTACGAAGAAGATGACCGCAGATTCCGCTTCTTCCGTGAGATTACGCCTGGTCAGGTTAAGGTAGAGGGCGGCAGTGGTCTAGCCCATGTAATTGCCACTTTCTCTGAGCCGGGTGAATACATAATTCATACCAAGGTAGACAACTTCGGCGGCCCAGACAGCTCGAACGGCGACCAGTGCTGCTGGACGAATATTGTTCAAAAGGTAACTGTAAGCCCATAGGTTGTTGTTATTAGTTTTCTGGCCGACCTGCACGGTCGGCCAGAGAGCAAACAAGGGCATTTCTTCGAGATCCCCAGCTGGGCAGGCGCTAGCCGCTGCATGCAGCGATAAAAATCCTCAAAAAGTGTTTCAATTTGTTGCAATCATGCCTCGTTAATGGCCGTATTTAATGGACATTTGGGGAGCAGCCAATTAAAATTTTTGGCAGGAATAAACACAAGAATACCCATAGAACTTTAATTTAGATCAATAACTCTCAATTTAAGGAGAAAAGCATGAAAACAGTACGCGTATTGACTGCTTCGGTAAGCGGCGTATTCCTCGCATTTGGCCTACAGGCTAGTGCACAGGACGACGCAGTTACCTACAACAGTCACGTTGCTCAGATTATCAACGAGAATTGCGTTGTATGTCACACGGAAGGCGGCATCGGCCCTATGCAACTCTCTAGCTATGATCAGGTCCGTCCTTGGGCACCTCTGATCCAGCTTCGTGTTGCTAATCGCGAAATGCCTCCTTATGCATACGATCACGGTATCGGCATCCAGGACCTTCAAGGTGACTGGCGCTTAGAGCAGGCAGAAATCGACACTATCGTCGCTTGGGTTAACCAAGGCTCACCAATGGGTGATGCGGACATCGTTGCACCAGTTGCAGACGTTAAAGACCCAAGCGAGTGGAATTTCGCTGCCAACTTCGGTCAGCCTAATCTAATCATTTCTTCTGTACCCATTGATATTCCTGCAAACGGTAACGACCTTTGGCACAAGCACTATGTTGACACTGGCGTCACTCAGGATCGTTGCATCAAAGCGGTTCAGGTTAAGCCACGCGGCGACGCAGCTGCGGTTGTTCACCACGCTAACTCTTCCGTTGACGCACAAGATGAAAACGGCGAGTGGGAGCAGTATGGTCAGCTAACTGAATACGCTATGGGTAAGTGGGGCGAGCTAGTACCTGACGGTGTTTGCCGTACGCTGCCAGCGAACTCACGCGTTTCTTGGGATATTCACATGTTCCCAGGCGGTGTCGGCGCAACTGCTCCGGGCACAATGATCAAAGATAACGTTGTTGAAATCGGCCTTTGGTTTCACGATGACGATTACATGACTGCATCAGCAAAGACTCCTTACAAGCAGGATCTGAAACTGTATCAACTGCGTGAAGGCTATGAGAGCGGCGAACTAATCATACCTCCTAACGGTTACACGATGACTCAGGGTTTTCATTCTTTCGATCACCCGGTTCGCATCGATAGCTTCCAGCCACATGGCCACCTGCGCATGAATGCTGCCTCTCTGGAAGTGTTCTACCCAGAAACTGGCCGCACTGAGCAAATCAGCCAGATCTCTAACTGGAGTGCCACATGGCACCACAGCCATCTGTATGAAGAAGATGTTGCTCCTTTGCTTCCTGCAGGTGCTGTATTGGTAATCAAGCAGTGGTACGACAACACAGCTAACAACCCAAATAACCCTGATCCTGATCAGTGGGTTGTAGGCGGAAGCCGTACTGGCGACGAGATGTCTCACGCTTGGATCGCGGTTACTCACCTCGATGACGAAGGCTATGAGAATATCGTTGCAGATCGCAGAGAAAAAGAAGAGCGTTCACTAGCCGGAAATGACTAGTACTTAGCTCATTTGATTTGGGCTAACTTCTTCTAAGAAGTCAGAAAGGCCGGTTAATCTCGATTAACCGGCCTTTTTTATTGCCAAAATTTGGCCAACATATGCGCTGTTACTGCTTCTTCCAGACGCTAAAAAAGGGTAAACTCAGGCCTGATTGACTGAAATTGTAGGATCTATCTATCCAATAACTGGAATACTCGGCCCAATCCCATTCGAGATTTCCTTAAAGAGCAAGATCAATAGGAGAGATTTATGAGTATTTCGAAAGGCTGGTTAGGCCTCGCAGCGTTTGCCGCGGCAGGATTTCAGGTTACGGCTCTGGCTCAGTCAGCTGCCGATCATGACGTCACCTACAACGGTGAAGTCGGCAAGATCATCAATGAGAACTGCGTAGTCTGCCACCGCGAAGGCGGAATCGGCCCTATGCAGCTCACAAGCTACGATCAGGTTCGCCCTTGGGCACCGTTGATCCAGATGCGAGTCGCGAACCGTGAAATGCCTCCCTATGCCTATGACCATGGCATCGGCATTCAGGATCTCGAAGGCGACTGGCGCTTAGAACAAGAAGAGATCGATACCATCGTTGCTTGGGTAAATCAGGGCTCGCCAATGGGCGATGCGGATGTTGTCGTTGTTATGCCTGAAATGAATGACCCTAGCGAATGGAACTTTGTGTCTCAATTCGGTCAGCCGGACAGAATCATTCCTTCCATATCTATCGATATTCCTGCCAGTGGCAACGATCTCTGGAGTAATCACTACGTAGAGAGTGGCATTACTACAGACCGCTGCATCAAGGCGGTACAGGTTAAGCCAAGAGGCGATGCCAAGGCTGTAGTTCACCACGCAAACTCAACCGTTGAGATGCTGCAGCCAGACGGCACTATGGAACGGCAGAGCATGCTCACCGAATATGCTATGGGCAAATGGGGCGAGATCGTTCCTGAAGGCGTATGCCGCACAATCCCAGCAGGCGCTATGGTGCGCTGGAGCATCCACATGTTCCCTGGTGGCGTTGGCGCAACTGCTCCCGGCACTATGATTAAGGACAATGTGGTTGAGATCGGCCTTTGGTTACACCCGGAAGGTTACGAGAAAGAAGCTCAATACAAGCAAGACCTGAGCCTCTATCAGATCAGCCCACAGGCAGACATTGTTATTCCACCGAATGGTTATTCCATGACGCAGGGATTTCATTCCTTCGATCACCCGGTTCGTCTTGACAGCTTCCAGCCTCATGGCCACTTGCGCATGAATGCTGCATCGCTGGAAATCTTCTATCCGGAAACTGGTCGCACAGAACAGATCAGCCAGATCTCAAAGTGGAGCGCTACATGGCACCACAGCCACATCTACAATGAAGACGTAGCTCCCTTAATACCTACCGGTGCGGTATTGGTATTGAAGCAGTGGTACGACAACACAGCCGACAACCCCAACAACCCCGATCCGGATATGTGGGTAATGGGCGGCAGCCGTACTGGCGACGAGATGACTCACGCCTGGTTAGCCGTAACTCACTTAGATGACGAAGGCTTCGAGCAGATGGTTGCCGAGCGCAAAGAGAAAGAAGAACGTTCACTAGCCGGTAACGACTAGTAACGCCGCTTCAGAAAAACAAAAGGCCGAGAGTTTACACTCTCGGCCTTTTTTATTGGTCTCGATTCTTGTTAACGATCGAATTACCTATTTATCTACCTATCCAAGAAGTGAAAGTCCGCAGGACCACCGCGGCGCACCACAATAACCGCATCCTCTCCGCCCTCTGGCACGTCCCAGGAGTGATTTAGCTTGCCAGGTATGACGATATAGCTGCCAGCACTCACCGAATGACTGTCCTCACCTAGAACGATCGTCACACTGCCCTGCACCACCACCACGAACTCGTCATGCGTGTGCCAATGCATATCGAAATGCGAGCCCGCCGGAAACTTCGCATAGTAGGTTATGCCACCCGTGACTGGGTCGGTTCCCTGCCGCGCGGTTTGAACTCCTACGGGAGCGCCATTACCGCCGCCGGGTGGTCCCCACTCGATGTCTGCGAGCGGGATGGCTAGAGGCTCATACTTACTAGTCGGAGATTCTTCTGCTTGAAGTATGGAATTGGCAATGAGTGTAGAGCTTAAAGCGAGGGCCAAATAAATTTTCTTAATCACGGTGTTAGTCTCCAATCCTTGTGGGGAGTAGAACATTAGAATGATTACTAAGCACTTGCAACGTTGCCATGATATTAACTAATGGTATTCAAGCCTGTGAGCTATGCCCATTTTCTCGGCCAGAATAGAGTTGAACCTTTAATGATTCCAATTGAGAATAATAGTGTCTATATGATTCCATGCCCTCTATCTCCACCGCTTGTTGAAAGTAAGACTGCCCAAGCTGAGAGTTCCCAGATTTCATTGCCAATTCTGCCAGTGCAATACCTGCTTCCCACTCGCTAAATTTAGCTCCAGTTCTCTTGGCGATAGACAGGGCTTCTTCCAGATCCTGCTCTGCTAGAGCATACTCATCATTTGCACTATGCAATTTTGCTCTACCGATTAAGCCGCTTGGTAGATATAACCACTCATTGGCCGCCTTAAAAAGTTCTACCTGTTTATTTAGATAATCTGACGCTTTTTTGAGGTCATCCAGTTTGAGATAGATTAATCCTAGTACAAGTAGGTCTGTCGCATACAATGATGTTGTATCCACTGCCACCTGCCAAGCATTCGTTTCCCTCCATTGTAACGTTAATAGAGCGCGTTCCAGAGCCTTCTCGACTTCTCCAGCATCCAATAAATACTTGCAGTAGAACGAACTAATAGTCGGGCATACTACTTCACAATCAGGCTCAAGCCTGTTTAGAGTATTCTCGGAGTTCTCAAAATATCTGGATGCTCCAGTCCAGTCTCCCTCGAGAAAGCTTATATATGCCCCAATGCTAGTTGAGGCTGCCCCGAGTACTTCGTTGTCTGCCAACTCCACACTCTCCTGCCCTTTTTCCCATTCCGCTCGAGCATCATGCAGACGCCCAGCTGCGATCAGCATCGAAATGAGCGGACCGGCGGTAGCCGCCGCTTCGAACCAACGTTTATTAGCTCGAAACCATTGAATGCTTAGAATAGATGGCTCGATGGCTGCGTCTATTTGGCCCAAGTAAATTAAGTTTGATGCTGCACTGGAGAGTAAATAGAAACTAGCCGACTCTGAAAGCTGAGCTACGGGCTCGGTCCATGGGCTGCGAAAGAAGGCACGTATACAACTTTGATCGGCATGATGAGAACCTTCGGTAAAAATTGAAAACTGTTTCCGTTTAATCCTTTCAAAGTAGAGCTGGAAGCTTTCTTCAACGAGGCCTGCCCTCACCCCGTGAATTACCGCTCGAAACAAAGGCTCCATCTGCACCATGGATACTGGATTCGCTACCGCGCTACGCTGCAAAAAATTGAATACAATCTTATTCCCCTGTCTCCAAGCATCAGGCTTCTCTCTCCGTAAGTGCTCGTTCAAGAAATCGCGCACTAGAGGATGGCAGTCAATCACATTGCTTTCGCCGGTTTTGGATGTGGATATTAAGTTAGCGTCTTCCAATTTCTTAATCGCATAGCTCCACTCAGAGTGTGACAAGTCAACTAACTCTTCGGTAAGTCCAGATACGGACTCCGACGTCACTAGAGCTTTCACATCCACCAGAGTGATGCCCCGGCCAAATAGCCCAAGCAGATTCAACAAAGAAGTTTCCAGTGATGATTCAAACCAACACAAATAGGCCTGCACTATGCTACTAGCGTGTGTATCGAATGATTGAATATCAACGAGAGAATTCAAGTCTCTGTAGTTTGCAACATTTGCGTCGTGAACGACCGAAAGGTAGCCCGCTAGCAGTGACAAGCATAACGGATGTCCGGAATAGACCTCTACGGCGGACTGCATGTCACTCTTATCGCCACAGATACCCATAGCAGATAGCAACTGCACTCCATCTGCATTGCTCAACCGCTCTAGGTGCAGGGATTTCGTACGACCATCGCTAAAAGACACGAATTCTGAGATAGATAGCCGCGAAGTAATTATGCACAAGCCATTGTTATTCGCTGCAAGTTCTCGCAGCAGGAGTGATACGGCAGGGTTTTCGATTTCACCTTGTTTGGGGCCCGGCGGATATTGCAGCGGTTCGAGACCATCCAGTATAAGCAGTGTTCTAGACTCTCGTATTAAGTCTGCGAGTCTATTCGCCTTCGCCCAAGGCGTTCCCTTGTCTGGACACTTATCTCCAAACCATTCTAATGCTTGCTCTATAAATAAGTCCCCCGAAGAAATTACATCTGACCCTGTTCCTTGCCAATAGAAGGACCAGGCGTAAACCCTGTTCGCACCGGCGTAGCCCAACTTATCCATTCGCGATAGCCAGCTATTGACCAGACTGCTCTTTCCCACTCCACCGAATGCGATAATTTCCAAACAGTTGGTTATTTGTTCATCCCAGACTCGATCAATAGCATCTAGTTCTGTACTTCGACCGAAAAGATTCAGTCCTGTACATGGCAAGGACGAAAGAGAAATTTTATCTATGCGCGTAACAGATGCAGAGGGCTCAAGCTTTTGCTGCAATCTTTCTCCAAACTCACTTAACTCCAGCCCGAAACAGTAAGGCTCCATCTCAAACACTGCAGCCACTTCAAGAATTTGGCTATGCGGAATGGTATTTCCCGCGCTTGTTTCAGAGCCGTGGACCCATTTACTGATTGCCTGACGCGAGATACCAAGATGCTTGGCTAGGGTAGCGTTGTTGCTTATAGAAGGATTGATACACGAGGTGTACAGCTGAGTGAGCTTCTTAGCGAGATGAGGATGCTTGCCTGCGCTCATAAGCGCTCCTTCTAGAGTCTTTTCGGTTCTAGTGGTTGTCTTAGTTATTAGCTACGGATCCTGAGGGATAGGCGATAATTCCTTTAAAGATTTTTGTGACCAAAGAACCAATTCGAGGTTACCCCACCGATATCGCGGGTACAAGAGATATGATGAATTTAGCGGCGAGCTGCTACCAACAAGAATGAGTGCAGAGTTGCAGAAGTATGCGCAGCCGCATTTGAGTAGCTATACGATATGCCGTTGTTATCATTGATAATTTCTATAAATCGTCTTAGCATTCGTGACTTTATTCATTATCAGGCTACCTCCCTAAACCTTGAATCAGGGCACATATCTCTGGCGATCTTGCGCTACAATTGGCGCTCACTTTGGAGTAGGCATATGCCCAGAAAACAGCGTCAGCAAGGCTTTACCCTGATCGAACTAATGATCGTCGTGGCGATTATCGGCGTGCTTGCCTCTGTGGCTCTGCCGGCCTATACGCTGTATCAGAATAGTGCGCGCTTTACCGAGGCTATATTGGCTATTGGATCGAATCGCTCCGCCATGGCAGTTGCGTCTGCGGCAGGCCGCGTGGCCTCAGTCAACGACTTCGATTCGAGTTCGAATGGCCTGCCACCCGCCCAGGTCCTTGCGGCTACTACACACGGCATTAGTGTGACCGATGGAGTTATCACCATTACTTGGCAGTCGGATGGAACTAGCCTCGATGGCGTAACCTATACATTGGCTGCTCAGGGTTTCGTTCCTCCTATACAATGGGTTAGCGGTGGCTCCTGTATCGCTGGCGGCTTCTGTTAGGCGTTTACACTTTCTTTAGTACCACTTCCTGCTGCCCCTTTCTTCTGCAGCGCGTTTCGATCGGGTTTCAACACACTAAAAAGGAATTTGTTAAGAGTTCCTTTTTAGCTAAGCTCGAATGATCGACGTCATTACGGTCTGCTGGGGGCGGCTTGCTGCGTAGCTCGCACGTTAAAACTGATGCTTACGCGGTCTTCAGTGCTCTGGTTCAGTTCGACACCGTGCTCTAACCAACCTGGGAATATGTACATCCTGCCTTCTTCTGGACGCATCCGGACCTCCTCAGCGGTGAAATCAGTTTGCTTTGTAATGGGCGAGGTAAACATTCTGGATGCCACCCGTGGGTCACGAAAGTAGATGCTGCCGCACTCTGGTTCCTTCAGGCTCACGTAATAGACACCGCTGAAATGGCAATTCGCGTGGTAATGGAGCTTATTGGAAGCACCTGGTGGGCTGATATTCACCCATGCCTGATGGTCTAAGACCACGTTGGGTTGGAAGTGCTGTGATTCGGCGATACGCTGGCATACCTGCAAAATTCGTAGGTTTATGTCTTCGAATTCGGCCAGATCCTGGAGAATATTCGGGCTCTGCCAACCTTTTACATTGGTATTGCTCACGCCATTAGGATCATTGCTTCTCATCTGATTGGCCAATTCCAATATTTTGGCGTTGAAGCTCACTCTGTCGTCAAACAGGGTGGACCAGACTAGGCTGGGGAACAGCGATTGAGTGCCGATTTCCAATGAAATGTCCTCTCTAGGGTTAGTGGGAAGAATCTTGCTTTCAGAAAAGGCTAGCGAGATATCTGAAGTAGCTGACTCGAGGCGCTTAAATTATAAAGAAAATAGCCTGATTTTGCGATTTTGAAATATCATACTTGAGCACTAAAGACAGTACCTTAAATATTATTTGCGATGGTCGTTCGGAATCTCAGCTCTGGCTGGACTACCGACGCTGGAAAATTTTCCCAAGCATTAGGCTGTGCTGTTTTAGATACAAAAAAAAGGGGCTCTTTAAGAGCCCCTTTTTACTTCATCCGATCACCGAGGTGATCTTCAAAGTTGCCGCAGTAGTTAAACCTGCGGTTTCACGATTTCTTAGAAATCGTATACGAATCGTGCATAGATGTTACGACCCATTGCAGTCTGAAGACCACCGATCAAACCGGCAAATTCCGGTGACGGCTGCGCATCTTTATCGAATATATTGCGCGAACCGATAGTAACGGCACCTTCACCACCGAACAGCTCTAGGCCACGGTAGGTATAAGACGCATCCACCAGAGTCCTAGAATGAACCTCAGTCATATTTTGAGGACGTACAAAGCCACCGAAGAAGTCCAAGTGTGTAAACTGAGGACCATCATACGGCATCGCGTCAGTAAAACGTGAGATCGTATTCACGGAGTGATTGCCCCTAGACCAACCTAGCGTCAGATTAGCCTTCCACTCAGGTAGCTCTGGCGCAGCACCGGTTACATCGTTGTACAAGCCAGCACCATCTACAATCGGCTGAGACGCATCACTCTGATAATAGAAGTGATCGATAAACGTCGCTTGCAGGCTCGCACGGAAGTTACCCCAATCATTGCTGTAGCTGTAGTTAGCCGCAATATCGATGGCTTCCACTTCTACAGTTTCTGCATTGATAGTACTGGTATTGTTCACCTGCAGAATCGTGGAGATATCACCCGGGTCACGAATGATGTCTTTGTTCGATGCTGGGTTATTAATCCAAGCTTGCAATTGATCCAGAGTGGGCTGACCACCAGAGCTTACGAAGCCGTCGCCAGCAAAGCCAGTCGCGGTCTGGAAGTTAAGGAAATCCAGATCCATAATATCCTGACCGCGTACGTCGATGATTCGATTCTCGAACTCCGTATTGTTCCAGGTAACGGATAGGTCGAAATCACCCAGCGCAATATCGAAACCAATTTGCTGCGATTCCGATTCCTCATTCGTCAGAGTTGGATTACCGCCGCCACAAGCGGTGGTAAAGGCAGAGAAAGGCGAGAACTTGTCAGTTACTGTATTAAGAGTACAGGTGACCGGATCGAATAGGTCCTCAAGAGCCGGAGCAATGAAAGCGTCGCCCTGCGTAGCACGCAGTGTCAACCAATCAGTCGCTGCCCAAGTGACGCCGAATTTCGGGGTAGTAGCTTCTTGTCCAGTATTGAATTCTTCCCGACGTACCGCCAGTTCGACTTCGACATTGGATAGAACGGGAATTGAGAGTTCAATGAAATAGGCATCGACTTCACGACTACCGGAAGTGGGTCTTTCCCGCTCGGTTCCACCGATCCAGGTATCACCTGCAATCTCAGTAGCCGATGGTATGTTCGTGTACTTATCGTCACGGAACTGGTATCCGACAGCTGCAGCGACAGGTCCGCCGGGTAGTTCGAAACCAAATAGAGGCACTTCGCCATTCAACACGATATCGATAACATCGAGAGTGTCCGTAACGTTTTCCTTAAAACGCGCCGCGATGGAGTCCATCACCGCAACAGTATTGTTGTCTGCCTGATCAACTACAAAGAAAGGGTTGTAGCAAGCATCACGATCATTAACAGTGTCACAATTCAAACCCTGTATCATCGCTGAGATGCTGTAGTTTTGATTTGACATGAAAGTGAAATCACGCACGTTATGCGTATAGGATGCCATGCCTTCCCAGCCGTCGAGGAAAGGCACAGTGAAATCTGCCTGTGCTGTCCAGCGGCTAACAATATCCGTGGCATTACTCTTGTTGTCCCTGTCCTCAGTGTGACCGGATGATCGCGTGTGAGTCTTGTTGATAGGGCGCAGAGTACGAGGCGCTACATCTTCGTGCAATAGCACACCGTTAGGCGTAGTACCGGCGATTAGGTAGTCGAACGTGCCATCGTTGTTCAGGTCTTCAGTACCGCGATCGGGGACGCCATCACCATTCGCGTCAAAACCATAGAGCTGCTCGCCTAGGGAGTTGGTTGCGAAGAATGGGTTGCCCGGAATCTCACCACGTACAGCTGGAAGCTCACCGATGCGGGAGTTTCCTGGGTTCGACGTAGAAGTAAACGTGTTGGTTCTTTGGTAAGTACGGAAGCCCTGAAGGCTCAGAGTCAGATCGTCATCTATCTCCCAAGTCGCATTACCGTAGTATTGGTTAACTTGCTGAGGCTCACGATAGCTGCGGTTGTCGCCGAAATCGAAGAAACAGCTAGTCCCTAACAAATTGCCAAAAGGGTTGGCTACTTGATCTTTAGTGTAAGCCGTTCGCTCTGAGCCTGGGGCACAGTTCGGATCTGGCGTGCGAGTTGATGTACCCAGATATTGGCCATCTGGACCACGGTCTGGTGTAAACCAGTTACCCGGAGCGTTAGAAGAAACTGTAAGACCGGCATTGGCTATGTCACTACGCTCGTCCCAGCCCAGTCGTGTGTTTTCGCGATGCTGTGCTGCCACAACGACGTCTAGTACGCCTATTTGGCCGCCCCACATCATCTGTAAGGAGTGCTCATCGTAGTCACCACGCTCATCTTGCTCGGCGTAGGTGTCCATCTTGAAACCGTCGTAAGACTTGTAAGGTACGAAGTTGACCACACCAGCCACGGCCTCAGAACCGTAGAGAGCGGCAGCGCCGTCAGCCACAATGTCCATGCGCTGAAGCGCAATAGTTGGGATTAGTGCATTTACGTTTTGATTCACCAGGCGCTTGCCGTCGAGCAGTGTCAGAGTCGAAGTGTCACCGAGTCCACGCAGGTCGATAGTAGAAGTACGGGAACTCGTTCCCTGAATAGTGTTGGATATAGCGGAAGATGCGCCGTTTACGAAAGCAAGGTTCTTAATAACCTCACCGATGTTTAGTGTACCTTGAGCTTCCAATTCCTCAGCGTCAAGCTGAATGACTGAAGACGCGCCGGTGAAACCTTCGGATCTTCTGATATAGGAACCAGTAACGACTACTTCTTCTACTGTGTCCTGTTGAGCTATTGATTGGCTCGCCAGAGGCAGTAGTGAAAGTGAGATCGCCGCGCATAGCAAGCTGCGCTTATGTGGGATTCTTCGTTGCATATTTCTCTCCATAATTTCAAATTGTTTACTTTTTATTAAAGCTTTAATTAGAGTAAATACAATAGGCGCACAAAGCTCAAATCTTCCGGAAGGCTTTGCAAAACCTATCTCTGCGAGCAGTCAATTTTTTATAAATCGATCTCTCACAGCACCGCCGAATAATACGAAGCAATTCAGCGATCGCACGAGTGTACCTACTTTAATAGAGCTTAAAAAGCCCTAATTTAAGACTCTTCTGTCCTATACTGGTGCTTATCCGCAAGAAAGCGGGACTCAGGGCTGCCCAATTTCGCCAATCTTCGGCAAGCACTCCATAAACAGCCAGAAATTGGAATGAAAATATTCATATTTTCTGTTTTATAACAACGTGTTAGAGATAATCGACAAGATTGATGTAACACAATTTAGAGCGACCGTTCGATCTAATTATTAACTTCCTCAGGGCCCGTATTTATTCAAATAAATAAATAGCGAGCCCCATTCTCACCAAACGAGTGATAAGCGGGCTGACCCGCAGAGAATGATGCTGCACAAGCGACAAATGCGGCATATACTTTGTGCTAACCGCCTGGCTCGCAGACCATTACCGTAGCTATGAGGAAATCGCATTGAAAAAATTACTGACCACCTACTTATCCGCTCTTTGCGGAGCAATCCTATTCGCCATAGGCTCAGCACAAGCCATGGCCGCCGAAGGCCAGATAGTTATAGAGGACTTGACGCCTTCGAAATTACGCGCCGAGATTAAGAAAATCGAAACCGAGTTCTATCGAGTATTCAATAGCAGTATTGAGGATGAGAATCTCGCAGTTGTCTGCTACAAATATACTCCTACCGGCTCCAACATCAGTGAAGAGACCTGCGAGCCGCAGTTCTTAATCGACAAACGCGGGGATAATGTTAACGATGCGCGTAATGGCTACGATACATTGCTCACGCCGCAGGGTCTGCGCAACGCCCTAGCACCTGAGTATGCGGCGTTAACTGCCGCCATGTCCGAAGTCTCTATAGAGAGCGAATATTTTCGGGAACTGAATGGGATTCTTGGCGCTTTACGAGAAGAGCTAGAAAGCAGATAGAACTCTGCCTGCGTCGCAAAAACAGTTTAGGTGCAGCGCTGATGCTGCAAACAAAAAGGCCAGAGGGAACACCCTCTGGCCTTTTTGTTTTACCCGTTTGGACTCTTCGCAGTTAGCGCACAGAGTACTTAGTAAACGCACCACCTGCCTGCGATAGTGAGTTAGGTCCCTCTGCCGCATAGACATTGCCATCTGCATCAACAGCAATGCCTTCTCCTGCAGTGCCTTGATAGACCCGATTGTCACGCTCAAAAGGCTGGATGAAGCCGACAATTCGATCTTCATTCAGAGGGCCAATGCGCACGCCGTTTCTCCAGCCTACGTGACCAGTCGGGCTCGACTCGGAATCGATTGCGTAGACCATATCATCATCTGTGATAAACAGTCCGCTGATGCGTCCGTACATATAGCGCGACTCTAAATAGTTGCCCTCTTGGTCGAATATTTCGAGGCGATGATTACCGCGGTCGGCAACCCAGAGACGACCCTGTGAATCGAACTCCATCGCGTGCGGCGTGCGGAATTCACCGTGTCTTACGCCGATGCTACCCCATTCTTTAATGCGCGTGCCGTCGGGAGAGAACTTAATGATTCTAGCCGTACTGCCCTC
Organism: SAR86 cluster bacterium; assembly: GCA_002401885.1. GTDB lineage: Bacteria > Pseudomonadota > Gammaproteobacteria > Pseudomonadales > Pseudohongiellaceae > UBA9145. The sequence goes on from NVUL01000046.1 coordinate 18,849, forward strand.
TGCGCGGCCCTCCTCCATAGCCTGATTGCTGGTCATACCCTGACCATTGTGCCCATCGGAGACATAAATGCTGCCATCCGGTCCTACGATCACATCGTTCGGCTGATTGAATTGATTGGGGCCACTACCTGCCGAACCCGCCGTGCCAAGACTCATCAGCAATTCACCGTCGGCGCTGAACTGGTGCACCTGTTGACCCTTGGTGCCATCTGAATTTGTCGCGAAGTCAGTTACCCAGACACTACCGTCAGCAGCAGCGTGAATTCCGTGGGGAGTCATCATGACACCGCCACCAAAATTCGCCAGCACCGCGCCCGTATTGCGATCGAATTTAAATATTGGATCTACTGGATTCGTGTCACAGTTGATGGGAGTACCGCCACCGAATGTGCCTGCGCCGCAGCGTTCATAGGCCCAGATATGTCCGTCATTCGGATCGATGTCGATGCCAGCCGTTGAACCCCAGTTTCTTCCAGCGGGTAGGTCACCCCAATTCTGGGTGACGACAGGGGCGGGATTGGGCAGGCCATCGCCCGAGATAGGATTGCCGGCACTTACGCAGCCGGTTAGCACCGCCGATACGCAGGCAAATAGCGTAAATTTGGATAGGGGTGACAGAGACAATGAAGTCATGGATGCTCCTTGGGTATTTTGTTGTTTTGATAAGAAGTACTGCGTCAGAGAATAAAAGCTATCCCGTTGCAAGTCCACTCGTTGCGCCGTCAGCACGGACAAAAACAGACTAATTGGAAGAGCGCAAGGTAGCGCCTGAGCTTTCTATCGGCGTTAGTTAGTAAGTACTAACAAATCTGAGTTTCAAGCCTGCCTTTTGCTCTTATTTAGCGCATTGCCTCTAGCGGCGAGTGCGGCAACTAGCAAGCCCCATAGATCCAGCGTCTACAACAATGGACGTTTGACCATCTCACTAGTTGCAGCTTACGGCCGAACACGAACATATTTCTCGAAGCGCTGACGACCCACTTGCCCCGCATAGATACTGCCCTCGGCATCAGTCGCCAAGAACTCTATGCCGCTGCCGTTTTGTACCTCAAAGTCGGGAATGAAATCTGTAATCCAGCTAGTCTTGGCATCACCGATGCGAATGCCACGCTGCCAGCCCGGATTCCACTGATCGCCCGACATACCATCGGCGACGTATATCTTGTCGTTATCATCGATCCAAATGCCGCTCGGTCTGCCGAATTGAGTCCATATAGAAAGAAGCTCGCCCTCTTGATCGAATATCTGTATGCGATTGTTGCCACGATCGGCAACGAAGAGCCTGCCCTGGGAATCCATCTTCAAGTCATGTGGGTCATTGAATCTGCCCACCTCGCGACTGAGAGAGTCGACACCGCCGCCCAGTTGCAACAGCAGTTTGCCATCGGCAGAGAACTTCAGGACACGATTGTTGCCACCACGATGCCCATCGGCTATCCAAACATCGCCGTTGGCTGCGACCTGCACAGCCGAAGGTCCATTGAAGTGAGTGGCATCATCACCGGCAACGCCTGCTTCACCCAAACGCATCAAAACCTCGCCATCTTGGTTCAATTTTATTACCTGATGTCCCATCCCTAGAGCGAAGCCATCTGCGCCTCTGTCATCACCCAGCGGTGCGCCTTCGGTCACCCAGAGGTTACCTTCACTATCGAGATCGAATCCATGAGGCCATGCAAATAATCCGGCTCCTAAACTCTTTACCACTTTACCTTGGGCGTCTAGTTTGTGAATCGGCGGAAGATCGGAACCGGCACATTGATTTGTACTACAGCGCTCGACGATCCACATATGCTCTCCATCAGGATCAGGATGGACACCGGTGACTACTCCCATCTCTCGCCCACCTGACAGTTCTCCCCAGTGATAGTTAACCTGATAAGGGTTTTCGGAGACGGCTTGTGCCAATGAATGAACGGGGACTAGCAGCGCTAGAATCGAGAGGACTAAGGCCATCTTTAACTCTGACATTTTACGATCGGGGAAACTTGAGAAGCGCATAGTTTAGTCCGTGTAGTAAATTGAAATGTTGATAGCAACTACGGGCAGCCGCAGGACTTGAAGAATCTCCTACCGAATATAACGGAAAATGCAGGAGGAATCACGGCGGGGGTCTGCGGCGAATGCCTTCGCGTAATCCAGGAAAGGGATTGGCTGTGCCTAACAGCAGAGTCTACGGGGAAGTCGGACCGATGTAGATCTCTTGCCAGTTGATGACGCGATCGTGTCCGCGGTAGGAACCAAACTCGATGATGCCGCGAGGGTTATCGGTGTAAACACCATCTGCGGCTTCATCATACAAATCGCCAGGCTCTACCGCACCGCCACGCCAGTCGTATTCGAGAAAATACAGAGAACTTGGTGAATCATCATCGTTAGGATCCAAATCTAGCTCGACCAGAACCCGGCCCACTGACTCAGGGTCTGGAGCTGAAGTGAAGAATGGCCGGTCAGAATCGTTGGTTAAGTCTGCATCCGAATCGGCTTCCGGATCGCTCTGCCCCTCGAACACAGTAACGGTAACATCGATGCCCGGAGCGCCTTCGATCTCCGTTACTCCATCCGCAAACGGGGCAAGTGGAGGGAGGTAGTCGGCGCCGGCATCCTCATAGGTACCAGGCACGTACGCTAATTCCTCTGCACCATTGGTCTGTACAATGGCGGTACAACTATCGGCGGCGTTAACTACGAAGTCATTGCCATCGTAGTATTCTATGCGTATGCCAATATTTAAGTCCTCAGATTCGGAACCGAAGGCATTCTCCACAATCAGTCTGCCGTAGCGGAATTCGTGCTCAGCAATTTCGGCAAACTGCCACGGACCTACTAATGGATCTACATCCGGCGCACCATCATCCAATTCGACGTCGAAGACATCTAGCAAGACATCGTTGGATGCGACAAGATCGTCTGTGTCACCATCGTTGATGTTATTGTCAGTAGGGTTGATGGAAATTTTTACATTTTCTAGGGGCGCATCTTCAACGCCGCTGGCCTGGCGAGTTATTCGCAAATCTCCGGACAACAATATTTGCCCGGCACTCCAATCGTCCATAGTGCTAACCGTCAACGATCCAAATTCATCCGGAAAGGTGCTTCGCTCAAATCGCATATCCGCAACTAAATCAATATCTGCTCCAACATCGACATCGATAATCCCGCGTATATCAAGTTCAACGAAACTGTTGAGCTTTGCAAAACCACCAAAGTAGTTCTGCAATGTAGTTGTCTGAAAATTCTTCGCCTCGAGCGTGATGTTGATAGTAAAGTCTTCACCCATATAGGTAAACGGGGAGGCCATGGCACAGACCATTTCCTGATTTGAGCGAGGCCCAAAGCTTGAGCTAATCAGCTCGAAGTTATTGGGGTAGATGCGCCCCACATTGCGTGCGCCACCGACCACACCCTCAACGGCTGTGTAGGGAACTGTCTCGAAGTAGTTGATTAGATTCCTTCCTATATCGTCATCGACTAGTTCGGCAGCAAGATCGAATATGCCGACCTCATCAATGGCTATGAATTGAGGCCCGCTCACACCATTGCTGAACGACTGAAAAACATCGCTGGAGCCGTCTACGATGACCATAGTGCCCACCACTCCAGCCGGCACGCCGGGGTTGGCCGCGCCGCCATTTGTTGGATCAGTTGTAAGCACACTGACTATAACGGTGTTGTTGTCTACAGCTTCGTCGCCGAAATTCGTTGCCACTAAATTATCCGATAGATCGGCTTCGAAATCCGCTATGCCGTCGTTGCCTGGCGAGCCATCTACTAGCTCCACATCATCACCCTGTTCCCAGATTACTGCTGAGACTGTTGCATTGAAGCCCACACCCGCGCGTGCAAAAGCCGAGCCATCCGCATCAGCTGCGAGAGACAGGTCGACAGAATTACCTCTGTCATCACTGAAATCGATATCGAAGGCAAAGGGCCTAACAACGAACGTGCTGCTCGCTCCATTAATTGTGTCGCCGGAAGCGGTGGCGATAACGTCTTCAAAGGGTAGATCATATTCAGCATGCAGTGAAATCTGCCCTGCATCGGGATAGATGAAATTGATTGGCGCACCGATATTGGCCTCACCATCGATTACCAGACCCAGATCAGAGAACTCCAATGTTAGATCGGTGGCTGTCACCTGTTGCTCTGGATTCAATGTATTTCCATTGAATACCGGCACCGATCGTTCGACTAAACCTGAATCGAATATGGACATAGCGGAGACATCACAGCCCATGGGATCTATACAGAGCCCGGCGAATGTCACCGTGACCACATCGCCATCGTCAACAATTGATTCACAGGCTGCAGCCGCGTTCTCGCCCGGGATTGGCACACTACGCACGATCTGTAGTGTCACATTGCCCGACGCGGGGGCCGTCAGCGCAGGCTTGCCTGCGATCTGAAATGGCAACGTGGTACTCAGGGCGCCGGTATCTTGATCGTAAAACAACAATCCCGCTTCGGCGAAATCGGAGTTGGGATCATGGCTGTCATCGAAGGGCAGCGCAGTCTGTTTGATTTCGGTAAATGTGCCATCGGTAAGATCGATATTGACCGTCGCTCCATCACCGGCTGGGTCTGTGTAGTTGAATGCTAGCTGCACAGAAGATTCTCCCCCTGGAAATATATAAGTTCCCATGCCATCTGTATCAGATACAAGAGCACCGATATCAGTCAGGGTTCCTCCACCAGAGATAATTCTCGCCCAGGTGCCGGAGTTATTAAAGGTAGAAAGATTTAGAACTGTGGCTGGGTCAACATCAACCGGATTGTGCTCAAAGCTATGGGCCGTGATGGTAACCCCGGACGCAACACAGGCGAGCCCGGTTGACGGGATATCAATGTGGTAGTGATTCATTCCACCGGTGGCACAGGCGTTGGTGCTGGTCGTGATCTCGAAATTGTCGACCGTGAAGGTGCCCAACACATAACCGGAAACCAACACCCAGCGCACATACAGATTCGCGTCAGTTCCATCGATGATAATCAGGTTTGGGTCGTCGGGGATGTCGTCTGCCGCAACGTTCGATATAAATGCACTTATATCGATCGTTTCATTAAAATCGGAGCCACTCGTTCCATCCAACATGTCATAGGTTTGAACCGTAACGTAGTCCACATCGTCGTTGGAAATTTGCAATTCGATGACATCGCCGGAATTACTGGCAGATTGGAAGCCGTAATCGAACTTAATCAGTACGGGTTCGGCATAAGTAAACAGTCCGAGGCCTGCTGCGCGCGTCATGCTCGGGTCGATAGCGCCACCATCCGTCGTTAAGTTAGACGTGAATGTCAGCTTGCCCCCCGTCATCTGTATATTACCAGTGCCCATGCCCAGCCCTGAACCCGGGCCTGTGGCCATGCCATTCAATGCATCGACCTCAGCCCAGTCGAACGACCAGCCTGCACTGCCGTCGTTGTTATTCAAAGCTGCCACTGCAAAATTATCTTGGTAGTCAACATCGGTACTGACTAGATTAAATACAAACGGGCTGTCGTTATCTTCATCGACGACGAAGCCATTGGTGACGCTGACGCTCACCGAATCGATCACAGGCGTGACCTCTGAGACATCCAGAGTGAGAGTAACTTCACCGTTATCGGCTAAGGCAAAGGTATACAGCGCCTGGCCGTTATCTGTGCCACCACCGTAGCTATTATCGAGGTTGGCAGGTGTACCCGTATCCACACTCCAGATGCCATTCTCCGGCATCGAGTCTGTAGTGATTAGAATGCTGCCTTCGTAAATCGTATCTGTAACGTGGGTGTTAACTCCCAGGACTTTATGTTTACGAATCCGGATCGTGGCCGGTGCACAGGCATTGCCCGGTGTGATTTGTGAAATATCAAAGTGACCCAAATGCGCCGGCTCGATGAGATGCAACGCATTGAGCTTAAGATCGCCTTCCGCAGTATCGAATACACCGATAGGTATGCCGCCATTAAATAAATTTGTTGCCGTTGTTGCGGTGGGAGTAGGTCTGCTACCTGCATCGATAGTTATCTCGGCCACGTCATCTCGACCCACGACTACGTTGTTATCTCCCAGCACCGCACCCTGCACCTCCGATGACACGACGATGGTATCGAGCGCCAGAGTTGAGTCTGCAGGATCGACGCGCAGATACAACGCGTCAACCTGCGCATCGACCGCGTCGAATACGTTGTTATCCTCGGCATCTAGATAGATCGAGAATGTGCCGGCAACGGGGTCGTACTGAACCAGGTCCGAATCACTCCATAAGACGATACCCCCATCGCTCGCAGGGCCTGCCGTGGAGAATATTATCTTGCGATCAGCGAGCGCTAAACCCTCATCAAGCATATAGACAGCATCGATATTGAGATCGATGGCATCGCCGCCGTCGTCGGTAATCAGAGCGCCATCGAAGAGTAGCGTGGCTGTGTTTAACAACTTGTCGTATAAGACAATATCGTCTTTGTCGAACGCCTGACCATTTGTGCCTATGGTGTTGCCATCTTCATTCGATGAGAGCAGTACCTGACCGTTGGGCAATAGATGAATAGCATTAGGATCGCTCACGTTGTAGCTCGGGGTCGTGGCACTATCTATAAACAGCGAAGCCGCATCCAGAGCAGGATCGTAGAGCACAATATCGTCATCGCTGAAATCCGACAATAATCCACCACCCGAACCTAGCGAGGTCGTGTTCAGCGCGGCCGCTGCCGAAACAGAGAGCAGGAATTTATCGGTCACCGCAGCCGGAACCGGCTCTATATTGTCTGTTGTTCCTGAGGTGTTATTACCGGGCACGATATCGAAGTTGTAGGTGCCTGAAGATACTTGAGCGGTGTTGGTAACCGGGGTCGGGCTTGTGCCAAGCACATCGCCCACTAGGGTAATTACTGAACTCTCGCCATTAAGCAGCGGCGTCATCAATCCCACTGAATTATCGAATGTACAAACCAACTGATCAGGCACTCCAACATTGACGTTACAAGTCCAGAAGTCACCGCTGGCACTATCGAAATTTAGATCAGACGGCTCATTATCTATAATCGTCATTGCTGGCTGAGTAAGGCCGGCCACAATATCATCCGGGCCGTTGTTGGTTACCGTGATGGTGTAAAGAATCGTATCAGAGCTTCCCTCTTCTAAAATCGTAGTTACTTCTTTAACAACGGAAAGATCGGTTTCGATGCCTTGCACATTAGTCGTAATGCTATCAACGTTGTTGTTACCACCGGTCTTGTCATCAATATCGTTAATATCCAGCGTGCCGCCTTGCAGGTCGTTCACGTTATCAAATTCCGGCGGCTCACAATTGCTGGTAGGAGTAGGTAGGATGCCGGTGCTAGCGCCCAGGCAAGTACCATCGGAATGCTGGACTCTGACGATCAGCTTCGCATCGTTGTTCAAACTTGGAAAAAATGCAGGCGGAGAAGCTATGGTCACTGTGGCACTCACGGTAGGAAGGCTCGCATCACCCAAGCCGCCTATGCCGAGGTTTGCCGTGATGTCGTAGGTACAGGTGAAGGCAGTAGCCGAATTTCCCGAGTCGCTGCAGACCCAACCGGTTCCAGTTATTTCACCGCCGCCATCAGCAAATGTCATCCCGGAGGGCAACTCGCCCACCAACTCAATGATGCCTGTGGCTTCGCCAAAGGTTACTGCTCCGTTGCCGTTGTTCTTGACCTCGATGTTATACACGCCGTTGCTGCCTACTTTATAGGAGGCGTCTGCTTCAGTAATGATTACCTCGATGTCTGCAATCGGTGCGTTGCTAACACTAATTATTTCCGCAACCAACAGCACCAGATCCTGGTCAGCTGCGTAGCGTGTAGTAATCTCCTCGGCCAAGTCTGTTGGATCGGCAAATTCATAGAGAATGTCACCTATCTCATCGCCGTCAATAAAATGAGTATCTATATCCACGCCATAGCTCAAACCGTATTCGGTTAGAGCCGCTCCGGGAGGAGTGAATGGGAATACGGCGGGATTCGGAAAATCTATTTCAACACCATTGGATGGATTGCCATTTACTCCAGATGAGTCGTCGAAAATATACTTGTATTCAGTCGGCTCTCCGGTACCACCGGTGAATACATCTGTAAGTGCGTAGACTGGACGCGTAATGGTGCCATTAAATTCTTCGTCCGCTGGATTGAAATCCGTAGTAAGGCCATTGAATGTGCCCGGGTCGAAATCTCCGGGTGTATTCTGGATAGTTAGGGACTCGTTGGTTCCAGAAATAGCGGCATCCCCTTCAACGGTTATGTGGGTCACCTGCCCGTTAGGCGTATTGCTGACAGTGTCGCGCCCGGCAATTCGAAAATTTCGCGGCACCAAGGTAAATGCCGAGTGCTGAAAAGGCTGAAATCCATGAAATAGATTGATCACCCGCAGTTGCTCATAAGGGTTCTCATAGACAACTACTAGTGCGAATCCGCCTGCACAGGAACCACGGTCGATCCAGGGTTCGTTATCGTCTATTTCGATGTTGGTGATGGTGTAGTCACCATTCGGGTCTTCATCCGAGCCTGTGCCTTCGTTGCTGGTCCCAACCATCAAGCCGGTCACATCCTTATAAGCTACGTAAAAATCCGCGTTGCCATCGCTTCCCGCATTCTCGATAGCGAAAATATCGTCTGCTGTAATATTAGTAACATTGAAACCACCTAGGCCATTCGGCGTACTGAAGGTAACGTTGTCAAAGTTGGCCGGCGTCTTAGTGTTCGGATAGGCACCGAAGCCGTCCATATTGGGCAAGTCGAATGATCCGGAAGCGAACCAGTAAAGCCATGCCGCCCGCACATCCGAGTCGAATTCTCCAGCGGCACTAAATGGCGCACCGTTTGCAGCCAAAACGCCATCGGCCGCATCGGGCAATTGCAGATCAGCCGTCGCCTCGAGCGGGCTAACCAGACTGCAGACGCCACTGGTGTTAGGTGCATCTTGATAAGAGGCACCTATTGCTCGATAGCTCAGGTTCCCGGAATAGGTTCGAAACAAGACCACCGGCTCGAAACCTACTGCAACTGCTGGCCCTGAGATCAGAGGATTAAATGCCGCAATTACATGCGTATGTCTAAACGTCGGGTCAATGCTCATAGTCTGGTCGATCGTAATCGCCGCCGCATTGGACGCGTTTCCAGAAGCTCCACCAAATCCAGCGCCGGGTGTATCGGTGGGCTGAGGACTAAAATTAACCATCGGAGGACTTGGCGAGACATCTGAGGTGTCGGCCGGGTTGCCGATGCCTACGATACTCAGAATTAGTGCATTGTTTTGAGTCGTTGTTAGAATCGTGGAAGCTATGGTGATGGCATTATCCGCAGAACCAGACGCATTTATCTGTCCATCATTAGGAGTTCCAACATCTTCAGCGGGAAAAGTCTGCTCTACATCGGTTAAGAAGAATGCACAGGCGGCCAATGCTTCGTCGTTGTTATGGAATATTTCCACATTGTAATTGTTTGCGAGCGCAGGTAATAACTGTTCATTCATGGCCCAAAGCGTCGTGTAGCTACTATTGGGGCTCTCATCTATTCGAGTTTCGATCAGACGCTCAGCTTGGCCGACGACATTGAACGATTGCCCGTTAAATTGCACATCGGAAACTGTTAGCAATGATCCGTTTCCTGGCCCCTCCATACTCGTTCCTACCGCCACCATTCTCCCTTGAAGGTTCGGGTCAGTATCCTGCGCGGTGATTGGAAGTGAAATAGTAAATGAAGGGGCGTTCCCAGCAGCACAAACTCGCTGTGCTACAGCCGGTATACAAGAGCCAATTTCAAGACTCGGATCAGCCGCTCCTTCTTCTACCATTACCCCATCTAGGGCCAGCGCAATAACTTCATCGACTATGTCTATATTCACCGTTTCTGAATTCTGATTAGTGAAATCGAGAACTACAACACCGTTGTCAGCAGTATCGAAAAGGTAGGAGGCCTCACCTCCGTCTATCACAACGTTGGTCAGACCGTTGGTTCCAGTATTTACAGTCCAATTGCCATTGTTCGTATCCGTTGATAAATTCATCTGTCCTGCATAATTAAGAGCGATTGCTCCCGCACTATCAAACACCTCGATAGTTACCGCCTGAATTTCGCAGGCTGTTAGGCTAGCGTCGCTATGCAGAGACCCACCGCCACCATCGAAGCTAATCTGAAATGTACAAACATCTATAACGAGATTTGGATCATCCGTACTACCTGGATTGCCTGGGTCAGTAGTAATCGTATCGCTGACATTGATATTCATTGCGGCTGCTGCGGCAGCAGTGTGCGTGAAATTTAGTATGACCACACCGTCGTCATCATCCACATCTGTACCAGGATTGGTATCGATGAAGGTGTAGCTAGCGGCGCCGTCTTCACCGAAGGAATCTATTACTGTGCCAATGGCGGAAGCGTCTTCTGACCACGATCCGAACCCAGTACTGGTGCTGAGATTGATAGTACCGGTGTAGTCGGTTACCGGGTCGCCATCGAAATCCACCAGATCAATGCGCACCTGCTTAATAGAACAGACATCGGTCTCAAAAGGCGCCGTATCGCTAGGGAAACTGATGTTAAAAACGCAGGCTCGGTAGGTGAGCGTTGCGCTCGTATTGACCAGTGTAAAGTTCGATATCGTGGCGGTGAATGTTACATCGTCTCCCGCCGGAACCGCGAGCACACTGTAGTCGACGGTAAATTCGCCATCGTCATCGACATGAAATTTATAGCTGGCGAAGCCGTCATTGCCACCTGGACCCGATAACACGTTCGAGCCTGAGGTCTGCACATAGTTACCTGCCAAGGTGGAGGTTTGTAGTATCACTGTGCCGTTGTAGTCGACAGCATCAGTGCCGCCGGGAGTTGTTAACTTGTAGGTCACAGATTCGCCAGCGCGGCAAACGTCTGCTGGAGCGCCAAAGTTAGCAGCAGTAACAGTCAGGATGCACTGTGCTACATCGATCGTTGGCGTAGCGCCACCCTGTGGCAGTGCGACTCCTTCATCAGTTAAGCCCGTCGCGCCGAAATCTAATCCAGTGACTGCAATGGAATTACGAAAATCGAAGGTAACTGCGCCGTTCTCAGTGCCATTGAAATCATAGCTAGCAGTACCGTCGCCGACGCCTCCTCCGGTTAGGGAACCCGGATAGGGTTGTTCGGCCAGGTTTTCGAACCAGAGACCTTGCCCGGCTAAGCCAACAGCCGCGGTGAGATTGATCACACCACTGAAATTCGTGATCGCTGAACCATTCGCCTGCACTTCGAAGGTCACTCGTGTCATTGTACAAACATCCCGCGTCAAATCGGCATCGGGTAGAGTTACTATGACTTCGCAATTGCTGTAGGTGAGTGTTGCACTCGTGTTGACAAGCGTAAAGTTAGATAGAGTTGCAGTGAACGTTACATCGTCTCCCACTGGGACTGCGAGCACACTGTAGTCGACAGTAAATTCGCCATCGTCATCGACATGAAACTGATAGCTGGCTAAGCCGTCATCGCCACCAGCGCCCGATAGCACATTCGAGCCCGAAGTCTGCACATAGTTACCTGCCGAAGTGGAGGTTTGAATTGTCACTGTACCCTCGTAGTCGACAGCATCGGCACCGCCAGGGGTTGTAAGCTTGTAGGTTACCGACTCAGCGAGACAAACGAAGGCAGGACTTCCAAAGTTGGCTGCAGTAACCGTCAGTATGCACTGTGCTACATCGATCGTTGGTGTAGCGCCACCCTGTGGCAGTGCAATTCCTTCATCAGTTAAGCCCGTGGCGCCGAAATCTAATCCGGTTACTGCGATATCATTACGAAAATCGAAGGTGACTGCGCCACCCTCGCTGCCATTGAAATCATAGCTGGCGGTACCGTCACCGACGCCACCTCCGCTTAGGGAACCCGGATAGGGTTGTTCGGCCAGGTTTTCGAACCAGAAACCTTGTCCCGTCAAGCCAACAGCCGCGGTGATATCAATTACACCACTAAAATTTGAAACAGCTAAGCCACCCGCTTGAATCTCAAATGTTACTCGAGTCATGGTACAGACATCGCGGGTCAAATCGGCATCGGGTAGGGAAACTATTATTTCGCAGGCGGCTACCGTAAGTGAAATATTACCCGCGGCCTCGGGAAAGGCAAAACCAGAATCCTCGGTAAGCGCCAGATCTACGGTAGTAGTTGAGGTGCTGCCATGTATGTAATTCACCACCAACACATGAGGGGTGCCGGGAGTGCTGGGTGTGATCACGAAGGGGTAGGTTGCTATTCCATCGTCGACGGGGGTGTTGGTTAAGGCAAAACTGCCAGAAGTGAGTGTGTAGTTTCCAAAGGTGGAACCAGATCCGTTGTCGATTGTTAGGGTGCCGGTGTAGTTAGTAGCCGGATTACCCGCAGTATCTAGCAGAGAGATGGTCACCGCCTCCATCGCACAGGTTTCTACCTGATTTCCTGCTTCATTAGTAACTACAAATTCACAATTAAGAATAGTCAGTGTTGGAGATGTGTAATCTACATCATCTGGGCTCTCGCCGTAGATGCCGCCGCCAGTCTCAACAACATTGAAATCGATTGTCTGTGTGTGAGTAGGAACGTAAAACTCCAACGTTACGCTGCCTGCATCGCCGGCGACAAACTCAAAGGTTGCTGCACCATTGCCACCCACACCGCCTAAGAGTATCCCAGGTACACCGGCACCGGGTTCAACCCAGGTGGCTCCGGTTGCATCGACAGATGCTACAATTGAGAGATCCACTGTGCCTAAGTACCAGTCGAGCACATTACCGTTCGCATCCACTGCTTCAAGCGTTACCGATTGAACTCCACAAACGGATGAGCTTGCATCTAACATCGAAAAGCGGAATTCCGGAGCTGGGCGGATGCCGACGGTTCGTGTATGGGTTTGCTCCCCTCCTTCTCCGTTCCCGGTCAACGCCCAGTTAGCTTGTGCTACGAGCGTTGCTGCTGCTACTTGTTCGAGAAATCCGGAGGCGCCGCCAACACCACCATTTCCATTGCCGGCGTTGTCCGAATTAATTAGCGTAAAACCCGGCGTAGGTGTGCCAGCATTATCATTATAGGGGAATCTATCCGTGCTAAGAGTGCGAAGAACTAGTGTATTGTCGACTGTAGTAGTCAAGGCCGGTGCCTGTGGTGTCAAGCTGTTACCGTTAACTTGCCTCGTGCCGGGGTCAAAGGTCGCCGAGGCCCCTCGAAAGTGCAGTATGTATCCAAATGATCGCTCATTTCCTGTCCAACTGAACGTTGTATTTGCTGTCGGATCTCCGGCGGCAACTAAATGGAAAAACATCTGCGAATCAATAGTACCTGTATCAGAATTATCACCCAGTGCTGACCAATAGGGCCCTCCATCCTCCGAGAAGGTACCATTATTATTTGCGTCGTCTGTTTGTATTACTGCGATCAAGACGTCGTTAACGACAACTGTCGGAAGTGTTAGAGTTATAGATGCGCTATTGCTCGGAATGAATTCGGTACAGGAGACTAGTTCGATTGGTCCAGCAGTCGGCATGCCTCCAGCTGGGCAATTCTGCGCATTCGCCGAGGGTACAAAAATAAGTCCACTGAGAATAATCACAGCGAGGAGCGCGAAGAGCCTTTTGCTAAAAGCCGGACGACTGCCAATTTTATTGTTCATACAAATCATAGATTACTGGATATTCCGACTGCTGGGAGCTGCAATTCCTGAAACGCTGTGAAAATCGACTTTTTAGTTAATAAAACCTAATATTTTTAGTAACTTAGAACAATATCGACCTAGCGGTGTAATTATTAACCTCAGACGCTAAAAGGCGTCTAAAACTTTCTAAAAATGTCTGGTGACTTTAACCACAAAAGCATTTCTTACCCTGAAGAACATACGTGCAAACCACTGACTTTTCGACAAAAATTAGGGGTCGAATGGGGGCAGATGTGGCTTGTGTCACGGATTTTAAAGTCTGACTTCGAAGCCGCATTCCTAGCTCGTAGGGAATGGTCCTGCCCTCATAGCTATAGAGTGAATTCAGCCTAGTTTTTGTGCAGCTACAGGAAGCTTGCAACTCAAGCCCGAAAAAGCCTTTGCCGCTGTTTTTATTACAATTTTTCATTCTATAATAGTTACTCGAGAATAGTTCGACCAAATGCCTCTTACTCAGTATTTGAAACTCCATGATCAAGAGAAAAACCTTAGTCACAGCAGCACTGACCTTAGCCTTGCTGATTGCCATCGCCGTGCTCGGCCTGGGTGTGTTTAGCCGGACAACCCTGGACAGTAGTAGTCGAGAATTTGCTGTTTTTGTTACCCCGCTTATTCTGAGTGCAAACCCTGATGCAGCAGGCATTACTGAAGATGAGAATGCTGCGGCTATTGAGAGAATCGAGGGGACCCTTGCCTGGGAGACTTATGCTCACCCGAGCCTACTGCGGCAGCAGTCCGCTGCAGACCGCTCAAAATATCTGCTCATGGTGACTAGAAACCTTGGCGCGCTGGAAGTCCTCGAAAGCATCAGCGGTGGTAGCGATGCGTCTTTCTCACCTCTTAATGATGGGCCTGCAAGAGCCAACTATAATCTACAGGTAAAATTCAGGCGCGCCGCGGCAGAGGTTCAGATCTCTATGCTCTACGAACAAGATCAGTGGCAGATTACCGCGTTTCAGGTGATTTCGGATGAGACTTCCGACTAGATCACTTGCGTGTCTATTTCTACCGACCCATCTTCAGCCATCTCCCGCAGGTTAAGCTGTAGAAACAACAGGGCGCCAAACATTTCCAAGCCTTCCTCTAACGCCACAGCAAGGGTGTAGCCCCAACTATCGCTGTCCATGTCTTCGCTTAGCAATTCGGTAACGATAGCGCCCGAGACGAACAAGGCGCCGGAAAGGATAAATAGCAGCGCTAATTTCCCCCTCAACGATAATAGAAATGGCACATACGCGGCTGCCAGAAACAGCACTAGAATAGCGCCGGGTATCGCCCAGTTTATCTCGATAGAGGAATTGAAGGATTCGTGCAGTCCGGCCACTTCATCGATCGCTAGCAGCAGAAAACCAAAAGCAATAAATTGCCAGTGCGCCTTTTTTTGCAAACCGGTTTTTTTCGACGCGATAAACACGAAGAAGGCAATATTAAGCAGGATGAAACTCGCGTACCAGGTAGGCAGGTTATTCTCTTCATCAAGATCAAACAGCTGCAATAACAGCCACGGCAATTCCTCGACCTGATAGTTGTAAAAATACAGCCCGAGATGAATCGCAACAAACACGACAGCCAATGCAAACAAGCTTGCTGTGTAGTCACGCACGGAAATAGTAAGTTGATGTCGCGGCATGGATCTATTGAGAATCGTTAGGATTAGTGAGTTTTCATTCTATTCAGCAATTGGGTATATGTATAGCAGAGACAAAAAACGCAGCCTAGGCTGCGTTTTTTGTTTGTTACATTACTCGCGAGTAATAATGTATTAATCCGATGGGCCACCACCTGGTGGTGGAGGTGGTGTTATGACGGTTGAACAGCTTAGTCCTAATCCCAGGTTGTAGGGACCAGAGCTCTGAGTACCAAGAAAATCACCAAGATTGCCGACAACAAAACAGGCAGTATCAGGGAATCCCACAGGACTGAACCCTGTATTCCAAATTGTCGTTACTTCATCCGCACCACAGGCAATGCCTGTGATCTCACTGAAGGCGAAGCCGCTTTCTTCATCGTAGGGGCCCGCCGAGAACTCCCAATCGGAAAAACAAGATTGGTCCTTGTCGCTTTTACCACTTTTTCCGGATTTTCCGGACTTATCGCTTTTCCCGGATTTATCGCTTTTCCCGGATTTATCGCTATTCTTGCCTTTCTTGCCCCTCTTGCCTTTGCGACTCTTATCGCTCTTATCGCTCTTTTCGCTGTATTTCGCGCTCTTGTCACTCTTATCGCTCTTGTCACTCCTACCCGCCATAGCAGTGCTGACAGAGAACGCGAGGCTCAGGGCTATCACCAACGTGATAAATCTCTTAATAATCATGGGGTGTCCTATTTTTATGTTGATTCGAAAGCAACTCGATATGTAGGTAATTTCTCACACTTTCTGCTTCCTGTCTGCCACAACACGGGACAAATAGGGAATAAGTAGTCAATATCTGACGCAGGTCACACTCTCTGGGCAGAAACGGGAAGATATTCCCCTCATCCGAAGCTGGGCCAATGGCGTATAATTACAGGTGATCATCCTAGTCCAAGATATTCCCATGAAATCCATAGCTATCATCGGTGCAGGACTTGCCGGGCTCACCCTCGCTAAGCAAATGCAGGACATTGCCGAGATAAGCGTATTTGAAAAATCGCGAGGATTCGGAGGGCGAATGGCCACGCTACAGGCTGGGCCCTATCAGTTCGATCACGGTGCTCAGTTCTTCACGGCTCGCTCGACGCAGTTTCAGAGCCTTATAAAAGACCACATCGCAGAGAAGCAGATACAAGCCTGGCGGCCGCGAGTCCTCACGCTAGAAATCCAGAAGAAACCGTTTATAAGAGAATGGTTCGAGCCCCACTACATTGCCGTGCCCGGCATGAACAGCCTATGTAAGGCACTCGCGCTTGGGCTCGATGTAAATTTGGAGACTCAGGTAGCTGACATAGAAGCGGTCGACCAAGGCTGGCTGCTTAGAGATTCCGCTGGGGAACGACTCGGCTTTTTCGACTGGGTGATTTCTACATTGCCTGCTCCTCAGGCAAATGAACTGCTGCCAGACTGCTTCGCCTACAAATCAGAGTTGAGCACGGTCGATTTCTCGCCCTGCTTCAGTTTGATGCTGGGCTTCCAGTCCACGCATAAGTTAAATTTTGATGCAGCCCTAGTTAGGAATTCACCCCTAAGTTGGATCGCCTCGAACTCCAGCAAACCGGGCCGCCCACCCTCCTTCTCATTAATGGTCCATAGCGACAATGCGTGGGCACGGACGCAATTCCCAAGCAACATCGATGAAGTGCTCCACGGGATGTTGGAAGCATTGGGCAAAGTAATGAGCGATTCACTGCCGCCGCCCGACCATATAGCGATTCATCGCTGGAAATATGCCAAGGCGGAAACAAGTTGTGAAGAGGCCTTTCTACTCGACGAATCAAACAGGCTTGCTGCGTGTGGCGACTGGTGTGGAGGCAATCGAGTCGAGGATGCCTATCTCAGTGGGTTAAAACTCGGGGAACAATTACAAACGCTCTGGCGCCGTAGGACTTAACCCGCTATCGCGTCGCCCTGCTTCTTGAAGAAAGAAAATACTCTCTTCAGATCTACCGGATAGTCGTTTTCGTCTAACACACGTTTGATGGTTCGATCAGAGTCGTCGCTTCCCTCGGACGAGGTATCGATGATGAGTGGCGTACGTGTATTCTTATTCTCGTCGAGGACGATGCTAACCTTGGGACTGAGGCGGCTGTTCCTGTTCGAGTCGATAACGACAGCCCCTTCGCCAGTCTTTAGCTCAACCAGAGAACCTGTCGGGTAGATCCCTAGACATTCTATGAATTTTTCAACGAGAATGGGTTCGAACTGGGTATCACGACAACTAAACAGAATCTTGATCGCCTCTGCCGCCGGGCGCGACTTGTCATAACAACGAGTCGTGGTTATCGCATCGTAGGTGTCCACTATCGAGATCATGCGGGTATAGAGGTTCAAGGAGTTGGCTCGCACGCCTCTTGGATAGCCCAATCCATCCATACGCTCGTGGTGACCGAATGCCGCTTCGATAACTACCTTCGGCATATTCTCATCTTTAGAAAGAATGTCTCTACCTATAAGGCAGTGACTCTTGATGACTGCGAACTCTTCCTCTGTGAGGCTAGCGGGCTTATCGAGAATCTTCTGATCCACCTCCAGCTTGCCAACGTCATGCAGCATGCCGCACATACCCAACATCTCCAACTCATCCAAGCTCATGTCGAGATGCCGGCCGAAGGCAATCGCCAATATGCCGACGTTGAGGCAGTGCTCCGCAATATAATTGTCTTTGGTGCGCAGGCGGCCTAGCCAAATGAGCGCGTTCGGATTGGTAATGATACTCTTGACGCAGGACTTAACCGAAGAACGAATACGGGTGACATTGATGCCCTCGCCTGCGACAAGGCGCTTTAAGTTTTCTTGAATCTGACTGCCCGCATCCACATGCGCCTTCTGTGCAGCAACAAACTCTTTCTCGATCGGCTTTAATATAGGCGGCGGCGTAGTTTCAGTAGGCACGGGTTCTCGTGCCGTCTGAATTCTGCGGCTTTTTCCCTTGTTTACAAAGATATGCCGGCATTCCTTGCGCACTTCGCCGACCTGCTTGTCGGTAGTCAGTAACATCCCCTGAAACAGGAAGCGTGTCTCCAGCCAAGGGCGATCGGGAAATGACATATACATCCCCGTCTTAATATCTGCAGCATTGACCTTTACAAGCCGTTCAGCGTTTGGTGGCACAAATTCTGTCATTTCATGAACCGTTGTGGGCTTATTCTCGCTAGTTTCTCAAATTTTTACTTATGTGCATACAGTTAGCATAACTGTTATTTTCTAAATAGCAGAATTCCCTAAAACTGAGAACTGGCTAGAGTATTTCCCCGCGTGAGTGAGGAATTCTGCCTTGCCGAGTTGGCAGAGTAGGAAACTGACCGACTCCGCGACATTCTATGATTATCGGCAGCGTACAGCCATACAAGGCCAGTATCAATTCCGCTTCGCATACTTTCTTGCCCACGGACGGCGGTGTAGACTTGCAGCCTGAGATACAAAGCAATAAGCCCACTGAAAAATCAGGCCGGAGAGCTTAAAAGGCATGTCCCCTAAAGACCCTAAAAACAGTCAGGAAGCGAGCGCGTCACAAGGGCAGCCGCACATGTCGATCCAAGACGGCTTGTCTCTTGCCAAACAGCACCAATCTGCTGGCCGAATTGGAGAAGCCGAGCAAATCTACCGCCAGATTTTAGAGGTAGAGCCAAACCAGCCAGTCGCGCTGCACCTGCTGGGCGTGATCGCATACATGGCTGGACAGACTGACATCTCGATTCAGCTGATAAGAACTGCGCTCAGTCATGAGCCCGGATATCTTAGCGCGCATTCCAATCTGGGAAACGTATTTCTCGACCTAGGCAAGTTTGATGAGGCGATTGCGAGTTATGGACAAGCTATCACTATCAAGCCAGACCATGCTGTGGCACATGCTAACCTCGGTCTCGCTCTACAAAAATCCGGCAAGCTCGATGAAGCCATATCGAGTTATTGCAGCTCTCTTCATAGCGACCCTAATGTGGCCAACACACACTACAACCTAGGGAATGCATATTTACACAAGGGAGAGCTAGATGCCTCAGTAAAGAGTTACCGGAAGGCATTGGTGATTCGACCTGACTTTGCAGAGGTGCATTGCAACCTCGGTTCGGCCTTAAAAAATCAGGGCCTAGTAGATGATGCCATTGCCTGTTATCACCAGGCTATAGCGCTAAAACCCGATTACGCGGATGCGCAC
Organism: SAR86 cluster bacterium; assembly: GCA_002401885.1. GTDB lineage: Bacteria > Pseudomonadota > Gammaproteobacteria > Pseudomonadales > Pseudohongiellaceae > UBA9145. The sequence continues at coordinate 38,292 of NVUL01000046.1, forward strand.
AACAATCTGGGAACCGCGCTACAAAAATTAGGGAATGTCGAAGAAGCGGCAAACAGCTACCGCAAAGCGTTGTCACTACGAGCCAACTTCGCCGATGCGCACAGTAATCTCGGAAGCGCGCTGTGGAGTCTTCGCAAGCTAAAAGAGGCCGCGGCTAGCTATCGCATGGCCTTAGAAATTGACCCCTCGATGAACGAGGCTGCTGGCTCTCTAGGCTCGGTGTTGCTCGGCATGGGTAAAACTAAAGAAGGGTTAGCGATGGAAAAAAGTGGTTTTGGTGTAATAAATTTCGATACTAGGAAAGGCGTCGACTACAGCTTTGGGGATAAACCATGAAACGCATCGACCTAGAATTGTCGAAACCCAGTCCACATTTCATAGGCAGCTGGAGTATCGAACCGCTGTCTATCTGTGACGAGCTGATTCACTTTTTCGAAACGCATAAAGCCAATCACACGAAGGGCAGGACGGCTGGCGGACTGAATACCGAGTCTAAGAACTCTACCGACCTTGCCATTCGGCCCCGAGACTTAGAACTGGATGATCATGAACCACTCCGAAACTATATTGAATCGCTGTTTGATTGTTACAAAGACTACTTAGAGCAGTGGCCTTTCTTGGAGAGTATCTTACTTAACGCTGAAATCGGTTCGTTCAATATTCAGAAATATGAACCAGGCGGACATTTTATGAAGGTTCACTCGGAACGCACGACGGTCGACACATCACACCGCGTGCTTGCATGGATGACTTACCTGAATGATGTCGAAGACGGAGGTTCTACTCGCTTCGAACATCAAGACTTTGAGAGTCAACCGCAGAAAGGAAAGACGCTAATCTGGCCCGGGGAGTGGACCCATGCCCATAGAGGAAATGTTGTGAACTCGGGAGTCAAATACATTATTACCGGCTGGATGCATTTCCCACCCTATACATAGCAGCTATTAATCGATACTAAAAAGTCATCCATGACTTTTTAGTATTTCGTGCGCCTAAAGCGGCGTAAAAATGTCATTTCACTTGCTTTTGGCACTCTCGCATTGCCCTTAACGGGCAATGGTTGCACATCCCTGTGCAACTATTAATCGATACTAAAAAGTCATCCATGACTTTTTAGTATTTCGTGCGCCTAAAGCGGCGTAAAAATATCATTTCACTTGCTTTTGGCACTCTCGCATTGTCCTTAACGGGCAATGGTTGCACATCCCTGTGCAACTTCGTCAACCGCAAAAACGCTTGTAGCGGCAATTTTCTGGTCAGCACCTTAGCTACAGTTGAAACTAGGTAATTGATATCCACATCGAGACGCATTTTTCAGGATCGACTAACTATCTGAACCCGCAGCAAAAGATTCTATCTGCCGCAACATATCGCTGATAAAAACGTCGAGCATCTCTTCATCTTGTGTTCGCATGTGCACAAACTGGCAGCGCAGATAAGAAGTGCCGCTTTCCGCATCATTTACCATTCCGATTAGATGAGCTCCGGTTTGCAACGTTTCGCCGTTTGGGAGGCTTATCTTACAGGCATCGAGAACCTCCGGATCTTGCAGTTCCTGCCCCAAATCTTGATTAACTTTGAACTTTGCTCCAGTTGTAGAGATGTCTATAACTACAGCTTCAATTAGAGCACCACTCACTAGATACAACACAACAGGAACTTCAGTTATAGCCTCTAAGTTGACACGCACAGTCTTTCGCAGCTGCGTACAGGCAATTTTATAGGGAAGATCAAAGTGGTGGAGAGACGAAGTTTTCGAAAGAGTATCTTCGTCAGGCGATACATTGAGAATACTCTGAAAAATGATCGACACCCCACCGCTCTGTGCGCGAAACATTAGCGGATCACTTATCTCCATCTGAGCAATGCTTGGTTCGTAGCCGATAGTGAACACCCCTTCGTTAGCTTTGACTCCTACTAGCTCCAAGGCCTGAGAGTTAACTTTCTTTCCCTGTGTTCTTACATAAGAGAATGCCCACTTTTGAGAAATCGCCATCTTTAGAAGCTGTATGACTTCCTTCCGGTGTGTAATATCGCCATCTGTAAGGTTTATAGCATTCATTCTTTGAGTCCTTATTTCTAGTCTTTATTCCTTTGGCCATAGAGTTCTATAGCCTTAAAGCATGTCCAGATACCGAACACCGCCTGTTCAGCAACACAATACTAAGAAAAATAGAGTAAAAAGCATACCCGACTGGTTCTCAATTTTCAGGATACACTTGCCATGCCCTAAAATTCGCACGACGAGAAATAGTTAGCGGGGTAAGTTCCAGTCGAAGCGAAATAATACATCCTCCACTCTCACCGATTCGCCAGATACGATCCTAGGTTCAAATCGTAGCCGCTGAGCGGCTCTAACCGCCTCCTCGTTGAACACACCCGGAGGCTCACTCTCATCGATGGCGATATCTTGAACGGCACCAGTCTCGGTTACGGTAAACTTAACTACCACATACCCTTCTAGTTCCAGCTCTAAGGCTACATCGGGATAAGGCGGTGTAATTAGGCGCTGCGGCAACATCTCTCTGAATTGAATTATGTCGGGCGTAGAATCAGAGGGCGGTACAACATTCAATCCGTCAAGCTGATAGCGGAACACATAGCGCACATCTTCAATCAGCTCGCCCCGAACATTCTGGAACGTTAGACGCCTAGCTGCACTCGCGGCAGAGGCCTCGAAAAAGCCCTCTGGCTGCTCTTGGAGTGTCCGAATACTGTTACTGACCACCTCGCCATCCGCATCGACGGAAAATCCAAGCATCACCCACCCCTCTATGCCGAGGTTTCTCGCCCGTATAGGATAGAGGGGCTGAGGTGCGCGTCGCTCTAATAAGCCCCGAGTAAAGTTAGGCGGTGGAGCAACGTCGAACGCTGCATCCACAGTCGCCATAGAAGACGCGATGTCCGTGGATGAACATGATACGAGCACAATTTGAGTGACGCCTAATAGGCAAACAAGTCGAACCAATCTGCCTGCCTGCCGGCTTTGACTAACCAAAATATTCATTGCTTGTTCCATAGTTTTCACGCTATTTGGGACTCTACAGTGATTAGGGCTTCTAAAACGTCGTTCTCATTTTCAGCGCCAACTGCATACCGCCGCCAGAACAATAGTTCTCGACTTCTTCTAGTATGCCGTCCGCTGTTGCTCCGACATATCGTGTACGCGTTCTACAAAATTCATTCTGACGAATATTGTTCGCCTCGAAGCGAAAAGTAAAATTCCCGAAGGCCTGTTTTTCTAAGAACGCCGATAACTGCGGCCCGAATATGCGTTCCTCCGTGTCTATAATGTCGATCTCGGTCCTGCCACTTCCGCCATTGGAATTCATCTCGTAGGAGAATCCATAGCTGAGACCGAGCCCGGTAACATCATGTCGAAAACTCGACCTGGCAGTCCAGCGACCGTTATTTCGCTGCCTGCGTTTTGTCTTAGTGAAGGGGTCCAACACCTCAGAATCCCTCAAACTCAGCCCCGTTGTGAGCAGAGCGTTCGGCAGGCCGAGGAAACTCAATCTTGCACTGAGATCAAGATTTACACCATAGCGCTTGCCGTCACCGATATTACCGCGCGCCGATTGCAAGTTATCAAGGCCGGTAGAGACGTCGATGCGATCGATAACATCTTCCAGATCTCTGTAGTAAAACTGTGAATTTAGCACGCCAACATCATTGGGCAAGCGAAGCTCCAGATTTATCTCGTAGCGCCACGATTGTTCCTGTGCAATTCCGGGATTACCAGCCTGGGTGTTCTGATCCTCATCGTTGCCATCGACCGTTGCGCTGAAATCGGAAAAACTCAATTGCGACACGTCTTTCTCGATGCCAGCGCGCAACTGAAGTGAGGGTGTGATATCGAAACGGTAGTCGATCTTCGGCCTAAGAAAGGAAAAGTCTCGCTCGTTACCAACATCTCCGGACTGTTCAATGGTTGACGACTCATACACGAGCGAACTTTCCAGTGACATCTTGGAATTCAGCTGCCAGTTGTGCACGGCGAATAGTTCGGCCCGCAACTCTTCAACCGTGGATGTACTGTTGGAGATTGAAACCGGCACCAGTCCACCGACCTCTGGAGAACCCATACCTTCGGTATCCAGGCCTAACCGCAGCACGCCATCACGTATAGTCTGCGCCCCTTCGAAGCCTAGCTCTAAGCCCTGCGTATCGTTTACGTTAAACGTATAGGAAGTGCGAGCGATGCGCTCACGGTCGCGTCCATAGTTAGAGAGAAATAGATTCTTGTTTTCGGATGCCTCTTCGACATCGAAGCGTTCCCGCGTGAACAGGAAATCACGGTCGTTTACGATAAATAGAAAGCGGTACCTACTGCCACTGTCAAAGGAATACTCATAATCTCCCCCGATCTCCCAATTGTCTCGATCATTGGTATTGGCCTCACGTTGGTGGCTGATCGTGTTCGTTGTGAAATCATGAATCGTGCGGTCGATGTCGTTGGGCGGCGATCTTGTTTCCAGCAAAGCATTGAGCTGCACCCCGCTTTTTTCGAAGCTATAACCTAGGTTCATATTAGCCCGATAATCAGTCTGGTCTCTAACCCAGTCTTCTCGCCGCGCCTCGATTAGATTCTCATTCGCGTCAAAGCTAAACTCTCGATTGATGCGACCGTTGTAATTGGACTCTGCCTCAAGCGCAAACAGGTAGTTAAAGTCGCCAGCCTGCCCACTGTAGGAAAGCTGTCCTCCCGGGTCTAAAGTGCCGTCTCGCGAATAGTCTACATTGAGTTCAACCGACGTACTCGATCGAGAAGGCATGTCCAAGAGCACGACATTGACTACTTGGCCAGCACCGCGAACATCCAACTCCTCCGAGGTACCCCGTATGATTTCAATATATTCCACCTGATCGGCAGAGATACGACTGAGGAGGCTCTCACCTGTATTGCCCTTCCCTGTCGTGCGCTGCCCGTTGATGAGTATCTCGCCTTCACCCGACCCGAGTCCACGACCGCTATTGCCACCACGACGACCCATCGCAAGGCCAATACCGGGTATACGGCTTACCATGTCGTTGGCAGATACGGGCAGGAAATCCGCGAAATAGGCAGCTGGATATACTATGGTCGAATCGTCGGTGGGGTTTTCGATCTGGTCAATCTGCGCGCTCGCCATCGCAGTAATCGCCATCGAGACAGCAAAAACAAGGGAAGGAGCTAAGGATCGAGGTGTGAAGTTGCGCATCATCATATCTAATCGGCCGCATTGTACAGGCTAGACAGCATTTAATCTGTGACTAAATGATGCAAAATTATCCAAGATAAATTTTTAGATAAGGTTGAAAGGCCTCTCTCAGAGCTTGCGAGCCTGGCCTGCCTTTTTTCACCTGCAAATTTACGCGTTGATGATAATGTCTTGATGTCTGCATCATAGGTTTTCTCTATTAGGGGTTAGCTAACCACTGAACTCGCTCTCAAGCTTTCTATTTCTGCCGGTTTAAGTTTCAAGCGTTCGCTCAATATCTCATTGGTGTGCTCGCCTAGCTTCGCCGCCCAAGAAGCCGTTACATTATCCATGCCCGAAAGTTTAAAGGGCATATTCTGAATGAGAAAATCACCAAGTACGTCATCAAAAATGCTGGAAAATGAATTTCGCTCCACTACTTGTGGATGGGCAAACAGGTCGTCTACCTGCTGATACAAGCTGCAAGGAACTCCGGCACGGTTCAGCGCTGCTTCACATTCGCGAGCGCTAAGCGAGACAGACCAACGCTCGACTTCCTCAGCCAACAAATAGAAATTTTCGGTTCGCGGACCCCGCACGAATCGAGGATCCACTAACAAATCCGGCCGACCAAGCGCTGCAGCCAGACATTCCAAATTCTTGTCCGAAACTACGCATACCATAACGAAGCCATCCTTCACCTTGGCCGGGAAGAACCTGCCTATCAGGGCAGGTTGCCCCATCTGTGCGGACTGTATATGGGCGGGAATTAGCGTCATCATAGATTCCATCATGCTGACATCGATATAGCTGCCCCCGCCTCCGCGCTCACGTCCGAGCAGCGCAGTCTGGATCGCGCCAAAGGCGTAACTGCCTGTAAGAATATCCGCGACCATGATCTCCCAATTGCTAGGGCGCATAAGTTTATCTTCGTTCGGCCCTTGCTGTGCCTGGGCGTGCACACTGTCGAATCCGCTAGCAGCATGAACTATTGGAGCATACGCTGCGCGATTCACATACGGACCACTCTGACCGAATCCAGAGATTGAACAATAGACGAGCTCGGGGTTTTTGGATTGTAGACTTTCAAAGTCCAGTCCAAATTTAGCCATTATCCCAGGCCTAAAATTCTCTAGGACGATGTCTGCATCGCTTATCAATTGTTTGACCAATGACTGTCCTGCAGGTTGCTTCAAATCTACCGCGATACTGCGCTTGCCTGCATTAAAGTGAGCGAAGACGGGCGTAATTCCATCTACCCCACGAGTGATGTCTCCAACACCAGGACTCTCCACCTTGATCACTTCAGCGCCACAGTCGCGGAGGAAGCGAGAACATATAGGTCCAGCGAAAACAGCAGAGAAGTCGACGACCTTATAGCCATCGAGAGGTTTATTTTTACTCATGCATTACACTCTGTCTAAACGGTGAGATGGCATTAGCGACTGGTGGGCCTGCCAGCACTAGGAATGGTGGGCAATCAATTGAGGAGAACTGAATTCAATCTTTAACAGTATTGCTACCACCTTTAAGGAGTGCCATTTTCGCAGGCCGTCCCTAAAGGCAATAATAAAGTATCGAGCTATATCTTCGCTTAGTTTGACTCTCGAGCAGCCTCTTCCATCTCTAACCTGCGCGCTCCAGCCAATATGCCTGGCATCGAGTAGTTGCCTTCATGGCAGGCATACTCATACAAACCCTCGTCGGTCGCGTAGAAGCTTAACTCTGCAGTCCAGGGCTGGCTATATATATTGCTGTCCTCTACAGTAAACTGATAGAAGATTTCATCTTCGGAGTATCGACTGAATCGCTCGATAATATGGCCCTGCTTAGTTATCGGGATCGAGCTCTGACTGAGTTGCAGTGGGTCTATGTTCACTGTCTCCACAACAAGCACACCGTCCTCATACCATCCTACGGAATCACCGAACCATTGTTCTAATACGAGGGGCCTACGATTAGCTCGCGCATCTGCCGCGGAATCGTAAATCGGAATTATACGAGCATCGTGAACCATTTCCACGAGGATCATGACGTAGTCTTCGGTCTGGACGAATTGGTAAGTATTGTTATACAGGGCGGCCATCATGCCGGGACCTGCCTTATTTCCAAAACCTATAAGACAACGCTCCGCATTTGGAATCGCCTCAGGGCCTCGAGCATCACCAAAGCCAGTCGCATAGCGAGATCCGAAATTGCGCCGCTCGAAATCATAATTGGGATTCTCAAGACGGGGCACCTGACCGTTCTCAGGGATTACGACGTAGGAGGTACGATAATCTCCCTTTATCAGCGCCAGATTCGAGCCGGGGTCTACCCAGAAACTGTTGTAAGCACGGGTACCAAAATCTTCGCCGGCGGCGGTTGGCGTGTCGTTCACACCATCACCCTCGTCCAAGCCGCCTTCAAGACCGGCAATAGGCGTGTTGGCGGCAATCACTCTGGCTTCTTCTGGCGTGACTACCAATGTCTCGACTTCGCGTGGTCGGGAGAGTTTTGTCAGCGAGGCATTGGTCCAAATACCCTCTAAGTCAGGTCTTGCATTGTCCTGCGCCTGTGCAGGTAGAGCTAATAAGCCGACACATGCGAGTAAAACACTCAATTTAATTGGCATTTTCACCGAAATCACCATTCGTTACCTCCTAGCAGATTGGGACACTCAATTGATTTACACCCCGCTAAGCGAGCTAATTCACTGCACCAGTGAATGGGTGATAATGGGCAACCATTTGAACCTTGATAAAGACAAAAGTCAAAGAAGAGCCAGCAAAACTGGATTGGCTAAATCTCGGCCAACTGTAGCTGGGCGGTCCTAATTCTTGGAAGTTCGTCAAAACTAAAAATTTAACGCAAAAAAAGACAGATAACGCCTTGTTAAGCGCAATCTGTCCTTCTACATAATCTCTATAAGCTATCCGCTATCCCCTCCAGCGTTTCCGCCAAAGACGCATAACGGATACCCGAGATGCCATTGTAATCACCAGCAACTTCGGAAAAATCATCTGCTAGGTTATTGAGCGCGCGCATCGTGCTACGCCGGTTGCCATTTTCTCCAGCTAATAAATCCTCGGCACGCTCTAGCGCATCGCTTAGCTCGCTCGCCTGACTTGTGGTGAGTCGGTTTTCACGTTGCAACTGATCCATATACGCTCGTGCGACAACTGGTACCGCAGGCCATTCGACAATCTCTTGCGTCTGCGCGTTGACGATGCCGTTTAACTCCGGCAATGAGGCCGCTGCGATTTCGTTCTCGGTCAGATAATCGCTAGACTGCAGGGCGAACACATCGAGGCCGCGGGATATTTCCGTGCCGTAGATGTGGCCGTTATACCAGTAGGTGGACCAGTATCCTCCAGTAATCAATTCCTCTTCATCAATGGGCCCACGGTCGAAGAACGCGATCTCGATCGGATTCGCTGAGTCGGTGAAATCTACGATGGACACACCGCCCTGATACCAGGCTTGAACGAATAGGTCGCGGCCGGGCACGGGAATCAAGGAGCCGTTGTGAGCAACGCAGTTCTCCGTATCAGTTTGTGGGGCCGACATTTTATAGTGACTACGGAATTGTAGCTTGCCATCGACGATGTCATAGAAGGCATCCGCTCCCCAGGTTAGAGGATCTTGCGCTCTACATCTAGGACGGCCCCCACCGCCCCACTCGTCGGTAAAGATCACCTTGTCGCCGCGGTTATTAAAAGTAGCCGAGTGCCAGTAAGAGAATCCGGGATCGATTACCTGATCCAGTCGTTCGGGATTAGTTGGATCGGAGATATCCAACAGAATGCCATTACCAGAACACGCGCCAGCGGCTAGGCCTATGTCGGGGAACGTAGTAATGTCATGACACTGATTTGTTTGTCTCGTAGTCTGCGTGTCGTCGCCGTGATCGCCCCCGCCCCACAAGCCCGCCAGTGTTCCGCTATCAGGGTCAGCGAAGATAAAGGGACGGTTAACAATGCGTGCTGCAGCTGGATTTTCTGCAGGAATTTCGATGACTTCTATGCGGAATAACGCCGAGTTCTCATCTTCGAAGGGTGAATCATTGGAACAACCTGCCAACTCCTCGTCATCTCGTACCGCACTCGTGCCGGATACATAGACATAGATGTTGCCTGAAACTGTAGTCGGGTCAGACACCACAGTATGTGTGTGTGAGCCGCGACAGGTTTGTACCGCGGCAACCTGAATTGGGTTAGTGAAATCGCTTACGTCGAAGATGCGAATTCCCTTCACACGCTCATCACTAACAGGTTCCGGCACTCCTTGTAGTCCGCAATCCAATCTTCCTCGAACTTCCTGAACAGACATAATCAGCAAGTTACCCACTAGCGACACATCTCCCTGCCCACCAGGACACACCACTGAGCCAATATGCCGTGGCGCTTGTGCATTGCTGATGTCATAGGTATTAAAGCCGTGGTAGTTACCTGCCACCATGTAGTTCCCAGAGAACAGTAAGTCAGTATTGGAGAAACTCAGCAAGGCCGGGCGCGGATCTGAATTTTCGTCCTCCTCCTCTTCATCTGATGTCTCGGGGACATCACCATTTGCGGCTGCTTCAAGCTCGAGCAGGCGACTCGCAGAAAGGCCGGACGGTCTCTCGGGGTCGAAGAAGCCTGCCGGCTTAGGCAGTGATGCAACGATCCGCATATTTAGCGCGGCTTCGCCCGCATCTCGAAAGCCTGCGGCCAAACCAACTCGAGGATCGGGATTAAGACTTGCGAGCAGAAGGTCCATGCGCTCGATCTCCGATGTCTGATCGGAGGTCACATCGGACGTAAATTCGTAGAGGAGTGGGTCTTGCACAGACCCGCGCTGGTCTAACAACATCTCCACCATGTCCAGAGCACCCTGATGGTGATCGATCATATATTCCAGATAGAGGCGGTTAAACTCGGGCCCGGATGAGGCAGTAAGTGTAGCCATCTGCTCATCGCTGAGCATGCCCTCCATGCGCTCGAAACCGGGCTGATGATGAACATCCTCGGCAGGCGCCTCTAGCCCCTGATCGCGCAGCCAGCCCTGCATCATAGAAATCTCATCGTCCTGCGAGAGAGTAATACGCGCGGCGACTGCCAGGACCATCGTGTGGTTAGTTCTACTGTCTGCGAGCGCCGACATTTCTTTCGCCTGCGCGTGATGAGGAATCATGCCGCGCAGGAACTGAATATCACCGAGAGAGTACGAGACATTAGCGAGATCGGAAGCCTCTTCTGCCGTAATAATTCGGCCCGGCTGCCCTGGTGCGCCCGGCTGAATTATAGGTACCTGAGCCTGTAGCACCGAAGAAATACTAAATGCTGCCAGCGCAGTCAGCACGGCCCAGCCAGAATTAGAATGAATCCGTCTTGGGAAAGACATATTGATAGCTCCCTAAGCTTAAGAGTGATCGTTGCTAAGTATTGGAAATATGGCCTAGAAGTATGCCTGAATCGGCGGGCAACACCAATACGGCAAATGGGTGTCTGACGGCAATCGCATTAGCGAATAGAGCAGTCAGTTTCAGATGCCGTTGTCCACGAAATACCGGGAGGGGATCACGCTATCAGAAGCTGCTACCTGAAAACTCAGGAGACTACTGCTTCAACTCTGAACATGATTAATGGAGTAACTTTGTTCTCGTCTTAACAATTTGTGAATTTAATGCGTCTATTTCATTCAATAAAAAGCCCCATTCAGCGGTGCCGAACAGGGCTTAAGTATCATTGCAAGAAAATCGTGTCTATTCAGGAACCGCCATAAACTCAACATGAATCTCAAGCTCGATATTATCTCCGACACCGAAGCTTGTGAATCTATCTAGGCCAAAGTCGGAGCGCAGAAACTCACCGCTTGCCGAGAAGCCCAGCGTATAGCTGCGAGTAAGAAAATTTCGACCGCCTCCATGGAAATTAATTTCCAAATTCATTGGAAGCGTAACACCGAGTAGAGTCATGTCGCCCTGAAATACGAATGTGTCTTCGTCGATCGCTTCGACAAAGGAAGTCGTCTTGAATGCAGCCTGTGGAAATTCTTCAACATTGAACCAGCTGCCACCGCGCAACTCTTCTGCGAAGACATCATTATTAATATCCAAGCCAGCTGTATTAATTATTACTTCCAGAGTCGAATCCTCGATATTTTCCGGATCGAAATCCAAAGATGCATCGAAGTCGTTAAATCTACCGATGAAGGTGGAGAACCCTAGATGATTAATCTTCCACAACAACGTCGCATGATCTGGATCAAGCGTGTATGCGCCGCCTCTAAGCTCGGTTATGTCTGTGTTGAAATCAGGTGTCAGCAATCGATCGCATGAAACCAGGAATGCCGAACAAACTAGAATTAGTAAAAGACGACGTGTGTTGGAAAAAAATCGAGTAAACATTGATATAGCCTATTTGTTAGTAAACTTATTGATTATTCTTGTACGGCGTAGACGTCTATAGTGACGGTTACATCGTTTGGAACCTCGGAAGTATTCGCCCAGTAACCTTGGCCAACGCCGAAGTCGAGACGCTGAAGTATCACTTCGCTAGTGAGGTTGAAACAAACACTCCCATCGCATGTCTCGATACTCAGGTCGAATGGAAAAGTTAGCGGGTGAGTTTGGTCACGAATTGTTAATGTGCCGTCGGCTTCAAATGAAGTTACGCCAGTTAAGCGACACTCCTCAGCCTTAAAAGTTGCTGTCGGCCAAGAGTCTACATCGAACAATTCATAGTCGAGCAAGTAGTCCAGAACTTCCGGTGAATCGACATCAATATCAGCGATGTTAATAGTTACGTTGAATTCGCAACTAGTAGGGCGCATGGGATCGATATCGAAAGTAGCCTGTATATTTGTAAATCGGCCCTCGTAGGGATCCGTACCATAGGCATACTTAAATGTTACCAATGAATTTCCTGGATCAATTACCCAGTTCGCTGCCTGAACAGGCAAGCCGATCAATAGCAAAGGTAGTGCCAGTACAGCTCGATTTAAAAAAGTTCGCATAGTCATAATTACTCCTAGTTTAAAGATTACGGTAGGGCTAAGGCCACTAACTGAGTAGCGCCAGCGTTACCGCTAACGAACATGGCAATGTACTGCTTGCCATCGACTTCATAAGTCATGGGCTGCCCAGATTGCATGTTGGGCAGATCTATTTCAGCAACAATTTCGCCGGTTTGCTTATCGTAAGCACGGAATATGGGGCTAGCACCTGGGCCACCGCCACCTTCGCCAGCAAACAACAATGTTTTAGTTAGAACCAATCCCGCTCTCGTCGGCACTCCCGTGCGTGGGAGGTCCACTCCCTGCAAGGCAGGATGATTCTTGATGCGGTCTGGGGTATCGGCGTTCGCTACCTGAAACACATGGTCGCCAGTATTCATATCGATAGCAGTGATGCGGCCGTAGGGAGGCTTAATAACATCCAAGCCCTGCACTCTCGGCACACGTACGCCGAAGGCCATACTATAGGCGAGGTCTGAATCCGGATCGTTGCCTACTGATAAGAGCGCCAGAGCCGTTCTTGAGGGTACGTAGATAATGCCCGTCTCAGGATCCATTGCCGAACCTTCCCAGTTAGCACCGCCGGTAGACGAAGGCAGGCTCAAAACACCGCGCGTGCCGTCCGCTGCATCAACGAGAGATGGAGGCGTGTAAAGGTTGGGGCCGAAGCGAAAGTCTGAAACTGCTTCCATCGCCGCAGCTCGAAGCTCCGGTGTGAAATCGATTATGTCGTCTTCCGAAACTCCCTGACGGTCAAATGGTGCTGGTTTCGTTGGGAATGGCTGTGTCGCTGCGTACCACTCACCGGGCACATCGCCGGCCGGAACCGGTAGTTCCTCGATTGGCCATACTGGCTCTCCAGTGAGGCGATCGAAGGTGTAAACCCAGTTTTGTTTGGTGACTTGCATGACGATCTTGCGACCGTTTGGTAAATCCGCGACTACCGGAGCTGAGGGATTATCCCAGTCCCAGATGTCATGATGAATTAACTGGAAATGCCACTGTCGCTCTCCGGTCTTTATATCCACGGCAACTAGTGCGTTGGCGAATAGATTGTCACCCGGACGATCACCGCCGAAACGGTCACCCGTTGCTGATTCTACCGGCAGATAAAGGTGACCCATCTCCGGATCTCCTGACATTGTCGCCCAAACACCAGCATTACCCGTAAATTCAACGCCGCCATCTAGCCACGTTTCAAAGCCTACTTCGCCGCGCTCTGGAATAGTGTGGAAGGTCCATAAATGTTCGCCGGTACGCGCATCATAAGCGCGCACGTCACCCTTAACATTCGATTTGGAACGCGGGCGCATACCTACACGGTGCGCTGGCCCTACCACAACCACATCGTTCATCACGAACGGAGGCATGGAAGAACCTATATCGATGTCGTCGTATCTGTCGTCTTCGGCGTTTCTGAGCCCCATGAACAGGTCTACACTGCCATTTTCACCAAAATTCGGATCAGGAATACCAGTCTTTGCATCTAATGAAACCAGCTGAAAGCCTGGAGTAATACTTAGGATGCGGTCTTCACCGTTTGATCGATAGTGTGACAAACCGCGGCCAGCACCTTTACGTGGTGCGTGATCAAATCTCTCACCTTCTTGCGGCCGCCAAAGCCACAATAGTTGTCCAGTAGCGGCATCGATAGCCCCAACATTTCGCGTATTGCCCATGGTGACATAGAGCACACCATCGATTGCGATGGGTGTAGACGGATTATTGAATTCGGCCGAGGGGCCTATCGGACCAGTGTTGAAACTCCAAGCGACTTCAAGCTCGCCAACATTTTCTGCATTGATCTGGTCGAGAGGAGAATAGCGCTGGGCAAATTTGCCGCCGTGATGATCGGGCCAGTCTCCATCAAAGACAGTGGTGCCGGACTGGCTCCAAGCTACTGAGGTACAGGCTATGGCGCCGATACTCAGAATGAATGATGAAATCAGTCGTTTCGTTGCTAACATCTCTATCTCCAGAAAGTAATTCTTTAGTTCCAGCGTACCCGTCAAACGAGCCGACCGTGTTGTTTAGCCGCCAAAAATTACAGCAGTGTAGGTACTTATCTATGCCTGCAGTAATTGCCTGTAATAAGCGGGAGGAGAAGGATAAGCAATCTCTCCACTACAAGCAAGTGGGCAACAACAGTCTATTTCGAAAACCATGATAGATATCAATTGCTTAACCAAATATGAATAAGCGGGTTTGTAATTCTTTGTAACGAGTAAAGCCGTGCGTCTGCCTGCCACTAAAAAACGTCCATACGTCTCGTCTGGCACCCAAAACGGCTATATATTCCTAGATTACTGATATAGACTCGACGAACTAAATTGCTCGGATTCCTGAGCTGAGGAGATCACCATGAAGAATACAATCTTACAAAGATTCTTATTGATTGCCGTTATCGGACTGTTTTCACAGTTTTCAGTAGCCCAAGACAACAGCGCCAATGCAGCTGCGGCCAAGCAGATAGCCGATATTGTTGCTAGCCTTAACCACTTCCCTTCGGATGCCGACAAATCTGCACTGAATGCGATCATCAGTGATTCCTCATTGGCAGGGGGTATCCACGCTATGGCTAGCGCCGTAGTCAATATCCAGCATTCGGCGAATATGGAAGGCAAAACTGCCATGGCAGCGCTTCAGGGAAATGAGGAGGCTCCGGATCGAGCAAAGACATTGGCCGGAATCATCGCGAGCCTTAATCACACCGCCAGCGCTGATGCGAAAGCTGAGTTAGCACAGCTATTTCCATAGAGAATTAGAGTCAGGATTTACCCGTTTAACAGGCTCGCCTATCTAGTATGGGCGAGCCTGAATTGATTAGAACTAAAGAGGAATACCTTATGTTTCGCAATTTGTTAAAACTTGCTGGTACCGCCGTACTAGCAACTGCCGCGGCTGGCGTTAACGCGCAGTCGGACGTATACCACGCAGCCAACCATGACTACAAAGTCGTGGCTGTAGCCGACGATCTGGTCCAACCATGGTCCATGGCCTGGCTACCCGGCGGCGATATGCTAATTACAGAAAAACCTGGCCGCCTGCGAGTCGTTCGTGACGGACGCCTTCTTCCCGAAGCAGTTCCCGGGGTCCCAGACGTATTCTATGAAGGTCAGGGTGGTCTGTTTGACGTCTTGCCTCATCCAAATTTCAACGATAACCGCTGGGTCTATCTAACCTATTCCAAGGAAACGGAAGGCAGCTCAGCAACAGCTATTGCACGCGGTCGTTTTGAGAATGACCGGCTGACCAATGTCGTAGAAATATTCGAAGCACAAGCAAGAGGCTTCGGGCACTACGGCGGCAAAATCGTTTTCGATAACGATGGCTATATGTTTCTAACGCTAGGCGATCGCATGGCTCCACCGGTTGGAGATGAAGCTGCTCTGCGCGCTCACCCGGCACAGGATCGCAGCAATCACCAGGGCGTAGTCGTGCGCCTGAACGACGATGGCACCGTGCCTGATGACAATCCGTTTGTGGGACAGTCTGGCATACTTCCTGAAATCTGGAGCTACGGCCACCGCAGCCCTCAAGGTCTAGCGATTCACCCGGAGACAGGTGATCTATGGGAGTCTGAACACGGTCCACAAGGCGGCGATGAAATTAACCGCATCGAGCCTGGCAATAACTATGGCTGGCCGGTAGTTGGTCGTGGCGCAAACTATGGCGCATTCGGCAGACCTATCCATATCGGTATCAGTGAAGAAGGCATGGTACAACCTGCGCAGTTCTGGGTGCCGTCAATCGCCACATCTGGCCTCATGGTCTACTCAGGCGATAAGTTCCCAATGTGGTACGGCAACATCTTCTCTGGCTCGTTAGCTGGAGAGCAGCTTGCTCGCTTGCAGCTATCCGATGACTACAGCCGCGTAGTCGTAGAAGAAACGCTTGTGTATGACATCGGTCGAATCCGTGATGTACGTCAGGGTCCAGATGGCTATATCTACTTAGCCGTTTCCGATCGCAACGGTGATCCAACTTCGGTTGTTCGCCTAGAGCCGGCTGACTAAGTCTTCCGCTCAGTGTTTGAGAAAAAGGGCCTCCAGGGGCCCTTTTTTTTGGCTCACATTCCCGTTTCCCCGTCCCATGCCGAATATGGCGAATTTCATCAAACAATAGCCTTTTCGCACACACCGTCCGCAGCGCGGAGCGCATAGCGTCAAACAAAAATCCCCATTTTAGGGCCGAGAAGCCCATAGCTTAAGGGGTCCGTAGTCCCGCTCGTCCGACAGCCCGTGCTGGCGCGATTGTTGCTTTATTAGCTACTAGCAGAAGCTGACACGCGAGCACAATCTTGATTCAATCAAGGCTAGCTCTATAAGAAGTCTTAAGGAGACCTTTCATGGCCGACATGCTGCAATTCGAATCGAAGGACGAAGACCCACAACAGCAAGATGCTGAGCAGCCA
Organism: SAR86 cluster bacterium; assembly: GCA_002401885.1. Lineage (GTDB taxonomy): Bacteria > Pseudomonadota > Gammaproteobacteria > Pseudomonadales > Pseudohongiellaceae > UBA9145. The sequence goes on from NVUL01000046.1 coordinate 54,864, forward strand.
GATAAACAACGTCAGAGCACTGCGGACCGTCGCTACAGCAGCGACGAAGTCGCCGACATCATTCGCTTTAGTCTATTGGACGAATCTGGCAAGCCAGAAGAAGCCGTCGACCATGAAGAGCTCCTGTCTATAGGCAGGGAATTCGGCGTCGATAATACGCAGATCGATCGCGCCATTCACTCGCTCGAGGAAGAGCGCCGCACCAAGGACAAGGAGCAACATCTCTGGCAAAAGTTCAAAGCCCACTGCATGACTTCCGTCGCCATCATGGCCCTGTGCGTATTCATTAATATTTTTACAGGAATGGCAGTCTTCTGGGCAGGCTATGTCGTGCTCGGCATGGGTTTGTTTTTACTAGGGCACTATGCCGGCGTGCGTTACGCGCCGGAGTTTGTCGAGATGGCTTTCGAGCGAAGCCGTGGTCTCGCGCGAAACTACTACGAAGATCAGTATGTGGACGACGTGAATGTGGCATTCAATGTCTGTGATAGTTCGGGGCTGTTAGAATCGGATGGCTTGATATCCTTCGCAGACGACACCCTAAAGGTTGAGTATCAGACAACCGATTCCGTACTTGGCGTATTCAAGACATCCGTGAAAGAAATAGAAATTGCACTAGGCGATATTCGACGGGCAAGAATGGAACGCAAGATGTTCGGCTCGGAACTCGTCTTACAGGGAAGTAGTCTTCGCATTTTTAGAAACTTGCCGGGCAGCAAGGGCGGAAATCTTCGTATCAAGATTAGTCGTCAGTCACAGCTAGCTGCACAAAACCTTGTCGATGAGATTACAGCTGCCAAGAGTTAGCAGGTTTAGCTTAAAAAATTTGGCAATCAGCGGTGAAGATTTTCACACTTTCGTCTGGGCTGGAATCATTAGACCAAGGTAAATTATTCCATCATTGTGTTGTTAAACCGCTAAGAAATTGCTGGGCGCCAGAGAGCAGCGGCACGTAGTAGTATCGACTGCGAGCTTGCATATCGCCCGCACGCAGGATTGGAGTCTGCCACTCGTTCTGCGCCTGATTCTGAGTAAATACAGACAAAGGTAGCAGTGTGCTGCTCGCTGTGAGCCCTAGTCTCTGAACCAAACGTCTGAGAGTTATTCCCAAAGTTTTCTTTCCTGCCTGCTAACTGCATCAAAATTTTACGAGTCATATTTTGACCACTCAGTTCATTGTAGTAGGCGTATCTTAATCTAGCCTATTCGCAACTTAGGCTTCATACTCAAAGGCACTCGCGCCGTGTGAAAACTGCTAGATATGAACCAGCAGTAAAAGAAAAATCAAGGATTCTCAATGAACGAACTACAAATATTAAAGAGTGATATCACTCAAGCCCGGGTTGTTAGATCGGGGTTAGATATCGATGCACCTCTGGCGACTGGCGAAATTTTATTGAAGGTGGACAAATTTGGTTTTAGTGCAAATAACGTAACCTATGCGGCAGCCGGTGACCAATTAGGTTACTGGCAGTTCTTTCCCGCCTCTGACAATGAGAGCAATACCTGGGGCATCATTCCCGTGTGGGGATTTGCTGATGTAGTGGCTAGCAGCGCGACGGGCGTCGACGTGGGCGAGAGAGTTTTTGGTTACTACCCTACCAATAGCTATCTTAAGATGGGCAACGTCAAGGTGCTAGAAAGTCGACTGATCGATGGTGCTGAACATCGATCCAAACTGCCTCCTGGCTACAACACTTATCGAAGGGTAGGCCTTGAGCCAGGCTACGACAGGAACATGGACAATATGCGGATGCTCCTGTGGCCTTTGTATATTACGTCATTCTGTTTGTGGGACAGCTTGCAACACAATGGCTGGCATGGCGCAAAGCAGGTCGTCGTGATTAGTGCCTCGAGCAAGACCAGCATCGGGCTGGGCTATGCACTAGCTGCAGACACAGATGCCCCGACTTCGATTGGGTTCACCTCGAAAGGAAATCAACAGTGGGTTGAGAATCTTGGCCTTTATGACCAAACAATCAACTATGATGCGCTCGAAGATATCGACGCATCGATACCCACGGTGATTGTGGACATGTCGGGCAATTCGACATTGCTAGCGAACTTACACGCACATCTCGGCGAGAATCTGGCTCACTGCCTAAATGTCGGCCTAACTCATTGGAGCGAAGGCGGAAGAGATACCGGCATCCCAAAAGAGAAGAGAGAGTTCTTCTTCGCGCCCAGTCATATTCAAATGCGAATGAAAGAATGGGGGCCCGAAGAGTTCGACTCGAAGTCATCACAATTTATCACAGACTCATCTACACAGAGTGCAGACTGGATGAAAATTGAGAAGCTGGACGGTGTTGAGAAACTAGCCGACATTTACGGTGATGTCTGTGCGGGCAAGTTACCGCCTGAGAAAGCGTTAGTGATTGAGCTATAGACTCGCAAAGAATAGCTGATGCCGAAGCAGAAGAGTTTCCCCAACTACAAAATGAAAAGCGGCTGGAATGCGCTACTACCCGCACGCGAATCAAGTCCTGCCCTGGATAGAGATATCTCCGTCGATGTACTAGTCATCGGTGCTGGGTGGACGGGAATATCCGCCGCTAAACGCTGGCATAGTCTGTCTCCAGAGGCCGGCATTGCCTTGATAGATGCTAGCGAGATCGGTGAGGGCAATCCCGGCCGTAATTCCGGATTCTTATTAAGTATAGCGCTCGCTGAGGACGCCAATCCAGATCAGATAGAAAAGATGAGTCTCTGCAATCGCCTAACAGCGAGCACCATGGCAGAAATCCTCGCCGAGATTGAAGACTCCGGTCACGCGGTAGACATAGCCAAGGCTGGAACCTATCGCGCAGCCGCTAGCGAAGCTGGACTGAAGTCACTACAAAACTACCGCGCCTTCCTCGAAGCCGCTGGTCTCGAGTATGAAAGCCTAGAGCGGTCTGCACTTAGATCAAGAATGGGTTCAGACTTCTATCAGGAGGGACTCTATTCTCCCGACTGCTACCTCGCACAACCCGCCGCTGCGATCCGCGCGCTCGCGTCACTGCTGCCGGAGTCGGTGCAGCTATTTGAGAACACACCTGCGCTGAAACTAAAACAGCAAGCTGACGGCTGGCAGGTGCAGACGCCGAACGGTGTCATCAATGCTCATAAACTCGTACTGGCTAACAATGCCTTCAGCAAGGAGCTAGGTATCGCCCGCTCTCGCCTCGTAGCGATGCATACCTACGCTGGCCTAACTCCAGTGTTAGAGCAGTCTGTATTGGATGACCTGGGCAGCGATGAGAACTGGGGCCTACTCCCCACTCATCGACTCGGCAGCACCCTACGCCGAACCATCGATGGAAGGCTGATGGTGCGCTCCATGCATAGCTACGAGCAGGAAGCGCCAAAGGGAAAGATCGAAGGCGAACTCCAACACCGCCTCGAGAAACGCTTTCCACAACTGCCGAATTTTGACTTCGAACACTGCTGGGGCGGCGCAGTCGGTTTTACTTTCAATGGGGGCGCTGTATGGGGCAAATTCAAGCCTGGACTCTATGTGTCAGCAGGCTGCAACGGTGGCGGCACGGTCAAGGGGACGCTTCTAGGGAAATTGCTCGCCGAGGCGGCTCATGATCTAAAGGTGCCAGACGTCCCAGAATTATTCGGCCGTGCTAGCTGGATGCCGCCGGAGCCCATTCGTCGACTCGGCTACAATATTAGCGCAGCGCTGGAAAGCCACAAGGGCCGACGTGAGCTATGAGACAGGCCTGCTGTAGGGTTATTGCATCGTGGGCCCAACGAGTACAGATTGACTGGGCAGACTCCTAAGTATTTACTAATAATAAGAATAAGGATTAACGCGTGGAACCGACAGACTATACAGGCCCCTATCCTTAGTTCCTACAAGCGTGCAATCGTGCCTGCTTTCATTAGCCGCAATACAGACATCTCACCCGCCGTTGCCTGCCTGGCGAGCGTCTTGGTCGCGGATTCTAGACAAGACAAAAAGATTACATTTGACTACACTGTGAACGTTCAAATTTTCGACTGTAACAATAGTAACGAGGTTAATCATGTCTAATAGAATACTTACCGCTTTGGCTACAGCGGTTGCTCTGGTAGTAACTAGCAGCTTCTTGAATGCCGCAGAAATAAAGTTGGTACGTTTTGGCCCTGTAGGCGAGGAACGTCCGGGCATAGTTGATGCGCAAGGTCAGATCCATGATCTTTCAGCACATATTGACGACATAACTCCCGATACGCTATCCGCTGCCTCGCTTGAAGAGATTGCACAAATTCCAATAAGCGAATTGCCACTCGTTCAGGGCAGTCCTCGACTCGGAGTGCCAATTACTGGGACAGGTAAGATCGTCGCCATTGGTTTCAACTACGTGAATCACGCGGCGGAAATGGCAGTAGAGCTACCTACTGAACCACTCGTTTTCATGAAGGCCACCTCTGCCCTCACTGGTCCTTTCGACGATGTGATTCAGCCGCGCAATGGTCATAAACTCGACTACGAATCAGAACTTGTCATTGTGATTGGACGCCGCGCCCAATATATATCCGAGAATGAGGTCTTCGATTACATCGCGGGCTTCACCGTTGGCCATGACGTGTCCGAACGTGCCTTTCAGCGCGAGCGTGGCGGACAATTCACGAAAGGAAAGAGCGCCGATACATTCGCACCTGTCGGCCCCTATCTGGTGACCCCCGACAATATCGAAGACGTGCAGAATCTATCTATCTGGTCGGAAGTAAACGGAGAGATGCGCCAGCAAGGCACCACCGCCGACATGGTCTTCGGTGTGAAGGAAATCGTGAGTCACCTAAGCCAATTCATGACGCTCTATCCCGGTGACCTGATCTTTACCGGAACACCAGCAGGCGTGGGCGATGGCATGGTTCCCCCGAGCTACTTAAAGCCAGGTGATGTTGTTCGCGTTGGAATCGAAGGCTTGGAATTCCAGCGACAGACTATTGTAGCGCCGCGCTAGCTCTTATCTGTTTAGCCCTATTCCTTCCTATTATTCTAAGCCGAATACGAATAGGGTTTGCCCACCAATAATTGCAACGCGTTGATTGCCACCCACGGAGAACCCCATGGGATTGGTGCGAATGTGTGCACCGGAATTAAAAAACCAGAGCGGGTCACCATCTTCTGCATCCAGCGCGAAGAAATTACCTTCGTTGCTAGAGCCGAATACCAGACCTCCTGCCGTAGCCATCACACCCGACCAGGGTGGTGTCTGCAACTCGAACTCCCACTGCTGCTCGCCGGTCATCACATCTAACGCCAGGATAGCTCCAGACGCATCGTCACCATCCAACGGCTGTTCGCCACCACCTAAAAAAGGCATGCCGGGCTCGTACTCCACATCCGACTTAAAGTAGATTGCACCCATGCGCCGATTGGGCACGAAGAGCTGCTCAGTCTGCGGATTGTACGAGGGAGAGAACCAGTTGGTAGCACCCTGAAGGCTGGGCCAAACAAGGTTTCCTTCGCGCATAGGCTCCGAGTTAGGAATGACAATCGGTCTACCGTTATCATCAATACCCTCAGCCCAGGTCTGAAATGAATATTCTTCGCCTAACAAGTATTCTCCGGTTTCTCGATCTAACAAGTAATAGAACGCATTGCGATTAGCCAAAGCAAGAAGCTTGCGCTCCTGCCCCTCGAACTCACCGTCGACCAACACTGGAATCTGATTCGCGTCCCAGTCGTGAGTATCATGCGGCGTATATTGGAAGAACCATTTCATCTCACCCGTATCGGGGTCTAGCGCCAACACCGCACAGGTAAATAAATTATCGCCGGGTCGTAGGTCGCCATTCCAATCTGGCGCCGGGTTTCCCGTCGTCCAATACAGCAAGTCCAGCTCTGGGTCGTAGGAGCCAGTCAGCCAAGTTGAACCACCGCCAGTTTGCCAGTCGTCGCCTTGCCAGGTTTCACTGCCGGGCTCGCCAGGAGCTGGCACTGTATATGTCCGCCACAGGCGCTCGCCGGTCACGGAATCGTAGGCATCGATATAACCACGCACGCCGGCTTCAGCTCCACTCACGCCCACTACAATCTTTCCATCCAATGCCAATGGAGCTAGAGTTAGTGAGAAGCCCACTGAGTTATCCGCGACCGTAGTCTCCCAGCGCACTGCACCGGTTGCTGCATCGAGAGCGAAAAGGCGCGCATCCAACGTAGCCACATACACCTTGTCATCTAACAGGGCGACACCGCGATTGATTCGTGGAAAACCGATGTTCAAAACATCGTTCGTGATGTCTGGAACGAAATGCCACAACATTCTACCCGTGTGCGTGTCCAGTGCGGTCACGCTGCTAGGCGATTCCGTTATATACATGACATCACCCGCCACCAACGGTGTCGTTTCCTGCAAGGCTGCTCCGCTTATTCCTGTAGGCTGCATCTGATACGCCCACATCACTTTGAGCTGATCTACATTCAGGGTATTGATCTGGCTAAGTGGAGAAAACCGCTGCGATTTATATCCACCGGAATAAGAAAGCCAGTCGGCACCGTTAGCCTCATCCTCGAGAAGTGTCTCGAATGATGTGTCAGCCAGAACAGGACTGCCGCCTAGACAGGATAAGAAGAATGCGAAGAACAATTTGGTTATTGATATAGCAGAAAGCTTCATTTCATTCGTCTCCAATCTTTATTTCAGACTCATGAGGTAGGACACCACATCGTCTATCTGTTGTTCGTCTAACACAGAGTTGTATCCCGGCATAAGAGAATGTCCTTCCACTTTCTCATAACTGATCAAGTCGGATTTTTCAAACGAATATATTTCACCTGCCATATCGCGCATCTGCACGGTGAAGGCATCTTCGTTGATGCGCAACCCTTCGTAAGTTCCATACTCTGAGACGATACGCACAGTCAGAAAGGCTTTGAGCGAACCGCGGAAGCGATCTACTAAACGCGGCTGATCTGCTGCGGGATTGGTTACTGAGCGGCGAAGATACGCGGCATTGCGTCGTTGACCCACATTGCTGAGCTCCGGACCGATACCGTATCCCTCGCCATTTAGTATGTGGCAGCTAGAGCAATTGCCGATGCTTCTATACACCTGCGCTCCTGCTATCGCGTCACCGGGCATTTCTTCCGGGGGCAGTTCACCCAAACTGCGAACATAGGCCGCCACATCAGGCCCATCCTGCCCGCGCAATTGTCGCGAGCCTGGCATACCAGTTCCCGGAATGCCGCCTACGATCACGGATACGAGGGCAGCGTCATCCGGAGCGTGCACAAGATTTGGCCGCGTAAGACTCGGGCCTTCGGAGCCTTCTCCCAGCATGCCATGGCAGCGGGCACAAAGAGTTTGAAAGAGTTGCTGCCCATTTTCCAAATTCTGCGCAGAAACCAGCGGGGTTGAAAGTAACAAAACCCCCGACACAATGAGCGCAGAGTATCGACTAAGGTATTTCTTGAGGAGCACTGAGAACCTCCCAATATTTTTCTTGATAGACAATTCAACGACTTCCCTAAAAGTACACTAGAAACCTGTTATGGGCCATGCTTATACAGCTTCTCTGGGCTATATTCGAAGGATCGCAATCATCGCTTCGAAGTCTGCAGTCAACGGTGCGCTGAAAACGAGATCGAGTCGGGACGCGCAGCTCAATCTGAATTACAATTGGCAATACTTGGAGAAAGACAATGAGTTCGAGTAGGCGTATTCTCAGCTCATTGAGAAGCTCAGGCGCAGATTTCGCCTCTAGCGCGTTATCAACTAAACTATTTATTATGAGAAAGAGAGAGTCATGACTCCAACCAAGCCCATCTACATCTCCTACGCAGGCCCCTCTCTTCTGGAAACACCCTTATTGAATAAGGGCTCGGCTTTCTCGGGGAAGGAACGCCTCACGTTTAACCTAATCGGACTCTTGCCGCCACGCTATGAGAATATCGAGGAACAAGTAAAACGGGCTTACATGCAGTACAAGAGCTTCGATGAACCAATCAATAAGCACATCTATCTACGTGTAGTGCAGGACAACAATGAAACCCTGTTCTATCGATTGCTGAATGAGCATCTTGTCGAGATGCTGCCGATCATCTACACCCCCACCGTGGGCGAAGCTTGCGAACACTTCTCTGATATCTACCGCAGTGCCCGTGGCATTATTGCGTCCTATGAAGATCGACAGTATATGGATGAAATATTGCGCAGTGTCACCAAGGATAGGGTAAAGGTAATAGTTGTGACTGATGGCGAGCGCGTGCTTGGCCTTGGCGACCAGGGCGTTGGCGGTATGGGCATCGCGATTGGAAAATTATCTATCTACACCGCCTGCGGCGGAATCAGCCCCGCCTACACTCTACCTGTGGCCCTTGATGTAGGCACTAATAATAAAACGCTATTGGAGGACCCTTACTATATGGGCACGCGCCATCCGCGTGTGACCAAGGCTGAATACGATGCCTTCGTTGATCAGTTTATCAATGCCGCACAGAAACGCTGGCCTGGTGTGTTGATTCAGTTTGAAGATTTCGCACAACCGAATGCCATGCCGATTTTGCAGCGTCATCGCGATAAAATCTGTTGTTTCAACGATGACATTCAGGGCACTGCGGCGGTGACTCTAGGCACCCTACTATCAGCCTGCCGCAAGAAAAGCGAAGCACTCGGTGATCAGAAAGTAGTTTTCGTTGGTTCTGGCTCTGCAGGCTGTGGCATAGCTGAACTTATTATCAACGCGATGGTTATCGAAGGCCTTACGGATGCCCAAGCACGCGCTAGGGTGTTCATGGTCGACCGCTTCGGCCTACTAACTGAGGGCATGTCAAACTTGCTCGACTTTCAAGAACGCTTGGTACAATCATCAACTGCTCTGAAAAAATGGAAGCTTACTTCGGACAGCGACTATGCCAACCTATTGGATGTAATCAACAATACTGAAGCGAGCATACTCATTGGTGTATCCGGTAAGCCCGGGTTATTCACAGAAGAAGTTGTTCGCCTGATGCATGCCGGCTGTCCTCGTCCGATCATCCTACCCCTAAGCAATCCATCTCAGCATGTTGAAGCACATCCCAAAGACGTAGTAGCGTGGAGCGACGGCAAGGCCATCGTTGCCACAGGCAGCCCATTCGAGGCAGTCGAATATAAAGGCGAGACCTTTGAAATATCTCAATGTAACAACAGTTATGTTTTCCCAGGCGTTGGTCTCGGCGTTATTTCCTGTAAGGCCAAGCTAGTTAGTGACGAGATGTTAATGGTCGCCAGTACGACTCTGGCCGAACTGTCGCCGGGGAAAGAAGACCAATCCAGCGCCGTACTACCTCCGCTGACAGCGTTACCACAGATCAGCCGCAAGATTGCATTCAAGGTAGCCAAGACTGCAATTGCGCAGGAGCTTGCCCGCGAAATGACTGACGACGAACTGCTTGCCGCGATCGAGAGCAACTTCTGGACACCGGTCTATAGGGAATATCGTAGAATCGCTTAGTGGCCCATTGATATAATTTACCTGCAATTTCCGTAGCAATAGAATCGCCAGCTTAATCTTTCCTGTCTGGCGATTGTCCACCGGCAACTTGTGATCATTCCCCCATCGCCCCACTGTGAAATAGCTGGCCCTGTTACAGCAAAAAGTCAGAATAAGGGCTTAATGACAAATTTTTCTTCTCATAATTAACCGCTATTTATAACAGGGCCTATCACCGGATTTACTAGTGCTTAGCACGTCAAACAAGCCAGTTCTTTGCAGAAAAATAGTGATGCTCTTATCAATGTCGCGAAAACCAGCCAAGACTAGTACTGCCGAGCAGCCAGACAGCAAATAGTTACAAAAATAGATGCTGCGCAGCTGCGTAATGCTGACCTTCTCTCTTTCGAGCCAAGTTGCACTCCCTCAAATCGAAGAAGGCAATTACACTTCAACCTTTTCCACCGAGCCCAATACTCAGTATCTATTTGTGCGGCACCAGGAAATGGTTTGATCTTGGTTGTTTTCCAAGAAAAGACGGCATTAACGCAGTTAACTGATGCAAATCAATTTGAATAGTTAGCCTTAGTGTACTTTTTGTATTGTGCCTTTTCCTCTAACTACTGCGAGATTTTCCATGAAGAAGTATCCATTCAAGACCGCGATTTTTCTCGCACTCTCTTTCCCTACCGCAGCATTCGGCCATGGGGCTGGGGATTTTATTCTCCGGGTTGGTGCGGTTTCCGTTGCTCCGGATGAAAGTAGTAGCTTGATCAGCACTGTTGACACCGGCGCTCTCGCTGGCACCAAGGGTGGGGTGGGAAACAGTACTCAGGTCGGCTTAAATTTCGTCTATATGATTACCGACAACATCGGCGCAGAAGTTCTGGCGGCAACGCCTTTTGAGCACGACCTTACTGCTATAGGCCTCGACCAATACGGCTTTGCTACCAGGAACCTAGGTACCTCACATCAACTACCTCCGACCCTAACCTTCAATTACTTCTTGGGGGACGCTAACTCAACAATCCGTCCTTATGTGGGCCTTGGCGTCAACTACACAACTTTTTTCGATAAATCGCTCTCTAACCAAGCTCGGAATGAGTTGGGAGCCAATAGTCTAGACTTGGATGACTCCTTTGGTCTTGCCTACCGCGCAGGAATAGACTGGTATCTAAGTGATAACTGGATGCTGAATGCATCAATGTGGAAGATTGATATTGATACCGATGCAAGCTTCAACTCAGCGCTCGGTAAAGTGACTGCTGACATTGATATCGACCCGTGGGTGTACATGATCTCGCTAGGCTATCGTTTCTAGTCTTCGATGGTAAAAGGCACGATCAACTGAGCATGAGCATGAGCATGAGCATGGGTATGGGTATGGGTATGGGTATGGGTATGGGTATGGGTATGGGTATGGGTATGGGTATGGGTATGGGTATGGGTA
>NVUL01000047.1 GCA_002401885.1 SAR86 cluster bacterium
TGAATTGGGATTAGAGAGAGGTAAGTCGGTATTGCCGAACCAGCCGCTATTCTTTATTAACCCGTCTAAGACGGAGCTTCAGGCCACACTCTACGTGCCAGCTAGTGTGCAGGCAAAGTTAGTTACCGGCCAGTCTGTTCTGCTCCGGTACGATGCATTCGACTTTAGGCTGTACGGTCGACATGAGGCTACGGTGGTTGCTATTGGAAAGGCTAGGTTGGACCCGAGGGAAACGGTGTTGCCGATCTTCGGCATCAACGAGCCTGTATTCAAGGTAACCGCAGAGTTGCATGAATCTGTGGTACAGGGAGATTCGCTGTACCGACTGCAGAGCGGAGCGACACTCATGGCAGATTTCGTCCTCTTTGAAATGTCGCTCTTGCAGTTCATCTTCAGGCCTATCCTCGGTCTGCAGGGCAAGGTGACATGATCGATATTTTTCAGCCTCGCAATACACTACCCATGATATTCCAAACTGAAATAGCTGAATGCGGCTTAGCCTGTCTTGCCATGATTGCGAACTACTATGGCAAATTTTCAGATATACGTACTTTGCGAGAAAGCCTCTGTATGCCAGCTGGTGGCGCATCTGTAAAACACCTACAGCAAGCTGGTCTACGACTAGATCTTCAAGGGAGACCTCTTAAACTTAATCTCAACGAGTTTGGCCTACTAACTCTTCCTGCAATTCTGCATTGGGACATGGACCACTTCGTCGTGCTTAAGAAAATCACTAGGAGGTCATTCGTTATCCACGATCCTGCGATGGGTATACGAAAATATAGCTTATCTGAGCTGGACCATCATTTCACAGGGATAGCAATCGAGCTGTCCCCAACTGTTTCTTTCATGCGGGAAACGCCTAAAAAAGAATTTTCTTTGAAGGAGCTTTTCAAGGCAACTCCCAGCTTTCGCCAAGCCATCAGACAGGTCTTCTTTCTTTCACTCTTGTTACAGGTGTTGTCGCTTATCTTCCCGCTTTATCTACAACTAGTGATTGACCAGGGGCTCAGCAAGGGAGACATGGATATCATCTTTCTCGTCGCATTACTTTTTTCGTTAGTCATTCTAGCTAAGACAAGTGTCACCTATTTCAGAGGAGTGGTGCTACTACAATTCTCCAGCCAACTGGGTTTTCAATTGGTAAGTAATACCTTCGCACACCTGCTTAGTTTGCCCTTATCGTACTTTGAGAAAAGAGAGATGGGGGATATCGTTTCCCGATTTTCTTCACTCGACAATATCAAACAGCTAGTCACCCAGGAGATGATAACGGTGATAGTAGACGGCCTGTTTTCTCTCCTAACCTTTATTCTGTTACTTCTCTACAGTCCCACCCTGGCATTCGTTGCTCTCTTTTTCGTGGTTGCTCTGTCGCTTATCCGTCTTCTAGCTATACCGAGGGAAAGATCGTGTCGGCAGGATGTGTTGCAGACTGGAGCGAAGCAACAGACTCGATTCATGGAAAATATTCGATGCATAGCGGTAACAAAGAACTTTGCCATAGAATCTGAGCGGTTGTCGGCGTGGCAGAACTACTATGCCTATTTCATGAACTCAAGCTACAGACTCGGGCATCTCCAACTGAGCCTAGGCACCCTGCACAGTCTTCTATTTGGCATAGATCATGTTACGACGATCTACCTAGGCTCAGCTGCAATATTTGGTGGCCAGCTGACCATAGGTCAATTGATGAGTTTCGTTTTCCTGAAGCAAAATTTTTCTGGATCGGTGGCGGCAATGCTTCCCAAATTAGCAGAGATTAGGCTTTTAAGATTAGAGCTCGATAGAGTATCGGATATTGTCTTTGAAGAGCCGGAACAGAGTTCTCAAGATAACAGCCTTCTTAAGCTTGAAATTTCTGGTGCCATCGAGGCGGAGGAGCTCGGTTTTAGTTATCTCTCGGCACAGCCCGAACTATTTCGGAACCTTAACTTTAGCATTGCCGCAGGCGAATTCTTCGCTATCTCAGGGCATTCAGGATGCGGAAAATCGACACTCTTGAAATTACTGCTTTGTTTGGCTGCCCCTTCTGCGGGAACAGTTCGTGTTGATGGCCATTCGATTGTTGAGCTGGGAGTGCGTCAATACAAGTCACAAGTTGCGGCCGTGCTCCACGGAGACGGTTTGTTGTCCGGCTCTCTTGCCTACAACGTGAATCTAGAGATGGAGCCGTTAAATTCACAGCGGCTAGAAGCGGCGTGCCGTATGAGTTGTATCTTTGATGACATAAGCCAACTGCCTATGGGGTTTAATACACAGGTAGGTGAGATGGGAGTGGCCCTCTCTGCGGGTCAGGTTCAACGAGTCCTACTTGCCAGGGCACTCTATCGACACCCGAAGATACTAGTATTGGATGAGGCGCTATCCCACCTAAGTACTAACGTAGCGCGACAGATCATTGCGAGCATTCGAGATTCTAAGACCACACTAATTCTCGTAACACATAATGAGGACCTTATTAGCCACGCTGATTGTTCGCTAGAATTAGGCACGCAGAATCCTGTGCAAAGAATGGCTGGGAGAGAATGACGTGACATATGATGAGACAGTTGAAGAAGCGGCGATTGAAAGGAGGCGCAGTAGATAGATGGCCAATAGAAGTCTAGTTTCCGGGAAAACATATTTCGCTGCAATAAAACAGAAAACTTTCGGCACTGGGTTCTTCGACGATGCTTGTAAAGAATTCTACCTTCGCCGCCTCCTGCATTGTCAGAATGCCTTCCAGGTGCAGCTCCATGCTTATCTTCTGATGGAGAAAGAACTATTTCTGATATTCACCCCGCTGACGCCATCAGGCTTCGATTCGTTCGTCAGATTTCTCAATGGTAGCTATAATAGATACTATTTGATTCGCTTCGCACGTAGTGTTTTAGCTTGGCAAAATGAGCCGCTAGTTTGCCGGCTTTCAAGTGACAATCTCGTTCTCGATTGTCAAAAATTTGTCGAACGCTATGTACTCGACTTTAGCAACAAAGGTCATCCAGGCGAGTACGGCTATTCCAGCTACTCTGCAAACGCGTTCACACGTAAGCCAAGCTTCCTGAAGCGTCATCGAGCAGTTCGACAGTTCATAAATATCGAGGTCAATGGCCTCCAACGTTATCGAGATTTTATAGCAAAGCCATTCCGTGAAGAGTATGAACGATACTTGCAGAGTCGGCTCCTCTGGGGACTACCGCTGTTGCAGCAGAAGTCTTCTTTTAGACTCGAGAACAGTAGAACTTTGACCGATATAGAGAAAAGCGTCACAATAGCCACTATTGCATGATGGAATAGGGGTTGTTGAAGGGAATTGATAAGGCGAGATAGCCCAGCAGAGAAGTAGCCACGCTAATTTTCATCTGGTTGCTAGAATCTGCCACAGCCCCCACTAGATCGAGCGAAGATGGCAAAGTCACAGAAATCAAACTTTTATCCTTTCTACGACCCCTATAGCGATAGTGGTGGGTTAGGCTATGGAAGTAAGGTAGGTATTTCACTCGGGTTTGGTGCCGGCTATGCGCTGCTTCAATATTATTCCCTACCGGATAAAATGATTTTCTTTAGCGAGAATTGTTGGATCCTCGCTCTGATAATTTCAACCTCATCTTTCGCACTCTACATTGCTACGGATGTTTTTCGATACAACCTCAAAGTGATGCGCGAAATTGAAGGTAAGTATGTTGTTAGCTTAAAGGTTGTTGATGAGTGGATGAGCGACAAATGGTTGCTTCTTGCGGGATTTGCGTTTGGAACGGCAAACACTACCGTAGGACATCTTCTAGGTGTGCCATCAGTTTTCTTCGAATCAACCTCTTCCTTGATGATGGTCTATTTTGGATTTTTCTTAGGCGGGTTTGCTAGCGGCATGGGTCTGTTAGCTATCACTGCTGTGATAGTTCTCTATCTAAAATTCGCTCCCAGTCTTCAGTACACATTGGACCCTAACGATCCTGATGGTAACGGTGGCATTAAGAAGCTTGGAGATACGCTCTGGCTCTTCGGCGGTTTAATTGGAGCTGTTGGAATTTTGGTCAGCATACACATGTTCGGTGTCTCCTGGACCTTTATGCACAAGCAGTATGTTCAATTCGTTTTTCTATTTTGGGTCTCTCTACCCTATATTCTTGCAATATCTATAGTGTTGATCCCTGGCCTCGCTGTAAGGCGTCAAGTTTCTTACTTCAAGTCATATAAATCTGGTCAGCTCAAGCAGGAGAAGGTGAAGCTGTATTCGAGCTATAAGCAGTTCGAATCTAAAGAAGATGAGGAAATCATCTCGGAAAAGAAGGAGCTTGGGGAGAAATTAGAACGAATTCAGAATGAACTAGAAACACTCAAGAAGATGCGCAATTCGCATATCGATGGAAAGAATTCGGACTAGTCGAGTTCGACCACCTCACTACGGCTGCTATTCATAGTTCTCGATACTTGGACAGGCACAGAATAAATTCCTATCCCCATAGACGTTATCAATACGGTTCACGCTCGGCCAGTATTTGTTCGAAGCAACTACGCCTTCTGGCTGGTTAGGGTAGGCGCCCTGCATTTTACTGTAAGGCCTGTCCCAACTCTCATCCATCATGTCGGCGAGGGTGTGGGGCGCATTCTTTAAGGGATTGTTCTCAGCGTCGATATTACCCGATTCAATTTCCGCGATTTCTTTGCGAATTAGGATCAGTGCGTCGATGAATCTATCCAGTTCCTGCTTCGACTCACTCTCGGTTGGCTCAATCATCAGTGTTCCAGCTACTGGAAAAGACATAGTTGGTGCGTGGAAACCGAAATCCATAAGCCGCTTAGCGACATCTTCCTCGCTGATGCCCGAGCTGAGTTTGAGTGGACGTAGATCGATAATACATTCATGTGCCACCATGCCGTTGCGACCGGTATAGAGTACAGGATAGTGCTCGGCCAATCTGACAGCGATATAGTTCGCGCTGAGGATTGCGACCTGCGTCGCTTTCAGTAGCCCCTCGGCGCCCATCATAGCGATGTACATCCAGGAAATTGGTAGTATTCCGGAGCTGCCCCAGGGTGCAGCAGAGACCGCGCTGTTATTAGCCTCCGGGCCATTCAGCTTAATCAGGGAATGGTTAGCTACGTGCGGAGCGAGGTGCTTCTTCACCCCGATTGGGCCCATGCCTGGACCGCCGCCACCATGTGGAATACAGAATGTTTTGTGCAGGTTTACGTGAGAGACATCAGCTCCGATATCAGCGGGCTTCGCTACTCCAACCTGCGCATTGAGATTGGCGCCATCCATATATACCTGTCCGCCATGATCATGAACGATCTGGCAGATTTCTTTTACGGCTTCCTCGTACACTCCGTGTGTGGAAGGGTAGGTAATCATCAGCGCGGCGAGATTATCAGTATTCGCTTCAGCCTTGCTGCGCAGATCTTCAACATCGATGTTGCCATTGTCATCGCAGGCAACGAGTACAACCTTCATGCCAATCATCTGTGCACTGGCGGGATTCGTGCCGTGTGCCGAGCTAGGTATTAGGCATATATCACGAGCACCCTCACCTTTGCTCACCAGATACTTCTTGATGGCAAGTAGGCCAGCATATTCTCCCTGAGCGCCAGAATTCGGCTGCATACTTACGGCATCGAAACCGGTAATTACCTCTAGCATCTTTTCCAGGCCGGAGATCATCTGTTGGTAGCCCGTCATCTGCTCTATTGGTGTGAACGGATGCGGCTTTGAAAATTCAGGCCAACTAATAGGGGCCATCTCTGCAGCGGCGTTAAGTTTCATTGTGCAGGAGCCCAATGCGATCATCGAATGGGTAAGCGAAATATCTTTGTCTTCGAGCTTCTTCAAATAACGCATCATCTCAGTTTCACTGTGATAGTTATTGAAGTTGGGGTGTTGTAAGTACTCGCTGCGACGAATCAGTTTATCTGGGATAACTGCTGCCTTTTCGCCACTTACGATCTGCACATCAATGTCGGTAGCCGAAAGTTTCTGTGCGGCATCGCCGAGAATGATCTGCCAAATATTTTCAACATCTTTTCTGGATGAACACTCGTCCAGACTTATGCCGATCGATTTGTCTTGTTCGGCTCTATCGATACGCAAGTTTACCTTGCGTGCTTTCGCGCGGTCCAAAATAGCACCCAAATCTTCAGCGTCTATTTTAAGCGTAAGAGTGTCGAAGAAATTTTCGTTTACTAATTCAATACCGGCGTTCTGCAATCCTGCGGCCAGGATAGAAGTCAGTCGGTGAATTCGCTGAGCAATATTCTTAAGACCTTTAGGCCCATGATACATCGCATACAGGGCAGAAATATTTGCTAATAATACCTGCGCAGTACAAATATTGCTGTTCGCCTTCTCGCGGCGTATATGCTGCTCGCGCGTCTGCAGCGCCATACGAAATGCTTGGCGCTCGCGCTTGTCAACGGAGACGCCGATGATGCGACCGGGAACGGCACGCTTGTAGTCTTCTTTAGTGGCGAAGTAGGCGGCATGCGGGCCGCCGTAGCCCATGGGTACGCCAAAGCGTTGCGTAGTGCCGGTAACGACATCTGCACCCATCTCGCCCGGCGGCTTTAAAAGAGTCAGGCTCATCAGGTCTGCTGCGACTACCGCAATCGCTTTGTGTTCATGCAGTTGGCTGATGACATCGCTGAGATCGCGTACTTCGCCGGTTACCGCGGGATACTGAAAAATGGCACCAAACAATTCGGACAGCTCGGCATCGGCGATATCACCTATGACTAGTTCGAAGCCGAAGCATTCTGCTCGGGTCTTTATGACATCGATGGTCTGCGGGAAACAGTGCCGATCAACGAAAAACTTATTCGCCTTTCGGTTCTTGCTCACACGTTTCGCGAGTGACATCGCTTCCGCAGCGGCGGTAGCCTCATCAAGCAAGGATGCATTCGCCAGATCCATTGCGGTTAGGTCCAGAGTCATCTGTTGAAAATTGAGCAGACACTCTAAACGGCCCTGTGAGATTTCAGGCTGGTAAGGCGTATACGCTGTATACCAACCAGGATTTTCCAATACGTTACGTAAGATCACATTTGGCGTAAAGGTGTCGTAGTAGCCGAGCCCAATAAACGATTTTGCCGTGCTGTTCTGTTCAGCGATTGCTTTTAGTTTCGCCAGTGCCGCATTTTCAGTAAGTGGGTCATCCAATTCTAGGGCGTTTTTCAGGACAATCGCTTCGGGAACAGTATTGGCAATAAGATCATCTAGCGATTCTAAATTCAGTGCCTGCAACATCTGCTCTATCTGAACTTTGTTTGGGCCAATGTGTCGATCGATAAATTCGCCGTTGTTTTGCAGCGCATCGAGAGACGGAGCAGAGTCGTTCTGTGCGGAATCGTTCTTCGTCGCCGGATTGGATTGAGTTTGCATTACTGTCCTTTCAGAAAACATAATTCATCGTAAATATTAATAAGTGACTAAAGAGACGTGCTGGTGTTGGCGAAGACTATTCGCCTAAGTGGCCCAGTTTCTTAATCATCTTCGCAGTGATCTGAGTACGCATCGGCATCCATTAATTCATCCAACTCTAGCTCGTCACTAATCTGAATCTTATAGAACCAACCGTCGTCGTAGGGAACTGCGTTGACCGTTTCCGGAGCGTCAGCGAGCATGTCGTTGGTAGCGATAACTTCGCCAGATATCGGGCTATACACATCCGATGCAGCCTTAACGGATTCTACAACCGCCACTTCATCTTTTGCGTGAACAGTCGCGCCTACTTCGGGCAGTTCTACGAATACGATATCACCCAATGCATCCTGCGCATGATTGCTGATGCCTACCGTTGCCGTGCCATCTTCCTCGAGACGAACCCATTCATGAGTGGCGGCGTATTTAAGATTGTCTGGATATGTACTCACTAGGTTTTCCTCATTTAATCGGTGCTGGTTTTAACTCTACTAGGTAGTTGAATCGCTTTGGGCTAGTGGAGCTAATCTGTGTGTAAAGTCTCATTCTTCTACTCGAATAGCTTCTTACCGAAGCGAACGAAGTTTGGCTTTACCAATCGTACGTCGATCAGTGTGCCGCGAATATCTACTTGGCAGGCGCCGCTATCCACGGGGATTCTAGCTAATGCGATTGAATGCTTCAACGTGGGAGAAAAGCTACCGCTGGTAATTACGCCTTCTCCATTTGCGCATAGAACCTTCTGGCCCTCTCGAAGCACACCCCGCTGCTCCAGAACTAGTCCGGTAAGGATAGGCATTGTGCCGGCATCGATCTCTGCCAAGTGAGCCGTGACCGCCTGCCGACCAATGAACTCGCGGTCCTCGGGTTGCCAGGCGATTGTTTGTTCCATATTGGCGGCGATGGGTGAAGTAGTTTCATCCATGTCGTGGCCATAGAGATTCATTCCTGCCTCCAAGCGCAGTGTATCTCTTGCACCCAAGCCTACGGGCTTGACGCCAACCGCTAGTAGCTTGTCCCAAATCGCCGGAGCTTCTTCATTTGGCAGAATGATTTCTAAACCTTTCTCTCCAGTGTAGCCTGTGCGAGCTATGAACCAGTCGCCGGATTCGAAGCCACGAAAGTTCTTCAATTCGCTGCTTGTCGCGGCACGTTCATCATCGAGTATCGAACACACTTTCTCGACTGCTTCGGGACCATGAACCGCTAGGATAGCGAGCTGTGGCTGTTCTTCGATGCTGACGTCGAAGTCTCCAGCATGAGTGCGTATCCAAGCTAAGTCTTTGACGCGGGTAGCGCAATTCACGACGACGCGATAGCCGAAGCTCATGCGATAGACAATCAGGTCGTCAACAACGCCGCCAGTCTCATTCAACATGCCGCTGTACAGAGCACGTCCTAATTCATCTAACTTGGCAACGTCGTTTGCTAATAGATAGCGCAAGAACGCCTCCGCCTCATTGCCAGACACATCGACTACTGTCATATGTGATACGTCGAAGATGCCCGCCTGGTTTCGCACCAGATTATGTTCTTCTATCTGGGAGCCATAATTAATGGGCATATCCCATCCGGCGAAATCGACCATCTTGGCACCGGAATCGAGATGCTTCTGATATAGCGAGGTATGTTGACCCATTAAATTACACGTCCGAGCGGCGGGAAAAGAAGGCGTCATTTTACCCACAGCAGGCGTCTTTTAATAGGAGAACCTGAGGTGTTTTAGTGCTCTATTTTTGGGGCAATTAGCGGGCTAAAAATCGTTCCTAGGGCAGCCAGGCATAACTAAATTTGGCGAATACTGTGCGGTTGGTTTTTTCGATGGCATCGTAAGTATCGTTCTGAAAACCGGCGTCGGAATAGCCGATAAAGAAACGGGTGGCGGCACTGAATCTATAACTATAGAGAAGCTGTGTAGTGAGTTGCTTACTGCGTGCCTGCACCGGCGAGAGGTACAGGTCCTGGTCGCGCTTGTTGTCAGTATATTGGAGTGTGAAGCGCAAGAAGCTACGCGCACTAAATTGGTAGGTTGTCTTCAGGTCAGTCAGGTTCGCGGTAAATAGTCTGCCGCCCTCTACATCGAATTGTTGCAGAGTATGATCGAGATCCAGCTCCAGATGCTTGCCCCAGCGATAATTGATGCTGGGCCCGAAGCGCTTCGATAGACCCAGGCGAGTATTGGCAAAGTCGACAATATCTTCAACTCGAATCAGCGCGCTGAGACGTAAATTTGCTCGTGGAGTAAATCCGATTCTAACTTGGTTAAACTGCTCATCGAAATATCGGCCATTCCAGTAGGTCTCGCTGCCACCAAAGAGGCCATTGAAAAACGACTGCTTCGGGCCGTTCATGTTGACGAATACTTCAAATTCTTCTTCGAGCTGCAAGCCGGACTGGTCTTCGGTTCGGTCATAGTCTAGTGCGATGCGGATTCGATTGAAGAAGTCGCCCGATTCGCCGCGCCAAGTGTGCCCAACAGTAGCCACGACGAACTTAAAATCGACTCGATTCACGAAACCAAGATCGGCGCGGAAGTCATCGCCCATATCGGTATAGCCTAAACGCCAATCCCAGCGTCGGTCGTTGTGGCGATATTCTAGGCGTTGGCTACTATCGCTTAAGCTACTAGCCTGCCCGTATCGACCCTGTATAAGGGTTGGATAGTCAGAGCTGGAGTGCATGGACTGAATATAGATTGAGTCTTGGTCCGTAGGTCTGAGCACTGCATCGATACTGCTTACGGTATTGTTGTAGCCGTCAGCACTGCGGTCAGTAATTAATGCACCGATCGTGGAATTCTCGAAAATATCGAAGCGATAGCGGCCAATCGCAACTTTGGACTCGACGTCGCCGAGCGAGGCAACGCTAGAGCCCAGGCTACGTGGTATCAAGAAACTTGTGTTTACATCGTTGGCAGTGAGCAGGGCATAGGTGTGACCTCCGTTCTTGCCGGTGAGTTTTAGGCCATAGTCCGGATCAGAAATGTTTCTCGTGTGTACGAGTCTCTCAAAGGTATCGAAGTAGTCTGCGCCGTCTAAGAAGAACGTTCGCCGCTCGGGGAAGAACAAGCTAAAAGTGTTGTTGATATCTAACTGTGCACTATCGGCCTCGACTTGAGAGAAGTCAGGGTTCAGAGTCGCGTTGAGATACAGGTCTTGAGAAATTCCCCAGCGTACATCGAGGCTGGCTTCTGGATCGATACCCTCGTTATCCCAACCGCCCATGGCCGGATTTCTGTTTTCTACCGCCGAGGACGTAATAGTCGGAATGACCTCGAGATTTCTACTTCGAGTGAGATTGGCAAAGCCGTCTGCCTTACTAATCTGACAGATATAACAAGATATGTTTCTATCTCGCGGGTTGTTGGCAATTCGCGTACCTCGATCACGCGGATAGAACCTGACTAGGTCGATGCCCCAAGTCTGGCTGCTCTCGCTAGGCGTGAAACGTAACTGCTTCATCGGAATCGCCATCTCTACAACATAGCCATCCTCGTTAATTTGCCCTGCGCTGTCCCATATGGCATTCCACGATTCGTCTTCGTCGTCGTTTACATCGTCTTGAATAGCATCAGCCTGCACACCGTAGGGATTGGAAAAGAACTCGAACGCGCGTCTTTCATCGTTGAAGGTGTCCAGAACGATCGCCACCCAGTCATCGTTCCACATGGAGTCTCGATCCCTGTAGAAGGCACGGATTTGATCGGGCTCAGGATCCAGCGCGATAAAGGCGACGTAAAGCACCTCGCCGTCCTCCATGAGCAGGGCCTCAGCCTCCACCTCGGCGGGGACGTTGTCATTCGGATTGGTTTCTATATTGACGGGAATGCGCGTGGCCTGACTCCACTCTCCCTGATCTATCTGGCCATCGATACGCGGCTCGGCATTCACTCTAGGTATGCTGAAGTTGGTCAGCGATTGCGCGTGAATACGGTAAGAGGGAGTTGCCACAATGACGAGAAGGAGCAGTAAGAGACTCGCACTTAGCTTAGCACTGGGGTATGAGGATACTTCCATTTCTACTACTCAATCACTCATTCGGTTATTTGGTGAGATTGCTGGCTCAACTATTCTGAGTCGAGCCTAATAGGCTGGGCCATGCCTTGCGCGTTGAAACTGGGCTAGATTATTACATTTGATGCGCAGAAAGGGAAAAGGGTTACAGGCTAGGGCGATCACTTGTAGCCAAAGCGCCGCTAGAAAACCCAGGTACAAAAAAGCGGGAAGCCTTCCGACTTCCCGCTAGTTTTTTGGCGCTTACAGTTCGGAAACGGCCTCAAGTATGTCTTCGAAAGGAGGTCGGTCTTGATACCTCTCTTCTGCAAACTTGGCCTTAATAACTCCGTTTGGATCGATCAGGAATATACCTGGATACGGTATACCGTATATCCGGTGCCCTGGTTCGTAGTCCAAATTGCGAATACCGAAGGCATTCACATGAGTGACTTCTTCATCGTGAAGAAGGGGGAACTGAATGCCTTGATCTTCCTGTACGGTCTTCAATGTATCCACTGAATCGAAGGTTATGGCAACAACATTGATGCCCATTGCTTCTATCTGATCACTGATTTCGGTCAGCTGCACGAGCTGAGCTTTACAGTACGGTCACCAATCAAAGGACCGGCTCATCATAAGGAGCATGCCCTTTTCGCCTTTTAAGTTGTCGAATGATTGAACAGTGCCATCCTGATCTTGTGCTGAGATTTCCGGAACCGATGCGCCTACAGGAAAGTCTGGAGCCCAGACGAAATCCTGTGCGATCGAAACCTGGAAACTCCCAAGCAACATCAGGGTAAGCAAGAATCTGCTCATCACTGAGACGCTGGGTTGGATTTTCGAATTCATAACTACCTCGCGGGTTTCTAACAAAAATTTCTGCTTTGAGTCTCGTCTTCTGAACGAGTTAAAGCGTTAATAACAATACCCGATTCATGCCGGTTTTATTGCAAGATAATTAAATTACTTTGAATTCAATGAGCTGCTTCATTGCAGTCCAGCAAATATCGGTCATAGAAGTGCTGTACCGTTGCATGCCCAGCGACACAGAGCTGAATTGGGATTAGTGCCTAGTTTTGATCGATGCCTGCGAGGAATCTCTCGCCGCGCGGTAGGTAGTTATTGTCACTATCGAGAGAGAAGACCACGGAGTTTGAGCGGCCGATGATTTCTTCTCTGGGTATAAAGCTGTAGACACGGCTGTCCGCGCTGTTATCGCGATTGTCTCCCAGAACGAAGTATTGGCCTTCAGGAACCACGGTGGGTCCGTAGCTGCGAGCCGTTCGGCTCACGAATCGGTTGGATAAGCGCGCCTGATGTGCCTTATTAGGGAGCTCTTCCAGAATAATAGTGGCATTGTCATCCCTGGATAGAACCTCGTAATGTGCGGCCTCGCCATTGATAACTAGGGCATTGTTCTGCATGTAGATGGTGTCGCCGGGCACGCCGACAATGCGCTTAACAAGGCGCTTATCAGCCTTCTTAGAGTCGATGATGACCACATCGCCGCCACTAGGGTCGGAGAGCGCCATTAGGGATATCTCGGTAAAGGGTATCTTTACGTCGTAAGCGAGTTTATTCACCCAGACCTTGTCGCCATCGAGCAGTGTAGGCTGCATAGAGGCGCCGGAGATAGAGCTCAGGTCGGCGATCGCGCTTTTGAAAAAGACGATGCAGGCCAGCAATAGGAAAAATTGTCTATTTTCCTTCCAAAACAGATTCAGGTTGCTGCCGAGACGCTCGGAAATACTGGCTTTATTTAGATCATTCATTACTTCTACACCTTGGAGGCCCCTAAACTAGCCCAGATCTTCTAGGCATGTCAATTCACTTGAGGCGGCTGGAGATTGAGCGCTGATGAGCGT
This sequence comes from SAR86 cluster bacterium, assembly GCA_002401885.1. Lineage (GTDB taxonomy): Bacteria > Pseudomonadota > Gammaproteobacteria > Pseudomonadales > Pseudohongiellaceae > UBA9145. Next base: position 13,257 of record NVUL01000047.1, read on the forward strand.
TAAACCCTAATGTTGGGTCTTAGCTCGCGACCAACGCGCTGCTGCTCTCGCTGCGACTATTGCAAAGATTGAGGGTCTTCATTAACCTGTATGCCCGTACAGTGAATTGCTTACCTAAATACATCATGGCATTGACGCAGTTTCATCCAGCTTCCCGCGATTGGTTTACCGCTCAGTTTGGTGAGCCCACAGAAGCTCAGGCCGATGCCTGGCCTGCCATCAAGTCTGGCCGTCACACGCTTATATCAGCCCCTACAGGCAGTGGTAAGACCCTCGCCGCGTTCTATGCGGCAATCGACGATCTGCTAGTTAGAGGGCTGAAGCGTCAGCTTAATCCTGGAGTGCAGATTCTCTATGTCTCGCCGCTGAAAGCCCTGAGCAACGACATTCACAAGAACTTAGAAACGCCTCTCAAAGGCATCGCCGAAAACCTGAAGCAACGCGGACAGGGGCCAGTCGATATTAGAATCGCTGTTCGCACAGGCGATACGCCAGCGGGTGAGCGGCAAAAGATGGCCAGGCAGCCACCGCATATATTAGTTACTACGCCAGAGTCCCTTTATTTGCTGCTGACCAGTGCGAGTGGGCGAGCCATGTTGGCAAATGTGTCTACACTAATAGTGGATGAGATTCATGCCATGCTTGGTGATAAGCGGGGCTCGCATCTGGCGCTCTCTATGGAGCGACTGCAAAGATTGGTGCTTAAGAATTCGGGACAGGTGCTGCAGCGTATTGGCCTCTCGGCGACGCAGCGGCCTATTGAGATGGTTGCCAAGTATCTAGTCGGTAACAGCAACTATAACGAGCAAGAGGTCGACTGCAAGATCGTGGATGCAGGCTTCCGTCGACAGATGGATATCCGCCTAGAAGTGCCTGGCTCGCCGCTATCGGCTTTGATGAGCAACGAGGTTTGGGAAGAACTCTATCAGCGTCTGGTTGAATTAATTTCGACTCATCAGACGACGTTAGTTTTTGTAAATACCAGACGGCTCTCCGAACGACTGGCATTGGCTCTCTCGGAGCGCCTAGGCGAAGATGCGGTTTGCTCCCATCACGGCAGCATGAGTAAAGAACTGCGCTTTGATGCGGAGCAACGATTGAAAGCGGGGACGCTTTCAGTGTTAGTAGCTACTGCTTCCATGGAATTGGGCATCGACATCGGCTCGGTCGATCTAGTTGTACAGTTTTCTTCACCGAAGAGCATAGCGAAATTCTTGCAACGGGTTGGTCGCAGCGGGCACTCAATCTACGGCACGCCCAAGGGAATCCTCTTTCCGTTGACTCGCGATGACCTAGTTGAATGCGCTGCACTGCTGCACAGTATCCGTGAGGGGCAATTGGATTGCATCGTGATGCCGGAGAAGCCGCTGGATATTCTCTCCCAGCAGATCGTCGCTGAGGTCTCGTCACAAACCCACGATCAAGCAGGTCAGACAGGTGAGCTCTTCGATCAACAGGAAGGTGGTTGGGACGTGGATGACCTCTTTGAGCTGTTTCGCAATGCCTACCCCTATCGAAACATGCAGCGGGAAGAATTCGATACCACCGTGCAGATGCTGGCGGAAGGCTATAGCACTAGGCGTGGACGTCGGGGCACACACTTACACTTCGATGCGATCAACAATCGACTGCGGGCAAGACGAGGCGCTAACCTAATCGCGCTGACAAATGGGGGCGCCATCCCCGATATGTTTGACTATCAAGTCGTGCTTGATCCCGAAGATATCGTCGTAGGCAGCCTCAATGAAGATTTCGCCCTCGAGGCGCTTCCAGGCGATGTCTTCACGCTGGGAACTCATAGTTGGCAGCTGTTACGCGTCGATGGACTTAAGGTTCGAGTGCGCGATGCCCGCGGCATGCAGCCCACGATACCCTTTTGGTTCGGCGAAGGTCTCGGTAGAACGCGAGAACTGTCCGAGGCTGTTTCAAATCTACGCCAAACAATTGCGGATCTGCTAATCAATGACTCTGCGAATGCAGCGGTGCAGTGGCTAGTCGATAACACATACCTTCCCCGCGCAGGAGCGGCGCAATTGGTCGATTATCTGCAGACTGGAATGCAAGCTCTTGGAGAGATGCCTACCCGTTCTTCCATAGTGATGGAGCGCTTCTTCGATGAGGTGGGCGATATGCATGTTGTTATTCATTCGCCCTTTGGAAGCCGTATCAATCGCGGTTGGGGCTTGGCACTTCGAAAGCGTTTCTGTAAGTCATTTAATTTCGAACTGCAAGCCGCTGCTAATGAAGACAGCATTGTTATTTCCTTAGGATCTATTCATAGCTTTCCACTCGATGATGTATTCAAGTACTTACAATCCGCAACCGTTAGAGATGTGTTGGTGCAGGCATTACTTGATGCGCCTATGTTCGAAGTTCGTTGGCGCTGGAATGCGACTCGCTCGCTTGCCATTCAGCGAAATCGAAATGGCAAGCGAGTGCCTCCTCAATTTCAGCGCATGGATGCTGAGGATCTGGTGGCGCATGTATTTCCGGATCAGATTGCCTGTGCAGAAAACATAACAGGTCAACGCGAAGTGCCCGAACATCCGCTTATCGATCAGACCATTCATGATTGTCTGACCGAGGCAATGGACATCGAGGAGCTCACCGAACTCATCGCCGATATCGAACAAGGTAAGCTGACGCTAATTGCAAAAGATTTGCGGGAGCCTTCCCCATTCGCGCAGGAAATTATAAACGCTAGGCCTTATGCCTTCCTCGATGATGCACCGTTTGAGGAACGTCGCACCAATGCAATTCGCAATAGGAGTTGGGCCGACCCAGGTGAGGAGAAAGATTTTAGTCTGTTAGATGAGGGGGCGATCGCGCGGGTCAAAGATGAGGCCTGGCCCTACATAAACAATGTCGAAGAGATGCACGATGGCCTTTATAGTCTCGCCTATATGAGCAAGCAGGAATTTGAGGAAAATAGGAATTATCAGCGCTGGCATCAAGTCTTACTCGATAATGGGCGCATTCTCAATTTGTCTCAGCTGTCCAACGAATTATGGATAGCTACGGAGAAGCTCGGGTGCTTCATGGCAGTCTATCCAGAGTTGGAAGCGTTGAGGACATCGCCGAATATTCCAAGTTTTGTATTCGAGCAGAAGTGGGATCGAGCGGATGCACTTCGCGAGATAGTGCGAGCTCGACTGGAATGTTTAGGGCCCATACAAGCACAGCAACTAGCGAACGAGTTAGCCGTCGATGTCGCTGCCGTCGATCTTGCCTTGATAACACTGGAAGTAGAAGGTTTTGCCTTTCAGGGTCAGTTCACCCAAGCGGCGCGCAAGCATCAAGCTAGTGCTTCCGTTGTTGTCGAGTGGTGCGAGAGAAGACTACTACAGCGAATACATCGATACACAATCGATGCACACCGCAAAAGCATTAAGCCGGTATCGCTACAGACCTATACTGAATTTCTATTCGATACGCATCAGTTAGTTGCCATAGCTGACCCTTCAGCGAATTCAACTTTAAATAAAGAACCTGCACTCGATGGCCAGACGCGCGTGCAGAACACGCTGGGCCTGTTAGATGGCATAGCTGCACCGGCGGCGAGTTGGGAGGCAGATCTCTATCCCGCGAGAGTTGTCGACTACGACCCTAGCTGGCTGGATGCGATGTGCATCAGCGGCAAGGTGGTGTGGGGTCGCTACTCTCTGCCGAATCTTTCGCTGCGAATGCAGCGCTGCAATGACGGGCCTAAGTCCAGTTCCTCGGGACCTATTAAGTCGACTCCTATATCGATTGTCAGTCGTGCCAACCTGGATATATGGAAGGCACTTTCTGCTAATCAGCACAATGAAGACGAACCATTGCCACTTAGCGAGCTCGCTAAGAAGATTGAATCTGATCTGGCTAAGAATGGTGCAAGTTTCTTCGATCAGATTCAACAACGAACAGGCTTGCTTAGGGCACAGCTCGAACAAGGCCTCGCCGAACTCGTTTCGATGGCTCGGATAACTAGCGATAGCTTTACGGGCTTACGTGCTTTGCTAACCCCGAATAAGAAGAAGCCAAGTGTGCATAAAAGGCGAGGCCGTCGAGTCATGTTCGGCGTAGAAGATGCTGGCAGGTGGAGCCTTCTGGAAACAGACGAGAGTCAAAACCAACCGCGAACGAATAGTCGGCACTGGCAGGTTCTCGATGAGGAACAACTCGAGCGACTTATCGGTATCTATTTGCAGCGCTGGGGAGTTATATTCCGCGGTCTGTTAGAGAGAGAGTTGTTTGCACCGCCGTGGCGAGTATTGCTTGCGGCTCTGCGCAAGATGGAGTTACGTGGCACTATTCGCGGTGGCCGATTCGTTGCCGGTGTTGGCGGTGAACAATTTGCGTTCCCTGAAACGGTGGATACTCTGCGCAAATTCAAGAAACAAGTCGATGGAAACAAGCGTAGATACTACAGCCTCTCAGCAGTCGATCCGCTAAACCTGCTAAATCTGATTCTGCCTAACCGTAAACTCTCGAGACTCAGCAAGAATCGAGTGCTCTTTGAGAATGGTATTCCAATAGCCGTATTGGAGTCTGGCAAAGTAATATTTCTTAAAGAAATTGAAGCGGCGGATGAATGGAACTTGCAGCAGGCATTGATCAAGAAGAATTTTCCAGCAAGGCTAAGAAGTTATCTCGGTAGTCGCTAGCCAAGCGCAAAATTATTGCTTCCCTTAAAAGAAAATCCCGCTATCACTAAACGCGATAGCGGGAAATACTTCTTGTGGGAGCAAAGAAATTGCGAACTGAGTTCAACAACTAGGTTCGACAATGCCTCTCCAATTACCCGATCGAGTATTTACGTGCCTACTCAGATAAAGTAACTGGAGGCTCCTTTAATAGAATAAATATTAATGGGATCACCTCCTTTTAATGCCAGGGTAGCCAAGTATTGTTAGCGAATTCCCCCTGTTAGAACTACCAACAAAAGCCTGATGATTTTATATAATACAATCCCAGCACTGTAAAGCGTCGCAGTAAATAGTCCGAAGACAATTGGTCAACTGTTAGATAAAAGCTTATGAGATTTAGTTCGGTAGGCTCCTGTTTATGCCAATAGTAATTTATTCGTAACGGATTAGTGATCTAGAAATTTTCTACCATCGTATGCAGTAAGTAAGCAATTGATTCAGATAGTGTGTAGAATTGCGCGCCAGATCACATAGTGGGACGATTAATCAAGAACCACGAATTCAATTGGATTCCCAGGTAAATTAGACTTAGCGATTGAACTATCGCTATAGAATAAGTAACGCGAGTATGTAGCCATGATGGAAAGAAGACGACATAAACGGGTCGAGGTTGATTTCTGGGCAAGCCTTAGTCACCCATTACTTGGCACAATTACCTGTGATATCCAAGATATGTCAATTAGTGGAGTATCAATAAAGCTGGATGAAGACCTAAAATTCTTCGTTATGATGGAATTGGATGTGAAAATTCGCGGTGACGGCTGGGACGACTCCATGCCTGCACTGCCTGTCCAGGTGACGCGTGTCGACAAGCGCGAAATCGGTCTGCAGTTCATCGAGAGCTGCGAAGGAATATGGACGCCCCCAGAGGATGATCTCAATTTTCCTGCAGAAAATTCGGATATCACACAAAACGTCGTGAGTCACAATGAGCAGGACGAATTTGGTGAGTTGGCCTAGCTGTTTAACTAATTACTGAAGCGGCTTTCGAAGAGCAGCTCAGAAGAATACAAAGACCCGCATGTAAATAGTGAGTATGACGGCGATTATCACTGAAAAGGCGATAAACCGGAGCGGATTTTCTTTAAAGTTCTGCCAAACAGTTTTCGCTTCTCCGTTCGCTCTGCTCAATTGATATTCTCTGCGCAATCGCGCGGTACGCTCACTCTGATATTCATCGATTATTTGGCGTGTGAATTCGAACTTCTCCGACTCATGAATCCAAATAGCGGGTAATGAAATTCCCCAGTTCCCCGCCGAAGTTTCGAAGTAAGCAATGTCATTGCTCTCCAAAAGCTCTCGTATATCCTGAGCCTCATCAATGGGAACGTTACGTAGTCTAAATACCAGTTTTGACATAGTGGGTTTGTGTGGCCTGCGCCTTGATTCGCTTTTACGCTAGTTGCGGGCATGCTACCTTTAACCCATAGTCGTGTAAAACCCGCGAGCAAATATCTGATTCGAGCGCTTATGCTAGACACGCAGCCGCGTTGTTTGAGAAGTAGTAGTTATCAGTAGGAGGGAGTAAAGATGCAAGAATTAATGGAGTCGATTCGTCGGCCATGTGCGGTTTTCGTTTGTGCATTCCTACTTAGTCTTTCACAGGCGCAAGCAGATACATCAGTCTGGTCAGTGCGCTCTGGTGACAACGTTATCTATCTCGGCGGAACGGTGCATCTATTGCGTCCAGGCGATTATCCCCTGCCTGGTGAATTTGAGGAGGCCTATCAGGCTAGCTCCGAGCTGTACTTCGAAACAGACATCGGTGCTATGAGCGACTTATCGGTACAAACCCAAATGTTGCAACAGCTTACTTATGGCGACGATAAGTCTTTGAGTACGGTTCTGAGTGACGAGGCCTACAGGGCTCTTTCTGCCTATACAGCGACGGCAGGACTGCCTATAGCTATGTTGGATAAATTCAAACCTGGTCTCCTCATTAGCACGCTTCAGATACTTGTATTTCAGAGTATGGGATTTACCCCTCAAGGCGTAGATGCGTTCTTTCACACTCGTGCCGTTGCTGATGGAAAAGCAGAAGGGCAATTGGAGACAGTGCAGGAACAAATAGGGTTTATTGCGGCAATGGGTGCGGGAAACGAGAGCGAATTCATTCTGCTTTCTCTGGAAGAGCTTGCAGAGACAGCTGACGTTATGGAGGACATGATCGGGGCCTGGCGTACGGGTGATGCTGAGGGTTTATCCGAGCTTTTCGTGGAAGATATGAAGGTAGAAGCGCCGGAGCTCTATGACTCTCTGCTCTTACAAAGAAACTTGAAGTGGATTCCTCAGATCGATAGCATGCTGCAAGACGCCGACACAGAGTTTGTTCTGGTCGGAGCGGCTCATATTGTGGGAGAGAACGGGCTGCTAGACTTGCTCTCGCAGAAGGGCTACGAGATTAATCAGCTGTAGTTTTCAGGCAAGACTAAGCAGAGGATCCAAGGAAGCCATGCCGAGGTCACGCAGAGAGAGCCTGCTCAGATTCTCCGCGAGTAGTTACAGTTAGATTCAAGAACTGGTTTTGTGGCTAAGCACTATCTGTCTTGGGCCGCTGGTCGAGGTTTGACCACTAACACCTGAAGGAATTTCTTGAACTTTACCGCCTGACTTTAAGAATGCGTCTACGTGTTGTGCTAGATCTGCGCGATTACTTACCGCCGCGTCTTTTTTTGATTTATTTGCCATGCTTAACTTTCTCTAATTCCACAAAAGCCGAAAATTATACACCATTTCGGCACTTTCAGCCACATGGCAGGATGTGGGCAACTTCACACTAGTGCTGCGGCCTGAGCAGATCCACGATCTTGGGTCTGCTCATTAATGGTCGTTGCGCGGGCTACAGCGTGGTTGGGTGCAGCAGCTTAGCGAGACTTCGACCCCAGCCTTTTCCGAGGCCGAACATAGAAGTCCGAGTAATAGTCTTCGGGAATTTCACCTACCAGTTCATCTAAAGAGGTCTTGTAGATGACCTTCATCTTAGCCAGCAACTCGAGGTCTAAATGGCAGCCATAGTTGCGGATAGTTTCAATATCCTCTAGCTGCTTGCGAGACACACCGAGTAGACGTGCGCCCTCATTCATAGAGTAGCCAGCGTTCAATCGAAGTTGCCTAACATTCTTTTTTACAGCAACAGTGATCGGTGAAAATTTGGAAAATTGGGCCTGATTCATAGTTTATCGCTCCATTCGACGGCGGAAAATAGATTCTCTAGCCGGATGCAGCCTCCGTGCATTGATGAAAATTACGTGAATGATTTCCTCTATCTTGAATCCCATTGAATTCGTAGTAAATAGAGTGATTTCAAGCTATCACAATGATTTTACTATGGTAATAACTTCTTTAAAACAGTGGGACTTAGTTAAAAATTTGCAGAATTTAGTCAACACTAAATGGAAGTTTCAGATTGGAAATCTACTTTTTCAATTGTATTCGCCGCATCAATCTAGTGATACTGTTTTTGAACCAGATTTGTGAGCGAGTTTCAATTTTGAAATTGAAATGAGCTTGAGCATTTTGGACGAAAGGCTGCATGTTTTGTTGCATGTAGCGCAGGGAGCCGGTATCCATGATGCCAACCAAAGTCTCTTTGTAATCATTCAAGATTATCTCATCGAGAAAATAAAACCCAGTCTTACCTATCGCACCGGCGGTACCTACACTAGTCCGAGCGATCGAAGCTGCGCTTACCGAGAGCATGCCGAGAACCTGCTCCGTGCTGAGGTTCTCTTTCTTAACAACCAGGTCTATCTGGCTCCAAATTGCTTCGAAGCGAGGCAGTAGGTTGGCCGAATTTCTCCTCAACGAAGCAGTGGATTCTCGAAGTTGTGCCGCTAATTCCTCTACTTCCACCATGGATAATGGGGGAGTATCGATCGCCGTAGCTCCCTGGCGGCCCATAACATGAATCGCGAGTAGAACTTGCTCAAGAGAATCGGGATTACTCTCCTCCAAGATTACGTCATGTTCTTTCAAATGATGAACCAGGCGATTCAAAAAAACTTGACCTCCCTTGGCGGCATCAGAGGCAATAGCGAATACCCAAACCGGAGAAAGGTGCATGGTTAATAAGCCGGCTGCCTCTAGAGATGTTCCTAGCAACTTTCGATTCAGGAAATGCTCTTGTAGCTCTGTATCTGTATGGAAGTCGTCCAGTTGAGCAACATTTTTGATCAGGAAGGCCTGAAACATGCCAAAGGTGAACCGATAGCTATTCGAATTTTTCACAGCTGTCGGTATCAGGGTCTTGGTTAGCAATAGCGTGCTGCCGCCGATTAGTGAGCCGAGCGCTCGCGCTATCCGCTCCGGAAGGGAGAAAGAGAGGGCTAGATAGTGATTGAGCCCATCCAGATAAGTCTCTGGATTATTCTCACAGAGCGTTGGTACAGGCAGTTTCGAATCTGGGTCGTCATGCTTCATTAAAGTGTTCCAGTTAGGGTGTCATAGATTTATTCGTGCGGCGCCCTAGTACAATGTGAAAATACCACCGGTCAGTGGCTACTGCCACCGGATATTGCGCAGCAGTAGCACGATGAAGATAGTGCATCGGGGGAAGACACTACAACTAAGCGAGTATCATCTGCTAGAATCCTCTCCTCACTCAGGAGAGCGAAATGTCAGAAGTAGAATCGGCAAAAGAACAGACAGAGCAGACTATCACCTTGAATAAGGTAGTTAGTTTTCACTATCGGCTGGCCGAAGTGGGAGAAGACGGTGAGCGAGCGGAGTGGCGTGAAGAGTCTCACGGAGGTGCGCCACTAGCTTATCTACATGGGTTTCACAATGTAGTGGTGGGGCTGGAAAAAGCACTTGAAGGCAAGAAGGTGGGTGACGCGATTGAGATTACTCTGCAGCCAGATGATGCCTATGGACTTCGTCGCCCAAATTCGAAACAGCGAGTTCCGATCAAGCATTTGCAGTTTCCTGGTCCGGTAAAGAAAATATTGCCTGGGATGCCTGCGACAGTCGATACCAATCAAGGGAAGCGTGCGGTTGTTATTCTCAAGGCTGGGAAGTTTAACGCCGATGTGGATTTCAATCATCCTCTGGCAGGAAAAGTTCTTTACTACGAAGTGCAGGTGGAAGGTATTCGTGATGCAAGTGCAGAAGAGATTGCACATGGCCATGTGCATGGCACGGGTGGGCATCAGCACTAACAGGAATGGCTCGGTAAACGTCTAGGCAGTGGCGGTCTCTTTTTCGCTCACTGTTTCTAGCACCAGTTTAGTGACCTTTCGATTTACAACTACCTCATAGTATACCTCATCAGTATCTGGATCTTCATGAACTTGTGAGCCCTTCCAGATTCCAACTTTTCCCACTCTAATAATCAAATCCTTCTTGCGACCGCTAGTATCAGGATATTGGCCAACGTGGAATAGATACTGTTTGCCATTAAGTTTCATGCGCACAGATCTAAGAGTGATCTCATCTCTTAGTTTCGAAAATGCTGCATCGTCGAGGAGGATGCCATTGACGTTGTAGCGAATATATTGCTGGCCTTTCTCGCCCTTGCCGAATTCGCCATCAGCCATACGCAAGACGTCGATATTGAAAAGGCTCTTCTGAATCGCTTCTCTGAGAATCCAAGAGCAGCCAGACATGCGATCGGCGTCACCGATCGCACCGGAGATCATTATTGATCTATCTTCATCGTACAGATAGCGCGGGGCCACGTCTGCGTAGCAAATGCCCACCCCCAATTCTAAAAGGGGAAGGCCCATCTGAGTAGAATAGCGATTGTTCGAGCCTACAATCTTCAGCATGTCTTTGGAGTAGCCACAGGCTCTTGCTACGGAGAACCACTCTTGCGGAGTGTGTTCGAATTCGAGGAAGCTCAGAATTATGGCGTCACCTTCAATAAACACTTTGGTAGCGCCGTAAGTTTCCAGAATTTTATTTATGGGATTGAAGAAGCGCATGCTGAAATAAGAGGCTGGATTCAAACCTTTGTTCTGCAATTCATCTGTAACTGTCGTAGAGCCGCGCACATCGGCCTTCATGATTGCATGGTGGCAGATACGCTCATCGTCTTCTTCAATCTCGGTGCTAGTTGGCATCAGATACAGAGTGCCGGCCGACTTTGAAAGTTTTAGATCTTGTTCGCTGCTTAGTAATGTAAATCGATTGAATACGCGATGTGCGAATCTAAAATACTTGAGCGCTCGACGATATCGACTTACGTCGATCAATAGTTTGAGAGAATCGGCGGCGTCTGCATTAGATATTTGATCTTTGATTTTGGCTTTCAGAGATTCCAGAGACTTAACTTGCTCAGATGACAATTTGTTTCCACCGCTAATACTGTCCTGTAGTTTGCTAGTTGTTATGTTCCCGCTCAAGAACTGGCAGGCAGTCTTTAGATCGATCTGTTCCATGATCAGAGGATTTAGAGACCGTCGCATATGGTGTGACGAAAGCAACTGCGCTAGAATTTTCTCAGAGCGTAGCAGCTTGAAAAATTTTGCGAGAGTTCGCTCTAGATTTCTAGTTTCGCCGCGTCGCTTCCACCAAGCGCCAAAACCATGTTCACCTCGTACTGTGGCCAGCTGCTCTCTATTCTTTTTGCTATCAAATAGTGCGGAAATAATTTCCGGAGACTCGAGCCAGCTAAGTTCTTCTGTGATGAGAGCCTTGGTATCTTTTGCTGGACCGAAGAATGTTTGAGTCTGAAATAGTCCGCCTAGCTCATCGTGAATCTCAGCCTCCGCAATAGTTGCGGTTGAGTCTTCGCCAATCGCTGGTAATGGAAGTAACCTTAGCCTCTTATTCAATAGTTTCTCAATCTTTGCATTGAGATCAATAAAACCTGTCGCTTCGCCATTCCAGCTATAGACGCAGAATTCATTTATCATGAGAGGCAATGCACTTGGATCGGAAACGAGAAGAATTGGGTTGAAAAGAACGTCGACTATATATTTGTATTCCTCGCCGAGAAACTGTTTGCGAATAGACGCGAGCTGCCTCTCCTCAACACGCTGCAGCTGGCCAAATATTTGTTTATTAACGTTGTATAGAATCGAGTCGTAGTTTTTCTTAAGCCAGAACAAGCGTTGATCGGTTGCTAATGCCTCAGAGGAACCCTTATTTCTATGATCGGCTAATCGTGAAGTGACGTTGCCAATATCAGAATCGAGCTTTGCCTTAGTTACTCGCAGGATAATTTTGATTGCCGCAAATTGAAGAAAACAAATCTCGTCGGCGCTGAGATCGGTTTTAACACGATGAATAAGAATCGTCATCATGTCTAAGTATTCAGTGCGAATTTTCTCGAAGGCATTGGAGTTATCCCAGTGTTTAGGTTTGGGGATAGCGATCTGGGAGACGAGCAGGGCGACCAATTTTTTGATATCAGAAGAGAATTTGCTGCTGAGTTTTACATCGATATGATAGTTGTCTATGCCTTTGGATAGTTTATCGATAGATAGCAGTACACGACTATTTTGGTCAATCGTCGCAAACAGACTAGTACTTGCCTTCGAATTCATAGTGATCAGTTCTTATTCTTGGTTTTAGAATTCCTAAAATACACCCGTCAAAAACATGACTTACTTCTCAGTATTTCAAATTGAAGTGGAAATAGCAGATTCACGCCGTGCAAATGTGAACCACACCACATTATATAGAATGTACTGGAATATCAGCAATTTGTGCCACTTTATTGAAATTGTCGGCGTTTGTATCGACCACATCAAGCTGTTGGGGATGTCCGTAGCAAGAGCCACTATATATAGTAACTAGGCCTAGTCCTTCTCTGCCAGTCTTGTTCTAGCGGCTAGATTTGCAAGTATTTTAGGACCGAGTTTCTGTAGTCGCCATCTGAAGAAAAATGCGGCGATGCGAGACATGCCAATTAGGCTGCGTTCCAAATCCAGAGAAATACGCATTTCTGCATTCTTAGGGCTAGTTTCAATAAGGAAGCCGTAGGCTAACTCACCGGCGGTAAGGTTGATGCTGATTTGCAGGCTTCGAGGCGGGTCCCAACGATCGATGCAGCAGGTCGCTGTTTTGTGTCCTCTATCTACCAGTAGCTTTGTGCCTCTTGCCGGGGGTTCCGAGTCCGCCTGCTCTACACCGCGTACTCCAGGAATCCAATTGGGCCAATTTCGGAAATCGGTAAGCACGCGCCAGCCACTGTCACTCATTAATGCCAGCCAAGCGTCGGCATCTTGCGTGTTTTCCATCGAGCTCGGTACGGCTAGTCGAAAATCGTGGCTACTGCGAATAATACTCATACTAGTTTCTTCGGTTATACAGCTTTAAGCTGAACTAAATCTTAGTGGCCTAGCCGCTAGGCGAAGCACGCAATTCTGCTGCCCGATTGAATCATCGGCCGAATGGTGCCAACATGAATCGGCGTCTAAAACCGCGAGTAGTCGATGTCCATTAGTCTCCGCAGTAATGGCGTTGCTCAGAGCTATTCCTAAATCTAGTTAGAAGGGTAATTACAGATGAGTGAAGATGTCTCAATAGTACTAATCGTAGCAATAGTATTTGCCTTTATTGGCTTCAGAGTCTACCTAAAATATCGCACCGAGCAGTTGAGAAGTGGTGCTGGCCAGCTCAGTACTAGTTTGCAGGATGAAAATGTCGCCCTGAAGGCGAAAGCTCTGGAGCTTGAGGACCGTATTCAGGTGCTAGAATCCATCGTTACCAATAAGAATTTTAGGCTGGAAGAAGAAATAAATTCACTATCCTGACAATTCGTGAATTCATCGTTTTTCAACTGGGTTCGCACTAGTTTGTTGTGATAAGGTTGTTCGACTAATACTAAGGACCGACTCCAGTGCTGATGCCTCTCCTAGAGAGATTGAGGGCCAGCGGAACCAAGAAAAAGAGAGAAGATCATGAATCAAGATGACAAACCAACCGATAGTTCTCGACGCGATATTCTTAAAGGTGCTCTGGGCACCGGAGCATTGGCAGCTGGCGCCGCTTCAGTGCCGGGGTTTATCTTTCCCGCACTAGCTCAAGGCGAGCAACTCGTTCCCTTTACTGACGTGCCTGATACTTTCAATGCGCGCCCGGCTCGACCAAACTCGACTCACTGGTTGGATACGCGCGAAATAACGACCCATTTCACCGACAACGAAGATTACTACATAGTACAGCACTATGGTCAGCCAGAGATTGACAACAATTCCTATACGCTGAAAGTGACAGGCATGGTAGATAATGAGTTAGAGTTTTCTCTTTCAGAACTCATGGCCCGAGACAATATCGAACAGCAGGTTGGATTTGAGTGTGGCGGTAATAGCCAAGGATTGTTTCACGGACTTATTGGTAACGCGCGCTGGCGTGGTGTCTCGCTGGCAAGTATTTTAGAAGAGGCAGGTATTCAAGACGGCGCTAAGGAAATCGTATTCTTTGGAACCGATGTCCAAACCGAGACGATTCGCGAGACAGAGGTCGAGAAAGCATTTGCACGTAGTCTATCCATCGACGATGCGATGCGACCTGAGAATATGCTTGCATTCGAGATGAATGGCGAGCCGCTTCCGCTTTATCATGGTAAGCCGGTACGTGCATTGATCCCGGGCTGGTATGGCGTTGCCAATGTAAAATGGCTAAACCAGATCCATATTCAAGATACTCGATATATGGGCCGCTTCATGGGCCGTGACTACGTGACTCTGAAGAAAGAAAACATAGGTGGTGTAGAACGCTGGGTTGAAAACTCTGTTACCACCATGAACCTGAAGTCTTCTATCGTTCGTGTTACTGAGATGGGTGGCCAACATAAGATTCAAGGTTTTGTACTTAACGATGGCACATCTATAGAAAGTATCGAAGTCAAAGTAGACGACGGTCCATGGGAGCGCGCCGAGATTAATCCACGATCAACGAAATATTCTTGGAAGCTATTCCGTTACGATTGGAACAATGCTACGCCGGGAGAGCACACGATTGTATCTCGCGTGACTGACGTCAATGGTAATGTACAAGCGACGGCCGAAGAACTTCCAGATAAGGTGAGCCGCTGGGAAAACTTCGCTCAGTTCCCACGAACTGTGCGCATCTAGCCCCTAATTTCCTCAAACTCTGAATTCGACGGATTCATACTCACTAGACAGTGGGTTGAATCCGGAGCGGGTATCGATCTTATTTTCTGGTTGGCCAGCAAAGCCGGTCCTCTGCGCCTTCGCTTCTCCGGACAGGAAGCTGTCTGTTTCTTCCCTACGCAGCAGAAAGTTCAAGTAGAAGAAATTCTTGCATCGATGTCTGGTTGGCGAATTGCAGCAACGCAGCTGAAGAACTTCGATACTGAAGCCATGTCGGCACTCTATCTCAAGAGTCAGCGTAAGCTTTACGATATTCGAGATCGGCTCGCTCAAAAAGATATTCGAGTAGCAGAAGCAGACCTGAAACCCACTGATCGTTTCCTCATGGAGCGTTTTATTACGGCGGCTGTCTCCATAGAGGGGAGCCTGACTGAGAATGATAACTTTAACGACATCGCGCCCAGCGATTTGCGTGCTACAGAATATCGGCCACAGCTTAGTGCAGTCTCTATCGATATAGAGACTGACTATCAAGCAAGCACCCTCTATTCAATAGCGATCTATTCGGATAATGTCTCAATAGTCTATATGGTTGGCCCAACTGAGGACTCCACTGGGGAGACTGATGATGGCGACAATCTGCAACTCTACCAGCTGAGATCCGAGCGTGAGGTTATCAGCGCGTTCGTTAAGAAGATCGGAGACTTAGACCCTGACGTGATCATGGGCTGGAACATAGTGAACTTCGACCTGCGTTGCCTGCAAGACTTCTGTGACCGGCTAAAAATGCCATTGTTGTTAGGGCGTAACAACGAGGCCATCAGCTGGCGTAAGGCAAGAGATAGCAACGATAGATTTTACGCATTGTTGCCGGGCCGGGCAGTGCTGGATGGCATCGAATTAATGCGTTCCGCCACCTATCAATTCGAGAACTTTTCTCTGGAGTACGTCTCGCGCCAGCTACTGGACAGAGGGAAATTAGTAGACGATGTTGATCAACGTGGCGCGGAAATCACAGAGCTTTTCAGTAACGATAAACCAGCACTAGCGCGCTATAACCTCGAGGACTGCCGCCTGGTCTGGGACATCTTTCAGAAGGAGGCGCTCATATCTTTTGCCATGGAGCGAAGCTTGCTGACGGGGCTGGAACTAGACCGTTACGGTGGTTCTGTTGCGGCCTTCGACTTTCTCTATCTTCCTCGGCTGCATCGCAAGGGATTCGTTGCACCGCACGTCGACCAATCCACTGTCAGTAACGTCAGTCCAGGGGGTTATGTGATGGGCTCTATTCCTGGCATTCATCAGAACGTGATCGTTCTAGACTTCAAGAGCCTATATCCGAGCATCATAAGGACCTTCCATGTAGATCCGCTGGCCCTTGCCGTTGCCGCACTCGAGGAGAATCCGATCGAGGGCTACGACGGTGGAAAATTCTCTCGTGTGGAATTCATCCTGCCGGAATTGATCTCCACCCTGTGGTCCGCACGCGACAAGGCGAAGGTTAGTGAGAATGCGGTGTTGTCTCAGGCGATCAAGATTATTATGAACTCATTCTATGGCATCCTCGGAACGGTGGGGTGCAGGTTCTTAGATTCCCGTCTAGTAAGTTCGATAACCAAGCGTGGGCATGAGATTTTGATTCAGAGCAAAAATTTCATCGAAGACGCAGGTTATCAAGTAATCTATGGCGATACGGACTCTGTGTTCGTTCTACTAGGCTCGGTTCCAATTGATCAAGTAAAACTAATCGGTGACGACCTTACATCGAAACTGAATGAGTGGTGGACGAATAGGCTGAGAGAAAAGTATGACATCTCCAGCTTCCTAGAAATTGAGTTCGAGACACATTTCAGCAAGTTCCTGATGCCTACTGTTAGAGGCTCAGATGCAGGCAGCAAGAAACGCTATGCCGGTCTCGTTGTTGACAGTGGCAATCCAGACAAATTGCATCTCTTGTTTAAGGGGCTCGAATCGGTGCGAAGCGACTGGTCGCCTTTGGCACGTGAATTTCAGAAAGAGTTGTATAGACGCATTTTTTTCGATGAACCTTATGAAGATTACATAAAGCTTACGGTCCAACAATTAGGTGATGGAAAGTACGAGAACGAACTGGTTCTGCGTAAACGCCTGCGCCGAAAACTGAAGGACTATGTTAAGAATGTTCCGCCCCATGCGCAGGCGGCACGCAAGGCGGAAGATATTCGCAGGAAACGAGAATTGCCGAGTCTGTACCAGTCGGGAGGTTGGATCGAATACATCATGACAATTAATGGAGCAGAGCCTCGCCAGTATCGTGAATCGGCGATAGACTACGAGTTCTATCTAGAAAGGCAGCTAGCACCCATCGCAGATTCCATATTGGTATTCAAATCATCCTCTATGGATAAAATACTAAACAATCAGATTGGGCTCTTCTAGCGGCTTATACGCTGCGGATTGGGTGGAAGAGGAGTCTAACTATTAACGAATCAATGCAGAGGATTACATGACGACTAATTTAGTACTTACCGTGATTGCTGATGACAGGCCGGGCTTAGTGGAATCGCTTTCACAGATTATTGCTTCAAACTCAGGCAACTGGCTCGAGAGCAGCATGTCTCAACTGGCTGGAAAGTTCGCAGGCATATTGCGGGTTAGTGTGAATGAGGACCGTGTGGAAAAACTTATAGAAGAACTGAATGAGCTTTCCTCGGAGATAAAAATTGTCATTGAAAAAGCGGCAGATGAGTCTTCCGATCAAAAATCACGAATAGTTGAGTTAAGTCTGGTAGGCAATGACCGCCCTGGCATTATCAAGGAAATTTCTGCCGCCGTAGCGGGGCTAGGGATCAATGTGGAACGGCTCAACACGGAATGTACACCGGCGCCCATGTCGTCCGACACTCTATTCAAGGCGCAAGCGACTCTCGAGGTGCCGGAGCAGATCGCGTTGGAAGCGCTTCAGTACAAGTTGGAGCAGCTAGCAGACGATCTGATTGTTGAGATCGAGGTAGTTGTTCGTTAGACGCTTCAATTAATTCATGGGGCTAATTCGTGAGATCGAATTTGAGCCTGTCGTTATAGTCGATCATATTGGTCAGCAGGTTGATACACTCCACGATCTCGGTCTCTCTCTCGTTCGTAGGGACTGCTGAATCACTCTCCATGTTGCTGTATAGCAATACAAGACAGGACTTGCTCGAATCGAAGTTCTGGTAGAAGAACTCAGAAAATTCGTCTGATATGGTTGAGAAAACAAGGCCTAAGGTTGTGCCATTTTCAGTCTGGAGTTCAAGCAGCAGTCTCTCCAGCCCACTTAGCTGACTAGACACTGCATTCTGTGTTGTCCGGCTATAGGGAGATTGTATGCTCTCTACAAAATCGCCATTCAACATTGGATACAAAGAGCGCAGTAGCAACTCTTCCGTAAGCATTTCCGACATCGAATCTGCGAGAATGACGATAAGTTCTGTTCCGGATGTGGATTCGATTCGCCGTCTTATGCCCGGTGCCTCAGCAAACCATAAAGATTGCAACGCTCGAAAATCATCGACTAAGGTATCCGTGACGACGCTTAGAAAAAGTCGTCTGCGGTTGTTGCTTAGTTGTTCGAGTGTGTAGCCGCTTTCTATTTCTTCTGGGGTTAGTTCTTCTCTGGCCCGGTAGTCGGCAGCAGGACGGGTGTCTGAATCTGTACCGAACCCCCAAAGCAAAAACTCAATCACATGGAAGCCCAGTGTCACTTCTGACACGTCAAAGGAACCATGTTGCTCACGCAGAGAGTCAGTGTCCAAATTTACATTGATATCGTACACGATGCCGCTATCGGGGTAGCCATCTACATAGTCGATATATCCGGGAATTATTGGCCAGTGGTTGATTCGATACTGAAGTTGCATTAGCGCTAAGCTGTTCTGTTCTTCAAGTAGCTGCGTAGTAAAGTATCGGTGCAGTGTAGTGAGCTCGTATGCACTGTGTGTTTCTCGCCAAGCCTGTCTCGAGCGACTCAGATTTTCGCTGCTTGTTTGATTGATTAGCGTGACTATCGAAGACTGAAATTTTTCAATCTCAATCGCCACTTGATTGAGGTCGGTGCCAATCTGTTCCACATAATCCAGAGCTATTTCTTTAGCGGATGCACTCAGCTCAGGGTTGAGTAACTCGAATGCGCTGGGAGCAGTTTCCTTTGCCGCTTTAACACTTTGGGGCTCGGGTGTGTCGTCGCTGCACCCGGCAAGAAGCATTGCCGCCAGCATGGCGATTCCCATTCTTTGTAGGTACAAACCTAAACTGAGTTGTATTTGCATAAGAGTTAAATGATGCACTAGTTACGTAACGTTAGAATTTTCCAGCCCTCGGATTTTGCCTTGTCGCGTAGCTTCTGATCGGGATCCACTGCCACTGGCGTCGCTACCTCTTGTAGTAGTGGCAGGTCGTTTATGGAGTCACTGTAGAACACGGCATCGCTCAGATTGAAACGATTCTCTTGCTGGTTTATCCATGCATTGAGCTTAGAAACCTTTCCATCTTGATAGCAGGGCGTACCAGAAATTTTTCCGTTGTATCTATCGTCACTAGTTTGCAGTTCGGTCGCTATTAGCAGATCTACATCGAAGAGTTTGGCGATCGGCGCTGAGATGAACTCATTCGTAGCAGTAATGATAATGCAAAAATCTCCCGCCTCTAGATGCGTGCGCACGAGCTCGCGGCCCTTATCTAGAATAATCGGCTCTACAGATTGCTGCATGAATTCAGCAAGTAGTTTCGCTCGTTGTGTACTGTCGAGCGGTATAACAGGCTCAAGAGTAAATGCGACGTAGCCATGTATATCTAACGCACCCTGCTTGTATTGATCGTAGAAGTGGTCGTTTTTTTCACGATGGGCTTCTTCTTCGACCAGGTTATTGCTGATCAAGAACTCTCCCCAGGCGTGATCACTGTCCCCTTCTAGTAGCGTATTATCTAGATCGAATAAGGCTAACTTTCGTGAACTGATCGACTGCATACTGATTCTCTTCCCTTTTCTCATCGTAGTTTGCTTGCTGACACACTAGCCATTCAAGCAATTCGAGCATTATAGCCGTCTCGGGCGCAATTCTGCACTGGAACAGCTCTTGAACGGGTTTTTTTGGCTTGCTCGTAGTCGGCTTAACTTATTGATATTAAATGGAAATAATGGTTTAGGCCTAAGTTTGGCCATTGATCAGGAGGGAAGGTTTGTGAAACAATGGACTACCATTTTCGCCATAAGGGTTGGTAGCAGTGATAGATTCAGAAGGATTTCGTTCAAATGTCGGCATTGTTATTTGCAATAGGCAAGGACAGTTGCTGTGGGCGAAAAGAATAGGGCAGAGTGCATGGCAGTTTCCTCAGGGCGGGATTAAGCAAAGCGAGTCCGTGGAAGAGGCCTTGTTTAGAGAGTTGGATGAAGAGGTTGGCTTGTCTGAGGCCGATGTACAGATTCTGCATCAAACTGAAGATTGGCTGCACTATCGCCTCCCTGAGAACTTTATCCGTCAACACAGCGATCCGCTTTGTATTGGCCAGAAACAGAAATGGTTTTTGCTCAGCCTCGAAGGCGACGATAGTAGGGTCGAATTGAGTAAGACTGGAAAACCAGAGTTTGATGATTGGCGTTGGGTAAACTTTTGGTATCCGGTGGATCAGGTAATCGAGTTTAAGCGGGATGTCTATCGCAAGGCCTTGCAACAGTTAGAGACTCCCCTTAGTAGTTATATAGGCAGCCCTATAAGTAGCTTCTAAGTATCTGAGGTGCTACCAAGCGGAAGTTAAAAACAATAAGAACAAGCAGTAGACAGACACTGCACTACTCCCGATTCGATTTCTAGAATTGGGAATCAACCCTTCAAGTCGAACCGAAGTAAACGAGTATCTTATCGATCGCGAAAGTGCTTTCGCAACGTTAAGACACTGGAGTAAAAATTAGTGCTCAAGCGATTGCGAAGCATTGTACAAAAAGTAAATGCGGCTAGAGATTTACAGTCGGCGCTGGATATTATCGTCCACAAAGTGCGCCTGGCCTTAGACACTCAGGTGTGTTCCGTATTTTTGCTCGATAAGGATATCAATGCACATGTGTTGATGGCCTCCGAAGGATTGAAGAAAGAATCGGTCGGACACGTCAGCCTAGAAGCAGGAGAAGGTCTCGTTGGCCTAGTCGCGAAACATGCCGAACCGATCAATCTGCAGGATGCCTCGCTGCATCCGAGTTTTCATTATCTGAAAGATACCGGTGAAGAGCACTATCACTCTTTTCTTGGTGTGCCGATTATTCACCATCGTTCAGTGCTAGGGGTGCTTGTTGTTCAGCACGAGGAGCGACGTCGTTTCGACGAAAGTGAAGAAGCATTCCTAATAACGCTTTCCGCTCAGCTCTCTGGTGTAATTGCCCACGCGGAGGCAACTGGGGCAGTAGAGGGTATTAGTCCCTCCGGTCATAAAACCTCAGACACGGTATTTCCTGGCGTGTCAGGGTCTTCCGGTGTCGCCATCGGCGAGGCTGTCGTTGTTTTCCCGCATGCTGACCTTAGTCAGATACCTCAACGCCGTACTCGAGACATTGAGAGCGAGATAGAGTTTTTCAATAGCTGCCTAGAGCTGGTACGACAAGACATGCGCAGTCTGCATGCGAAATTAGCGGGGCAGGTCGCGGAAGAAGAGCGGCAGCTTTTCGATGTCTACGTTCGCATGTTAGATGATGCTGCGCTCGGCAACGAGATAGTCGAGAGAATTAGAATGGGCTACTGGGCGCAGGGTTCGCTTGCCTACGTAGCAAACGAACACGTCAGAAGTTTCGAGGAGATGGACGATCCCTATCTTAGCGAGCGCGCAATCGATATCAAGGATCTATGTGCTCGCATACTGTTCTATTTGCAAGAGAAGGTCGTTGTAGAAACAGAGTATGCGGATAATACTATTCTCGTCAGCGAAGAAATTACACCTTCAATGTTGGCGGAAGTGCCCGAGTCCAAGTTAAAGGGCCTGATATCTGTAAAGGGGTCGGGCAACTCTCATGTTGCGATTCTTGCTAGAACCATGGGCATACCAACGGTAATGGGAGCGCTGGATCTGCCCTATACTCAATTGCATGGCAAGGAAGTCATAATCGATGGCTATAAGGGCGAGGTAACAACCAATCCTTCGGATCAGGTCCGTGCTCGTTTTCTCGAAACGATTCAGGAACAGGATCAGTTAGACAAAGGCCTTGAAGGTTTGAAGGACCTGCCTTGTGAGACAGCGGATCATCACAGAGTACATCTGTGGGTTAACACAGGACTAATGACAGATGTTATACGTTCTTTAGACCAGGGAGCCGAAGGTATTGGGCTGTTCAGAACGGAAGTGCCTTTCCTTCTTGCAGAACGTTTCCCCAGCGAAGAGGAACAATATCAAATCTACCGTGAGCAGCTAGAGGCTTTCGCTCCGAAGTTGGTGACCATGCGTACACTCGATATTGGCGGCGACAAATCTCTGCCTTATTTTCCGATAGAAGAAGCTAATCCGTTTCTTGGCTGGCGTGGTATTAGAGTTACTCTGGATCATCCTGAGATTTTTACGGCGCAGATACATGCTATGTTGCGAGCTAGCGTTGGTCTCGATAATTTACAGATCATGTTACCCATGATCAGCAACATAAACGAAGTCACTTCGGCATTGCAACTCATCAAGAAAGCGTACCGCGAACTTATTCAGGAAGGGCTGAAGGTAAAGTTTCCACCTGTGGGTGTTATGATAGAGTTGCCCGCGGCCGTCTATCAGACTCGCGCTCTTGCCAAGTTAGTAGATTTTATTTCCGTAGGTAGCAACGATCTCACGCAGTATCTATTGGCAGTGGATAGAAATAACCCTCGTGTGGCCAACCTCTATTCTGCTTTTCACCCTGCCGTGCTCGGAGCACTGCAACAAGTTGTCGATGCGGCTCAGGCAGAAGGCAAGCATGTAAGTATTTGTGGAGAAATGGCAGGCGACCCTGGTGCGGCTGTATTGTTGATGGCCATGGGCTATGATGTGTTGTCCATGAACGCTGCGTCGTTGTTAAAAGTAAAGTCGGTGCTACGTAGCATCACATTAGACGTCGCCGAAGAACTTCTAGAAAACGTGATGCAGTTAGATGATGCGGACATGATTCGAAGTGCGGTAGATTTGGCTTTGTATAATGCCGGTGTTGATCGTCTATTGCGATCCTCTCGCACAAACTAGACAGTAAGCAGTTGGCCAGCTTGACGGGCACTACTGTGACGAAATAGTCACGCAATCTTCTTTGAAGTTTCTATAGAATCTCTCGCGAGAAATCTGGTAGTAGACGTGTTCCTTTAACCCACTGCTTTGGGAAACTCTAGGATGTAGAAAATTCTCTTGCCGATCCTTCATTCCCAGCCTCGACATGACTTCCCGCGAACGAGAATTTGCGAGGGTGGTGAAGGCGGCGACACGATCCTGCTCTAGGATGGAAAATGCGAAATGTAGCGAAGCCGCTGCAGTTTCTGTTGCATAGCCTCTGCCCCAGTAGGCTTTAGCAAGCCGCCATCCAACTTCCACGCAGCTGGTAACTGGCAGGTCATCTGCCTGATTCAGGCCAACGAGGCCCATAAAGGCGCTGTCACTCTTGCGTTCAGCAACCCAGAACCCCCAGCCTTTCTCGATTACTAGATTGTCAAACTTCTTGGTTAGGGTGTCGCTCTCTTCACGAGAAAGTAAGCTAGGGAAATAACGCATCACGTCGGGATCTGCATTCATGTTAGCGAACTCGGCATAATCTTCGCTCTGCCACTGGCGCAGCACTACGCGTGCAGTTTCTAGTCTGTAAATGTTGCCCATAGCATTTCTAATCAGGTAATAGTGATCGGCGGAAGTTTTCCTGTGGCGCTCCTGATTCTATTTGAAAAAGTCGACTAGGCCTGTATCGAGACAGTATTCGGCACCAACTATCATTAGGCCCTTCTCGGAAACTAAATCTTTAAGAATGTCTGATCCTAGCTGCAGATTGTTAACGGATGCCTCGATGTTGGATCGTACCGCGCGGGTCATTAAATCTGCGTCGATTCCGGAGTGCAGTAGGTTTTCCACTGCAGGACGAATTCTATCGACTATCGAATAGAGATGGGGTGAGCGATTCTCAACCGGTTTGTCCAACTGCTCCAGTGTCGCTAGTACCGCGCCGCATCTGGAATGGCCGAGGACGACTACTAAACGAGTACCGAAATTTTCCGCGGCAAACTCGATGCTTGCAATCTGCGAGGGCGCGACGATATTTCCTGCGACGCGAATGACAAAGAGGTCGCCAATTCCCTGCCCAAATACGATCTCTGCAGGCACTCGCGAATCTGAACAGCCGAGTATTATCGCGAAAGGTTTCTGATCTTTCTGCGAATTCAGTTTTAGTAGAGCTTCTGTTTCGAGATGAAAGCCCTTGCCGGATCGAAATGTCTCGTTTCCTTGTTGCAGTCTTTGCAGGGCTTCATCAGCAGGAATCATCGGCGAATAACTCTTTGAACTAGTGGTCGATTTTATTGTCGGTAAACAGATAGTCTTTCAATTCTTTGTCTAGAGCTGTATCCCTGCGTCGGATCCATTCGAGAACCATGGCCGCGTGTTCTTTTTCTTCATCTCGATTGTGCTCTAGGATCGCTTTCAATTCTGGGTCTTTGCATGCGTCGGCGCGTTGGTTATACCAATCTACAGCTTCCAGTTCTTCCATTAAAGAAGTGATAGCTCTATGCATGTCTCGAGTCTCATCGCTTAGTTCTTCGATGGGTTCATGATAGCCTTCGTTAGCCACAATTTTCTCCTGCAGGATGTCTGATTGAACGATGTTAGGAATCTACGGCAAACATACAGCAATAGTGAAAGCTTGCAAACTCTTTAGAGAAGGGCGAATCTGTTAGGACTTGTTCATAGCATCTGCTAATGCTTCATGTCCGCCGTGGGCTAAATGCTCTTGTACATTGGATTGATCTTGCGCGCTACGGTTCTGGCTGAGCTTAAATTTACATTGTATCGAAGTAATCGTAATCTCGATGCCTATGATACCGCGTAGCATTGAGGCGGCGTAGTTGGGTTTCCAAGGAAAAGGATAGCCAGATTCATTCTGTTCGGTGAGTGTATCTACCAACTGCTTCAGTTTCTCGGGGTCAGTGAAACTCTCTGCAATTCCTTCTATATGCACGGCCTGATAATTCCAGGTTGGAACTCCCTCAGATTCATACCAGCTTGGACTTACATACGCATGGTCACCCTGCAGTGTGACGAGAGCTTTCTGATTCTGTATCTGCTGCCATTGCGGGTTTGCTTTTGCCATGTGACCGACAAGTACTCTACTTTCTGCATCAAAGAGAAAAGGCATATGAGTAGAGACGATTGCAGCATCGTGCAGTGAGATTAGCTGACCAAAGGAGTTTGCTTCGATGAACTTACTTATCTCAGCCTCATTCATGATCTCGAAGTGTTTCGGTATATACA
Source organism: SAR86 cluster bacterium (assembly GCA_002401885.1). Classification (GTDB taxonomy): domain Bacteria; phylum Pseudomonadota; class Gammaproteobacteria; order Pseudomonadales; family Pseudohongiellaceae; genus UBA9145. The sequence goes on from NVUL01000047.1 coordinate 38,404, forward strand.
TAGAGGCCTCGCGATTGCTTACTAGTTCTTTCTTAGGACGGTGCTATAAATACTGCGATAGCTAAGTCGATGGTAGCTGGAATGCATGGCCCTGAGTTCTATTGCCGAGCGAGTCGAAGTTCTGTTCGCTAAAGCGAGTAAGTCCGGACGGATCGACTATCAGAGCGGTAGAGCACAGGGTTCCATATTCCCTTTCTGGATTCAGAATAAATGCAGAGGATAATTTACGCTCAATATCAATTCCGATTCCAGTGTCCGGCAGATCCGCATCCTCTGCTTGGGACCTATCACCCATCATCGCGAGAAGGGCATCGGTAGTTAGTTCTCCAGGTTGCTGCATCAACGCTTGCAGACGTGTTTTTCCTCTGTCTACCTTAGGCCAGGAGGAGTCTAATAGGCCATTCGATAATCCATAAACCCCGGCCTCTAGCTCCCAGATCTTTTCTTCGTGGTTGTTTACATAGAATAGCGAGTTGTTATCGCCCACGAGTAGGTTGTAGCCGGCAAATTGTTCATAATTCTGAGCCAACATTGCGCAATATTGTTCGGGGGAATTGGTTCCGCCCAGAAACTGTCGCGTTAGGTCGCCACGAGATCTAGGTCGGCGTTCGGTCTGAGACGGATCTCTTATATTCGTTACTGCGGCGAAGCGCCCGCTTTGAGTAATACCCAGCCAAGTACCTCTAGCCTGTTTGTCTCTTCCAGAGAGTATCTGTTGGCCTGATTCTTCATCTGTCCAGAGGGCGGCTTGAGCGGTTGGTCGGGCAAAGAGTTCGTCTCTGTTGGCGGCTACAACCAGCGGAAAACGAGGGTCCGTCTGGTACGCGAAAATGATTAGGCACATCGCTGCTATGTTAACGTCTCATCAAGAGAATGGACAGAATTGTGAAGATTACCCAATGAAATTTGCCCATCTTTCTTGTCACAGGTTGAGTATAATGACTGCTAACGGGCCTACGGGCACCTCAATCGATACAAGCGACACCGACCCATGCTGACATTTCCCCAGTTCGACCCAGTAGCGCTGGCCATCGGCCCTATAAGCATTCATTGGTATGGCATTATGTATATGATCGCCTTCGGGGGCGCTTGGGGACTGGCATCAATCCGTGCGAAGCAGCAACCCGGTGAATGGACAGCAGAGCAAATATCCGACTTGGTGTTCTACGGAGCATTGGGAGCGGTTCTTGGCGGGCGCATGGGCTCTGTATTGTTCTATAATTTCGACCGCTTCCTCTCCGATCCAATATGGTTACTGCGGGTCTGGGAAGGAGGTATGTCTTTCCATGGCGGACTGCTCGGTGTGCTGCTGGCATTCTTCCTGTATTCGCGCCGCATCAAGAAAGATTTCTTCGCGGTTATGGACTTCATTGCACCCTTCGTACCCTTCGGCCTCGGTGCCGGCCGTTTCGGCAATTTCATCGGAGGCGAGCTGTGGGGCAGGCCCACTGATGTGGCATGGGGTATGGTCTTTCCCCACGTTGATCAATTGGCACGCCACCCCTCTCAACTCTACGAGGTGGTATTAGAGGGAATCGTATTATTTTCTTTCCTCTGGTGGTTCTCGTCTAAGCCTAGACCCCGAATGGCGGTGACCGGGCTATTCGCTATCGGGTATGGAAGCTTCAGGTTCTTCATTGAATTCTTCCGCGAGCCCGATTTGCACCTCGGCTTCGTCGCGTTCGAGTGGCTGACTATGGGACAGGTATTGTCTATCCCGTTGATTATCGGTGGTTTGATCCTATTGATACTTGCCTATATGAAGCCTCAGCCGCAACTTAACTCTTTGTAGTGGCCCCTTTAACTTATTGATAGAAGAAAAAGCGTCATGCAGCAATATTTGAATCTCTGTCAGCGGATCGTCGATCAAGGTGTCTGGATTGAGAACGAGCGTACCGGGAAAAAGTGCCTCACCGTTATCAATGCAGACCTGACCTATAATGTCGGTGGAAACGAGTTCCCCATCATTACCACTCGCAAGAGTTTCTGGAAGGCGGCTATCGCCGAACTCCTTGGCTATCTGAAGGGCTTGGATAATGCCGCAGATTTTCGCGCTCTGGGTACTAAATCATGGGACGCGAATGCCAACGAGAATGTGGCATGGTTGAGTAATCCTGTGCGCAAGGGTACAGATGACATGGGTCGAGTCTATGGCGTTCAAGGCAGAGCTTGGCAGAAGCCGGGCGGGACGAGCATCGATCAGTTGAAGAAGATAGTCGATAACCTCAAGCGTTCAGTGGACGACCGTGGCGAAATTTTAACGTTCTATAACCCCGGTGAATTCGATCTAGGCTGTCTTCGGCCGTGCATGCACACTCATACGTTTTCCCTACTCGGTGACGTGCTCTATCTTACGAGCTATCAACGCTCTTGTGATGTGCCACTTGGACTCAATTTCAATCAGATTCAGGTTTTTACTTTGTTGGCACTAGTAGCACAGATTACTGGCAACTCGGCGGGACTTGCCTATCACAAGATCGTTAATGCCCATATATACGAAGATCAGGTTGAACTAATGCGCGATGTTCAGCTACAGCGCGAGCCGTTCAATCTTCCGCAGCTGCATATCAACCCAGATATAAAATCGCTTGAAGATATTGAGACTTGGGTGACTCTGAAGGATTTCGAAGTCGATGGTTATGAGCACCATGATCCCATTGCCTATCCTTTTTCAGTTTAATCACCTCGAAGCTACTTTCTTTAAAGGGCACGTACTATGAACCTCGCATTGATATGCGCCATGTCTGAGAATAGAGTGATCGGACGAGACAACGGTCTGCCTTGGCATCTGTCTGAAGACCTAAAATATTTCAAGCGTACCACCATGGGGAATTGCATGATCATGGGGCGCAATACCTGGGAGTCTATAGGGCGCGCGCTACCGGGAAGAACCAGCATCGTCATTACTGGTAATGCAGATTATCAGGCCGAGGGTGCGGAAGTGGTAGGTTCTCTGCAGCAGGCAATTGAGAGAGCAGTAGCTATTTCTGAAGAGACCGGCAGTAAGCAGGCGTTCGTAATCGGTGGGGCGATGTTGTATCAGGCGGCGCTGCCGCTGGCAGATAGATTACATCTTACGCGCGTGCATGCAGAAGTCGAAGGGGATACCTATCTTCATGAGTACGATGAATCTAAATGGAAAGAAGCCTCGCGCGAGGAATACCAGAGAGACGAATCGAATGCTTATGACTACAGCATCTGTGTGTTAGAGAGAATAAGCTAAACTTTCGAATCTTTCGCTACAGTTTTTTTAGCAATACTTTCGACTTGCGCTGATAGTTATATAGCTCTTGTCTGTGTTCGGGTAGGTCGCTAAGTTCTGCTTCCACAAAACCCTTTCCCAAGAACCAATGTGATGCAACAGTAGTCAATACGAAGATAGTCTTGATGCCGGCTGTCTTGGCCTGACTCTCCAGGCTGCTTAAGAGACGATCGCCATAGCCGTTCTTCTGAAAGCTATGGTCAATGGCGATGCAGGCGATCTCTGCGAATTCTTCTCCAATAGGATAGAGCGCGGCGCAGGCAATGACGGAGTCTTCTAGCTCAACGATCTTGAAGTTATCGATTTCTGTTTCTAACAATTCACGGGAACGCTCTACGAGTGAACCATTTTCCTCTAAGGGTTTAATTAGCTTGAGTATGCCGGCGACGTCTTCAATGGTTGCGATGCGCAAATTCTCGAAGCTGTCACTGCTAATTAGCGTGCCGTTTCCCTGTCGTGTAAACAGCTCACGTATTAGTGCGCCATTCTCCTTGAAGCTAATCAAGTGCGATCGATGAACTTTGTTGGAATAGGCGCGCAGAGAAGCATCTAGAGCACGGCTAATGCACTGCGACTCCTCATCTAACTTGGCAAGTTTGTCCGCATAGAATCTCGCATCTTCTTCGCTTAGCGAGGCAATCAAGCTGCCCGTGTCATCAAGGACGCCGGCCTGCGGAATCATCAGAATTAGCTTATCAGCTTGCAGTGCAACAGATGCCTCCGTCGCTACTTCTTCTGCAGACAGGTTGAAGACTTCGCCAGTTAGCGAGTAGCCTAGATTCGAAAGCAGCACAATATTATTCTGGTCTAGCTGTTGCTGGATGGCAGTGGCGCGTATTTTTCTCACTTTTCCTGTGTATTGGTAATCGATGCCATCGTGAATCCCAACAGGTTTAGCCGTTACGAAATTTCCGCGACAAAGACGTACATCAGACCCCTGCATCGGGGAGTTGCTTATACCCATGGAGAAGAGGGCTTCGAGTCTTGCACTTTCTCCACCGACAACTCGCGTCACAGTCTCGATGCATTCTGCTTCCGTGATACGAATATTGCGATGATAGGATGAGTTCTTGCCGCTGTTTTCTAGCGCGGCAGAAATTTGCGGCCGGGCACCATGAACTAGTACTAGCTTTACGCCGAGGCTGTGCAGCAGCGTCAGGTCATAGACAACCTTGGATAGATTCTTGTCCGCCAGCGCCTCGCCGCTCAATAGCACGACGAATACCTTGCCTCGATGTGTATTGATGTAGCTTGTCGAGGCACGAAACCATTCGATCATGCCAATGCTATCTTGTTGGTTGTCCATTATTCGAATCTCTCTAGTTCATTACTACAAACAATGATGACTAATCATCTTTTGTAGTACTTCTATGCAGGGTTCAATCATATCTATCGACATGTATTCGTCAGGCTGGTGGGCCTGATCGATATTGCCGGGACCCATTATTATAGTGTCCATTCCTAATTCTTGCAGGAAGGGTCCTTCAGTTCCAAATGCTACGCTGATGCCCGCGTGGCCGGTTAGTTTCTCCGCGGTTCTCAATAGGGCGCTGTTCTCATCAGCAAAGAAAGCAGGCACGCCGGTAAACAAGGCTGCCAATTCAAATTGAATCCCCAGAGGATCCATTAGAGCCGCGATTCTATTTCTTATTTCTCCTCGCACAGTCTCGATGTGCATGCCCGGCATCAATCGAACATCGAATTCTAATTCACAGTGACCGCAAATTCGATTGGGATTGTCGCCGCCATGTATAACGCCGAGATTCAGTGTTGGATGAGGAATGCTGAATAGGTCACTGCTGTACCTCTGCTTCAATTCTTCGCGGTAGATCATTAGATCCGAGATCACCGCGTGCATGGCGTCGAGCGCATTATTACCGAGAGCGGGGTCGGAGGAATGGCCACTCTGCCCCAGTAATCGAACTGAATCCATCATGATTCCCTTGTGCGCCTTTACCGGCTGCAGGCCGGTCGGCTCGCCAATGATAGCGGCCCGTGCCTTGGGTCGTCCCATCTCCGCTATGCTGCGTGCGCCCTGCATGGATGTCTCTTCGTCCGCCGTCGCGAGAACGATAAGAGGCTCTTTGAAGCTCCTGTCCAGTAGTGGTTTTACCGCTTCCATGATGATTGGAAAGAAGCCCTTCATGTCGGTAACGCCGAGCCCGAAGAGCTTGCCATCCCGCTCTGTGACCTTGAAGGGATCAACCGACCACAGTTCTTCATCGAGGGGAACCGTATCTGTGTGACCCGCAAGAACTAGGCCGCCGGGACCAGAGCCTAGCGTAGCGATGAGATTAAACTTTGTTGCTTCGCTACCGGGGATTGGGATGATTTCACACTCAAATCCAAGCGATTCGAATTGCTCCGCCAGATGGTCTATCACCGGCTTATTACTCGTGTCGATGCTAGCATTAGCAGAACTAATGCTAGGTAGGCTTACAACATTATTGAGTTGTTCAAATAGCGTTTTAGAATTAACCGACACGGAGAGTCTCCAGTCAAAAACGTGCGAATGTTAAGAAAGTTATGAGGGGGCGGAGAGTTTGGCGATCATATCGGTCTTCGCGGCCATGATGAAATCATTAAGGTGTAGACCATTAATTTTGTGCGTCCACCAATACACAGTGACTTTCCCCCATTCGGTCACGATGGAAGGATGATGATTCTCGCGCTCAGCCAATGTGGCTATCTTGTAGGTAAAGCTGAAAGCGTCTTTGAATTCTATGAAATGAAATTCTCTAGTTAGTTTATCTACACCCTCGTGGAAATCTCGCTTCCACGCAGGAACCTTCATTAGTAGCTCATTCGCTTCTTCATCGGTTACCAGTGGGGCACCCATCTGACAGGCTTCGCAGTGCTTCTCGTACAAATTTTCCATGGAGACTCCCTAAAGAAATTCTTGTAACAAGTTATTCAATAGTCGATAACCCTTATCTGAGGCTGCTATACGGCCATCAGTCCTCTGCAGTAACCCGCCCGCGATCAAGTATTCTACCTTCTTTCCTATAGCGCTAAAAGGGAGACCGGTTCTGGATTGAAACAGTGACTCGGAAAACCCATGTCTACTGCGAAGGGCATTCAATAGAAATTCAATGGCGCGCTCATCCAGCGGAATTTCGGTTCGTTTGAGGTCTGATTGAATGCTTTTGCTCAGGTAGTGATTCGGCTGTCTATGTTTCTGTGTTCGAACAATGGTATTCGTCTGGACAAGGGTAATCTTGCCATGGGCGCCTGCGCCTATGCCGAGGTAGTCGCCAAATTCCCAGTAATTTAGGTTGTGCCGTGAATGACAGCCTTCCTTTGAGAACGCCGATACCTCATAGCGTTGATAGCCAGAATTTTCGAGCAAAACGAGCCCGGCTTCCTCCAGAGAATTTAGAATTGGCTCATCGGGTAGGGTAGGTGGGCGCACATAGAAGACGGTATTGGGTTCGATGGTGAGTTGATACCAGGAGATGTGTAGCGGTTCGAAATCAATGGCGGTCTGTAAGTCACTGAGTGCATCGCTAACATCTTGGCCAGGAAGGCCATGCATCAAATCCAAATTGAAATTCTCAAAGCCAGCTCTTTTGGCAAAATCGATCGCGCGCTTAGATTCATCCGGCGAATGGATGCGGCCAAGATTTTTTAACTGACGCTCATCGAAGCTTTGAATGCCGATCGATAGGCGGTTTATCCCTGCCGCAAAATAGCCGGAAAATTTCTCAGCCTCTGCCGTGCCCGGGTTCGCCTCAAGGGTGATTTCACACTCAGTGCTCAGAGACGCCTTGGCTTGTATATGCGAAAGAATTTTTTCGAATGACTTCGCACTAAATAGACTCGGTGTGCCTCCGCCAATGAAAATAGAATGCAGTGGGCGATTATTGCAATGCTCATAATCACGATCGAAGTCCTGACAAAGAATATCTACGTAGTCGCTCTCGGGAATGTCCGATTGCGCCTCATGAGAATTGAAGTCGCAGTAAGGGCATTTCTTCACACACCAAGGTATGTGGATGTAGAGGCTTAGTGGTGGGAGTTCCAACATTCTAATAGCTGCGTTAGTGCCTGGCCTCGATGGCTAATGGCGTTCTTTGTTGCGGCATCCAGCTTAGCAGATGCGCAGCCGTGGCTCGGTACATAGAATAGAGGATCATAGCCGAATCCGTTCTCGCCTTCCTCACTAAACAGTATGCGACCTTCCCAAGTACCCTGACAAATCAGCGGCATTGGATCCTTGGCATGTCGCATATAAGCAATAACGCACTGAAATCTTGCGCTACGCTCCATTTCGCTAATACCTTCCAATTCGCACAGTAATTTGGCGTTGTTTTCCTTGTCAGCAACCTCTCCATGGGATCCAGCATAGCGCGCCGAATAGATTCCTGGTTCGCCCTTGAGCGCATCCACCTCTATTCCACTATCATCAGCTATCGCAGGCAGGCCAGTCGCGAGGCAGGCATGGCGTGCCTTGATCAATGCATTCTCAACGAAGCTAAGACCAGTCTCGTCGGCATCGCTCACCGAGAATTCCGATTGTGGCAATAATTGAATATCTTTCTGTTCGAGAATCGCCTGTAGTTCAACAAGTTTTCCCATATTGCTGCTAGCCAATACCACTTTACGCATTCTTATCGAAAACCCTTAGTCCGTGTTTTTACTGATGTGGTAGATAGCAATCTCACCTAATAGGTTCGGCCAGGCTTTCATGTACCAACTACCCTGATGTTCGAGATCGACTACCGTTCTAGCTAACACCTTAATGTTTCTCTCTTTACATAGCGCATCGAAATCCTTCACCGTACAGAAATGAATATTCGGTGTGTTATACCAGGAGTGGGGTATAAATTTAGATACAGGCATGCGTCCTCGGCTTGCGAGATACAAACGACTCTTCCAGTTACCGAAATTCGGGAATGTCACGATGCCGTTCTTGCCGATGCGTAGCATCTCATCGATTAAGTGATCTGGCTTGCTGAGAGCCTGCAGCGTCTGCGCCAATAGAACGGTATCGAAACTCTCTGACTGAAAATTAGACAACCCTTCATCTAAGTTCTGCTCGATGACATTCGTGCCTCTATCAAGACAGTGCTGAATATTCGTTGCATCGATCTCTAATCCAACGCCGTACACTTTCTTAGTCGTCTGCAGGTAGTGCAGTAGGCTGCCGTCGCCACATCCAAGATCGAGCACTTTGCTGTTCGGCTGTATCCACTGTTGAATAATTTCAAGATCAGGACGCATCGCTTTCGTTCTCCTGATGTACTCGCTGCAGATAGCCCGACAGAGCTTCTATATAACGTGGGATAGGGAGCAAGAATGCATCGTGCCCCTGGTCGGCCTCGATCTCGAGATAGCTAACTTCTCTTCCCGCCTTAAGAAGATCGGCTACAATCTCTCGCGAACGTTCCGGCGGGAATCGCCAATCCGTGCTGAACGACATGAGGAGAAATTTGCAGTCGCTATTGGCGAATGCCTTCGACAGGCCGCCTTGGAAATCCACGGTGGGGTCGAAATAGTCCAACGCCTTCGTCATCAACAAATAGGTATTCGCATCGAAGTTCTCGGAGAATCTTTCTCCTTGATAATGCAGATAGCTCTCAACTTGAAAATCTACGTTGAATCCGAAGCTTAGTTTTCCAGACCATAAGTCTCTGCCGAAATTCTCCGCCGTATCTTGTTCGAAGTTTGAAACCGACTTACCAAACTTCGCGCGCATGGCGCTGTCCGACAAATAGGTGATGTGCCCGACCATACGCGCAAGCATTAGGCCCTGCTTCGGATAGGTGCCCTTCTCTAAGTAGCGTCCCTCATGAAAATCTCGGTCGCTAGTGATCGAATGTCTAGCAACTTCGTTGAAGGCAATATTCTGTGCCGATAGTTTCGGCGCCGCAGCTATGCAGACCGCATGGCGAATTCGGTCGGGATAACTAATCGCCCAGCGCAACACCTGCATGCCTCCTAGGCTGCCGCCTACCACAGCCGCCCATTCGGGAATCTCCATTCGATCCATCAGTCGGTGTTGGCTCTTCACCCAGTCTCGTACTGTGATGATAGGAAAATCGGGGCCGTAGTACTTGTTGGTCTCTGGGTTGATCGAGGCGGGACCGGTACTTCCGGCACATCCACCAAGATTATTCAGACTAACGACATAGAAGAGGTTGGTATCTATTGCCTTTCCCGGCCCGATACAGCTGTCCCACCAGCCGGGCTTGCTATCACTCTCGCTGTGGTAGCCGGCTGCGTGATGGTCACCGCTGAGTGCGTGACAGATTAGAATGGCATTCGTCTTTTCGCTATTGAGCTTGCCGTAAGTCTCAACGACTAGCTCATATTCAGGCAATACCGTGCCGCTTCGAAGAGTTAGCGGCTCATCGAATTTGTAGACCTGTGGAGTAATGAGGCCAACTGAATCTGTAGGTATTGAGTCTGGCATTGCAAATGCTTATTGAAGTTTTCTTCAATCCTTTTATCTAAACTACTTTTAACTGTCTCTCAACTTGCTCTGTATTAGCAAGATGTATCCTTTGAAATTTTTAGTCCCGGTGGAATAGATAGGGGTTTCTTTATGCACAGTCTTTTATGTCGACCCGTCTGTCCGCTAACTAGTGTAATGGCAGCCTGTTTGGTATGAAATAATTTCGCCAAATATCGAACTAGATGTTTGTTTGCTTTCCCGCCGGTAGGCGCTGCGGAGATTCTGATCTTCAGATGTTCGCCGACCACTCCAACTATGCGATCTTCATTGGATTTGGGCTGAATGCTGCAGTCCAAGTATAAGGCTTCTTTCTCCCAACGATAGTACATAACAAGAGCTTCGACTCAGTTAAAGTCTAGGTGGATTGTCTAAATACCGATTATGACCATCGCATGTTGTTGATTGATGCCGAATGTGCTGAGGATAAAATTTTGAATTATCTGAATGGCTATGAAAATAAAGATAGGTGAAAAATCCATGCCGCCCATTGAAGGAATTATTTTCCGCACTGGCGCCATAACAGGCTCGGTCAACTGCCAAACTAATAGCAATAGTGGATGAGGATTCGTGCTGCCTGAGAACATCATAACAAACGACATTATGATTGACGCCAATATTGCGTAGTAATAGATGCTCACTATAAATAATACGACACCTACGAATGCCCAGGTAATGATATATCCGGCGCCAGGAATGGTGCCACCATAGAGAATAATCAGCACACAGATAGCGGCAGCCTCTACGATGAAGGCTAATACGAGAGAAGAAATATCTATGCCCTTGTAGCCAGGAATAAACGTCCGAAGAATTCGCACCATCGGGTCAGTAATCTTTATTACTGCCTGTGAAACGGGATTATAGAAATCGGCCTTAGCGACTTGCAGCAAGAATCGAAGCAACACGGCTAACAGATATATTCCAGTAAGTGTACTAAAAATTAATGCTGCAGAGCTTCCCATAATATCTAGTTCCAAATATTGTATGTTATCTACTATTAGTAAAAGAACAATTATTCTATATAAAGCCAGTAACTAACTGAGACTACGTGCTATCGGTTTCTGCGGCCAGTTCTATAGAGCGAGTTCTCGCACCCTTTAGGGCTTTGGCAACCAAGCCTCGAAGATCGCCATCCTCAAATTGTAAGATTGCTTGTTCAGTTGTTCCGCCGGGTGAGGTGACGTTGCGCCGCAACGTGGCAATGTCATCCTTGCTGTGCTGAGCGAGCGCAGCCGCGCCAGCAGCCGTATGATAGGTGAGTGCTCGTGCTAAATCCTCGCTCAGCCCCATCTCCTTCGCTGTTGCCTGCATCGCTTCCATAAACAGGAAAAAGTAGGCGGGCCCGCTACCAGAAACTGCCGTAACAATGTCGATGTCTGAGTCGGCATCAACCCAAGTGGCGAAGCCAACGGTACTAATAACCTCCTGGGCGAGTTGCTTTTGCTCTTCGGTAACCGCTCCGTTGGCATATAGTCCGCTTGCACCCATGCCGACGAGGGCAGGCGTATTTGGCATACAGCGAACGATAGCGGCGGATTCGCCAAACCAACTCTCTAAATGTGCAGTGGTAATGCCTGCGGCTATCGATACCAGTAGCACCTCGCGACCGGCTAAGTCTGCCGCCAATGCCTTGCAGGCATCTCTCATCGCCTGTGGCTTAACGGCTAGCACGATCACATTGGCGTTGCTTGCTATGTCGCTATTGCAGCCTGTCTGTATCGAGCAGTCCTGGGCAAGTAACAGCAGCTTACTATCGTCCAGATCACTGGCCCAGATATTCTCAGGCTTAGTGCCATTGGCGATAAGACCGCGAATGAGGCCATTGGCCATATTTCCTGCGCCAATAAAACCAATCGTAATACTTTTCAAAATTTCTCCCTGGCCTGGTCCGAATGCTATTGCTGCTTAGGAAGTGGCCGTAGAACAGCCTCGTATTCTAACGTATTTAGTCGACCCTGAAAAATGCATCTCGATATTGATTTAAATCACTTAGCTTCATCTGTCACTGAAGTTTTGACCAGAAAACTGCCGCTTCAAGCATTTTTCTGGTCGACTGCATTGCACAGGGATGTGCAACCATTGCCCGCTAAGGGCAATGCGAGTGTGCCAAAAGCAAGTGAAATGACACTTTTACGCCAGCTTTTGGCGCACGACATACCGAAAAAGTCATGGATGACTTTTTCGGTATAGATTATTTAAAGCAGGCTAGATAACTAGTTTACTTGGCTCGAAACTCGCCGCTGGACGCTGAACTAGTTGCGAGGACCGAATATCGTAGTACCGATTCGAATGAGCGTGGAGCCTTCAGCAACGGCGGCCTCAAAATCATTGCTCATACCCGTCGATAGCGTGTCGAATTGTGCATAACGTGGCTTGAGTCGAGAGTACTCTTGGGCCAATACTCGAAACGTTCGGCGCTGCGATTCTAGATCTGGGAGAGCTGCGGGAATCGCCATCAGGCCGCGTAACTGTAGGTTCGGCAGAGCCTCCACACTGTCGCAGAGAGCCTCGGCTTCGCCCAATTCTACGCCGGATTTGTTCGCCTCAGTGGAGAGTTTTATCTGTACGCAGATATTTAGCTTCGGGCCAGAGGGTTCTCGTTGATCGCTGAGACGCTGTGCGATCTTTAAGCGATCGATGCTGTGTACCCATTGGAAATTCTCAGCGATAGCTTTGGTTTTATTCGACTGGATAGGCCCTATGAAGTGCCAGTTCACGTGCATTGAAGACAAATGCTGGATTTTATTCAGCGCTTCTTGCAGATAATTTTCGCCGAAGTCCTGAATGCCGGCCTCATTGGCCGCAATAATGCTCTCTACAGGGTGTCGCTTGCTGACGGCCAGCAATTTCACGCTTCCAGCGCTGCGCCCATATTGGCGTTCAAACCGCAGTATTCGGTCGCTTAGCCGCTCAATATTATCTGTTATGGTGGTCACGTTTTGATTTGAATTATGCGCTAGCTGGGTATGGGATATTCACTACAGGACAGGTACTATAGGTGAGCTTGTGACTATTGGCTAGTGGTATCAGGGCTCTCAGTTGGTTATGCAAAGATTGACGCAAGAGGCTAGAACTGGAAGTTAGCACTAGAAGTCAAATATAGAAAAACTATAAAAAGCGGTAAGGAAGACTAATGGATATTACAGAGCTACTCGGATTCAGTGTAAAACAAGGCGCGTCGGATTTACATATCACCGCTGGCATGCCACCGCTCATTCGTGTTGATGGCGATATCCGTCGAATCAACGTGCCGGAAATGGATCACAAAGAGGTTCACTCGCTCATTTATGAAATCATGAATGACAAACAGCGAAAAGATTACGAAGAATTTCTGGAAACCGACTTTTCGTTTGAAGTTCCAAACCTTGCCCGCTTTCGTGTAAATGCCTTTATGCAGAACCGGGGTTCCGCCGCGGTATTTCGTACTATCCCCTCTAAGGTTTTAACCATGGAACAGCTAGGCATGGGCGAAATCTTCAGAAAGATATCCGATGTGCCTCGAGGGTTAGTGGTAGTAACGGGGCCAACAGGTTCAGGCAAAAGTACAACGCTTGCAGCAATGGTTGATTATATCAATGAGACTAAATACGAGCATATCCTCACCATTGAGGATCCGATCGAATTTGTTCATCAGAGCAAGAAATGCTTGGTGAACCAACGCGAAGTGCATAGAGATACACACGGATTTAACGAAGCACTACGCTCGGCGCTTCGTGAAGACCCCGACATCATTCTCGTTGGTGAGCTACGAGATTTGGAAACGATTCGACTGGCATTGACTGCTGCTGAAACGGGCCACTTAGTTTTTGGCACCCTGCATACGACCTCTGCAGCGAAAACGATCGACAGGGTTATCGACGTATTCCCGGCAGCAGAAAAGGACATGGTTAGATCAATGTTGTCCGAATCTCTGCAGTCCGTTATTTCGCAAACTTTGTTAAAGAAACCGGGCGGCGGTCGAGTTGCTGCACATGAAATTATGATGGGCACATCGGCAATCCGTAACCTGATTCGCGAAGACAAGGTTGCGCAGATGTACTCAGCAATACAAACAGGTGCAAGTGTAGGAATGCAGACTCTAGATCAATGCCTGAAAGATCTGTTGGCGAAAGGCATGGTGAGTAGAGAAGAAGCGAAAATGAAGGCGAAGATGCCTGATTCCTTCTAGGATCTAGCGCTGCTTAAGTTTTTGCTGGCAGCCAATTCCGAAAACCAATTCTCTAGAATAATCTGAGCTGCTATATCATCTATAGCAGCTCTTTTTTTTGCGCCCCTGTTTTCTTCGAGTACCTGTTCCGCGGCTTCAACTGAAGATAGACGTTCGTCCATTCCATAGCTTGGTTTGTGGAAGCGACCGTTCAGGCGGTTTGCAAACTTGATGGCTCGAACCATAAGCTCGCTCTCGCTACCATCGAGGTTATAGGGAATGCCCACTACAAATAGGCTCGGTTTCCACTCGCCTATTAAAGCTTCTATTTGAGTCCAATCTGGAATGCCATCTCTCGCCTTCAGCACGCAAACGGCTTGAGCAGTGCCTGTAAGACTCTGGCCGAACGCCACGCCAATGCGTTGCGTGCCGTAGTCAAATCCGAGGGCGGAAATTGGTTCGTCACTATTGGGGAAGCTGTCGAGTATCACGAATAAACCAGTTTAGGAGTGGCCAGCGTCTGGAGCAAGTTGCTGCAAATCAATGCCTAGGAGTGAAGCCGCAAGCTGCGTCTTGTTTTCATAGTCGCCAGAGAAGATCAGGGCGGGGTCAGCAGGCACGGTAAGCCAGGTATTTGCGTTGATCTCGCGTTCCAGTTGGCCCGCATCCCAGCCCGCACAGCCAAGTGCGATAAGGAAATTCTCAGGCCCGTTGCCGCTCGCTATGTCTTCGAGAATAGACTTCGACGTGCAGATGCTGATCTCTTCGGTTACCGATATCGATGACTCCCAGTTCTTTCCGGCATCATGAATGATGAAGCCTTTGTCTCGTTCCACAGGGCCGCCGGCTAGCACCGGTGCTTCTCGAAAGAGGCCTTCCTCAATGCCGCACTCGATTTCTAACTCGTCGAATATATCGGCAACAGAGGCCCCCAATGGTTTGTTGATGACGATACCCAGCGCACCTTCATCGTTGTGCTTCCAAAGATAGGTGACGGTTTTGGAAAAATAGGAATCTCCCATCTGCGGCATCGCGATCAGGAACTGATTCTCTAAGTAACTTGGGCTATTGATGTCGGTCATTGCTTGGAATGGTAGCGAGTGATAGTTCTATGAATAGATAAATTCTAGGGCGTCATGGAATTATTCAACCCTAGAAGCTGGTTAGTGCGTTTCCTTCGTGGAAGCGCCACGTGCGAATGATTTCCAGTATATCAGCTTCGGCACGCATTGCCTCCGGGAAAGGATCGAAGGGCGCAGCCATGTTGACGATCTGCACCGCAGCCTGATCTAGGAGGCTATGCCCTGAGGACTGCAATATTTGAATTTCTGAGACCGCGCCATTTGGAAATAGCGCGACCAGCATTCTGAGGCTTCCGTAAAGTTGTTGCTGCCTCGCGGCAAGTGGGTAATTGATATTGCCAACGGCTTCGATTCTTCTGCGCCATCTGTCCAAATAGAGTGCGTCATGGCTCTTTTTCGTCGAAGCGGAAGAGATGGTATATCTTCTGGGTCGCTTCGCATAAGCTTGGCGTTGTAGATCGAGCTGTGCCTGCAGGCTCGCAATAGCGAGGCTTAGATCGTCCGGAGTAGATTCTTCGGAGAGAGGTTTCTCGTCTTCGGGTTCGAGCTCATTAAGTTGCTGTTGCACCTGTTGCTCGTTCTGAATCGAAGAGATTATGGCCGCGTCTCGCATTTCTATGTCGTTTACGATTTCTGGTGCCTGCTCGACCGGAACAACTTCCTGAATCACTTCGTCATTGAAGTCGGATTTAAAGGGAGTGCTAGGTGCCGCGGCGCTCTCGAGTGTACCACTGCCGATTTGATTTTCCTGTGCCAGAAAATCAGCCTCGTCGGGAGCGAATTCGCTCCTGTACTGTGCCATGGTAATTTCAAGAGCGGGCTCGCTATTCAGTTCTTCAAGGTAGGTAAAACCGACACCCAGAATTATGATTGCGTGAACACAAGCCGAGAGAAACACAGTAAAGCCGAAACGCTCTCTGGAAAGGTCCTCATCGCTTGTTGCCATGTATCCGCCTTATTGGGGCATTGCTGTTATCGGGCGGCGTTTAGTTTAGCCTGGATACAGTCCATCAGGTCGCCAGCAATGTCTAGACTAAAAGCCTTATCTATCTCGCGTATGCAAGTTGGGCTAGTGACATTGATCTCGGTCAGATAGTCGCCTATTACATCAAGTCCTACGAAGATTAGGCCTTTTTCTCGAAGAACAGGACCGATCTGTTCACAAATCCAACGATCCTTCTCAGTGAGTTCCTGTGCCACGCCGCTGCCACCAGCGGCCAGATTTCCTCTGGTCTCCCCGGAAGCGGGAATTCTGGCGAGAGCATATGCCACAGGCTTGCCGTCGATCATTAGTATGCGCTTGTCGCCGTTAACAATATCGGGAATGAACTTCTGCGCCATAATCTGTTGTCGGCCATTATCGGTTAGCGTCTCTATGACGACGCTTAGGTTAGGGTCGCCAGCCTTTACTCGAAATATTGATGCGCCGCCCATTCCATCTAATGGCTTATATATTACGTCTTCGTGCTGTTTGTGAAATGCCTTTAGCTTTTCTTGTGAAGAGGCAACGATCAGTGGTGGGCAGCATTGGGGAAATTGAGTGGCAAACAACTTCTCGTTGCAGTCACGCAGGCTTTGCGGATCGTTTACTATTATCGTTCCTTCACGCTGTGCCTGCTCTAACAGATAAGTGGAATAGATATAGTCCATGTCGAACGGGGGGTCTTTGCGCATGAGAACGACATCCAGTTCTGACAATGCGATATCTGTCTTGCTACCAAGGCTGAACCAATCCTTCTCGTCATCTTTAACCGAAAGGGTTCGAATTGTTGCTCGGCATTGGCCCTGATCAAGATACATGTCCGACTGCAACATATAATGGATCACCCAGCCACGCTTCTGCGCCGCCAATAACATGGCCAGAGTCGTGTCTTTTTTAACAGTGATGGATTCGATGGGATCCATCACTACACCAAGTTTTACACCCATTCGATCAATCCTGTAGTGAGCTGCAGAGGGGGCGGTTAGATAATCCCAGGGGATTGTGGCCGCCGATATCAGGGCGAAATAATATCTCACTTTATCTGCAGAAGCGATGTCCGAAACCTGTGACTAGTCCCTAGGCGCCATAGAATTGTTCAGAGCTGCCCTAGAATGATTTTTCAGGTTCTGCAGCAAAGCCGCTATAATGGCGCATCGTATCTAGGCAGTGAATCAAATTGAAAGTATTTGGAATGGCATGGGGTATTGGTGGGGTCTTATTCCTGCTGATATTCGCTATATTTAGACTAGCGCCTATGGCGCTGGAGCTAGAAGACTTGCCTATGAGCCAGGTCCACTGGTTAGCATTGGTTTTCAGCGTAATCTACATGGCCTATGCGGAAGGTTATAAGGGGTTCCATCTGGGCTTCGCGCCCAGGGTTGTCGTTCGAGCCCGTTATCTAGCCGATAATCCACGACCGTTGCACCTATTACTCGCGCCGCTTTTCTGCATGGGCTATATCTATGCGACTCGCAAGCGACAGATTGTCTCCTTCGCGCTGACGACTATGATCATCTGTTTTGTACTTATCGCTCGTAGCATGCCGCAACCTTGGCGCGGGATCTTGGATGCGGGAGTAGTTGTCGGCCTTAGCCTTGGCGTGCTGTCGATTGCCTATTTCCTGATCATATCAAGCAATGATCCAGCTCGACTCACTATCTCAGCGGAAGTGCCAGGTGACAGTTAGCGACGGCCTCGAGGTGACTAATCCTGCCGAAAAGGGTAGTTGCGCCATTGTGGTTACTTACAACCCCGATTTAACTGCATTACTGAAACTCGTTAGTCAGCTCAATAAGGAAACCGACTTCCTAGTCATCGACAATGGTTCCGCCGCAATCAATGAGCTGGTAGCGTCGATCATGGTCTATAAGCGCTGTATCGAATTAATCCGGCTTAGTGAGAACGAAGGCCTGGCAAAGGCTCTCAATCGAGGCATCAATTTAGCGCGCTCTAGAAATTATGAATACGTGTTCCTCTTCGACCAGGACAGTAGTCTCTGCGATCTATTCATAGCACGTATGGTAGACGCGCACATCGAGGCGAGTCGCCTCAGCGAGAATGGTATAGCCGCGGTGGGCCCTCGAATTATCAATCCTCAGACTATGCGCCAGACACCATTTAAATTGTTCAGCAAGATTTTCTGGCGTTCCGATCGATCCTTCGCGGGTCAGGGAAAGCATTTCATCGCCGATTTTCTGATTACGTCCGGATCTCTGCTCACTCTCAAATGTATCGATGAAGTGGGAGGCATGAAGGAAAGTTACTTTATTGATAATGTCGATCTGGAATGGTGCTTTCGTGCCAAGTCGCTAGGCTTCGATCTGGTGGGTACCGACGCGGCTGTGCTCTATCACGCCATCGGCGAGCGCAGTTCCAATCCGCTGGTGAAAGCAGGACTACTCGCACAACACAATCCGTCGCGCACCTACTACTCCAGCAGGAATAGAATTCACCTCTACGGCGCGGCCTACGCACCCTTGGGATGGAAGTTGCGCGATGTGATTCGCTTCACCCTAAAGGCGAGCTGGCTATTGATAACCTCTGGGCAGCGTCGTCAGTATTTTCATAATCTTCGCTCCGGCATACGTGATGCGAAGACATTGGCTTAGTAGAAGATGAGCGCACACACAAAAATCGCCGTACTACTTTCGACCTACAACGGGGAGAAATTCCTTGGCGAGCAGCTCGACTCGTTGCTAGCTCAATCCCACAAAAATTTTATACTGGTAGTGAGAGACGACGGTTCACTTGACAGAACAGTTTCCATTCTGGAGAGCTATGTTAGGGATCATTCGGAACGAATTCGCCTCTTGCCTAGCGATGGCGAAAACATGGGAGCAAGTGCTGGCTTCGCCTTCCTTGTGGATTACGTGCTTAAGAACAAAGAGTCTATGGGGTTGAGTTCGACCTATATGATGTTCTGTGATCAGGATGATACGTGGTATCCGCAGAAGATAGAGAAGCTGTTGGAGGCGATGCTGGCGACGGAAGCGGATAACGATTCTGCAATTCCCATAATTGTTCATAGCGATCTCGAAGTGGTTTCCGAACAAAATACGGTGATAGCCAAATCCTTGATTAGCTATCAGGGTTTGGAAATTGAGAGGAATAATTTTCCCAATCTCGTTATCAGCAATCTAGTGACAGGATGCACCGCGCTGATTAACGAGTCTCTAGCAGAGAAGGCGCTACCGATACCTGAAAACGCGATCATGCACGATTGGTGGCTGGCCTTAGTTGCTACAGCATTCGGCAAATTAGTTTACCTGGATATTCCCTTGGTGCAGTACCGCCAGCATGGCAATAACACCATCGGTGCAAAAGAGTTTACCAAAGTATCCGTTGTCAGCATGTCACTTTGGCGCAGAATACAGGCGCGCAAACCTAATGAGCATCTGATCGAGGTATCTATTCAAGCGGCCGAGTTTTATCG
>NVUL01000048.1 GCA_002401885.1 SAR86 cluster bacterium
ATCCACCTCCCTGCCCTACGAGAGAGATCTGCTGATATTACTCTGATCGCAAATCACTTCATTGATCTGTATTGTCGAAAGTATGATAAACAGAAGAAGAAGCTTAGTGCTGCGGCCACCGATGTCTTGACCCATTATAAGTGGCCCGGAAATGTTCGAGCACTCAGACATGCGATCGAGCGTGCAGTGATTCTTGCTACATCTATTATTCTCGAGCCTGCTGATTTTCAAATTGGTCAAGATCATTTCAATCAAGAAGTGAAATATGCAGCATCAAACCCTGGAGAGTCTTCGGTAATAGGAACCACTATTGGTGATGAGCGAGTTCTAAACCTGAAACAAGTGGAATACCGGACTATTGTGCTAGCCTTAAAAAAGCATGACTACAATATAAGTCAAACCGCGAATGAATTGGGTCTAACCCGCGCCGCACTCTACCGGAGGATGGAAAAATATGGCATTTAATCGATTTGGCCTACTGCTTCTTGTGCGCTTTCTGCTATTAACGGTTGGCTTGTATTGTTTTATCTATTTGTTTAACCATCCCCGCTTTCATGCTACTACGCTGTTTATGTTTTTTATTTTACTCGCCCTGACTTGGGAACTCTGGTTCTTTATCAACAAGACCAATCGAGAGTTGTCACGCTTTTTCTCGGCAGCCAGATATTCGGACTTTGGGCAGCAGTTTAATTTCTCAGATGCTGGTGGAAGCTTTACCGACCTAGGTGAAACTTTTAACACCATTCTGGGAAAGCTTCGACAGCAAAAACAAAAGCAAGAGCAGCAAATCAGGCATATGTCGGCAATGATTGAGCATATCCCCACGCCACTACTCTCGGTGCTTCAGGATGGCTCCATCCTTCTTAGAAACAATGCAGCACGGCAACTCTTTGGCTCCATTTCGATACTCAATATCGCCGACCTTCGTCAGTTTGGTGACGATTTCTGCAATAAGATCGCAAGCAGCAAAGCTGGCAAAAAACAAATGTCGAAATTTTCCATCGACGACATTGAGTCAGATGTAATGATATCTTCGATCAAGTTTACCACTGGCAAAGACACCGAGAGCCTGGTTAGCCTGCAAGACATTGGTAATGAACTGGAGACGACACAATTAAAGGCTTGGGAGGACCTAGCTAGAGTGCTCACACACGAGATCATGAACTCAATCACCCCTGTCGCCTCCCTGTCACAGACAATAGTGGACATGGTCGATGACGCGGACCAAAAAGCTCTGAAGCCAGAGCAATATCGACAATCATTAGACGAGATAGGTGAAGCGGCAGTAACTGTAGCTAGGCGCTCTAATAATTTAGTGAAATTTGTCTCGAATTATCGCAAGTTGACCAAACTCCCTAGCCCAAAGAAATCGAAATTGGATCTACAAGAACTATTCGAGCATGTAATTCGGCTAATGGATGCCGACTCTTCAGAGCATACAGTGAAACTGGTATCAAACATTTCGCCGAGTAGTCTGAATGTATATGCCGATCGGGAAATGATAGAACAAACTTTAATCAACCTAGTCCGAAACTCTAAACAAGCGCTGACCGAGAGAAAAGAAGGCGAAGTTATACTATCAGCCTATTTGAATTCACGCGGCAACGTCATTATCGAAGTAAGTGACAATGGCACCGGCATAGAAGAAAAGCTACTGAGAAAAATATTCGTACCTTACTTCACAACCAAATCAGATGGTAGCGGCATAGGCCTTGCCTTGGCCCGCCAATTCATGATTTCTCACGGAGGGTCGATCGGTGCGGCTAACAATAGCACGGGTGGAAGTAAGTTTATTCTGTCATTCTAAGTCAATAGATCACATATTATCTATTCACATCTAAGCGACTGCACTGGATTTGTATTCGCTGCCAAAAAACATTGAACCGCCACAGTGAAAGTAGCCAACAAAACCGTTCCAGCAGCAATGGCTATATACACTCCAATAGGAATTTCAGGATAGGAATAAAATTGGGCGTAGAAGTAAGACACCGCGAGATAGCCAGTAATCCATGATACAACGCAGGCCATAGCTACTGGCTTGATAAAATCCCAAGAGAGCAACCCAACTATGGATAGAGATGTTGCCCCCAGCGTCTTGCGAACGCCGACTTCTTTGATGCGACGCTGAGTCGCATAGACAGCCAACGCGTACAGACCCATAGCGGCAATACATATGGTAATAAATGCAGCAAACAATGATGCCTTGTTAATGCCATTGGTTCTCTCGTAGATCAGCTGATCATAGGTCTGTTCAAAAAATCTTCTACTCACTGGAGTTCCAGGCCTGTGTTGTTCCCATACACTATCAATATGGGCAAGTGCCGCTTCCCTTTGTGATGGGTCGATTCGCAAGATAGTAAAAAACCCGGGCTGGTTTGTGGCCCATAAGATGCTAGCTGAACGATCGCTGTCTTCCAGACCCCCGGCAAAGCGAAAATCTTCAACTACACCGACAATGCGATAGGTGTAGAAACCACTCCAATACAAGATTTCATCCAACGCCTCCTCGGGCGTGCCAAGTTCAAAATCATCCAATGCGGAGCGTGATACCACTGCACCATAGATTCGTTCCGTGTCCCCGTACTCGCCTTCCATAAAATCAGCTGGAAAGTCTTGAGTCAGCGCTCGCCCTGCAATCAGTTGCAGTTGCATCGTTTCGATAAAGTTTTCATCCACTCCAATAGTATTAGTCAAGGGGGTTCTGTTTTCCGGCCAATGCAACCTACGCCAAGGATTGGACCAACCTGTATTTGGGGGAGCGACCGTCGATTCGGCAACATTGAGTATCCCTGGATGCTGAGCTAATTCGTTGTTTAACGCGCTGTTTGTTTCATCCCAACCCTGGTAATTATCACGCCTCTGTGCAAGGGTAAAACCATGATCAAGTACCACAAGATTATAGCGATTAAAGCCGATCTCCAACTCATTGAGATGATCAATCAGAAAGACTGTGCCCACGGCTAGAATCACCAAAGTACCAGACAAGGAAAATTGAAAAACGGTAATTGAGGCTCGAATCGAGCGGCTCAACTTCCCTCTTAAGGTCGCCCCTTTCACTATATTCGAAGGTTGTATGCGAGCCGTGGTCAGCGCGGGCAATAAGCCTGATAGAAGCCCCGTGGCCAGAACAAACAGCAGCATCCACGGCAAACGGTCTGACTGCAACATGTCGTCTACTGTAAAAGCAGTGTTCGTCAGGTTGGTATAGACAGGCACCGCTGCCTGAATAAGAGGTGCAGCCAATATCAACGCAATCAAAGTGATTGTCAGCGTCTCGAGCAGAAACTGAACTACTATTTGCTCCTGATTGGCACCCACAGCCTTGCGAACACCAATTTCTCTGCCGCGCTGTTGCAACTGTGACATAGAAAGATTGGCATAGTTTACACAGGATGTAAGCAATATCAGCAGCGCAAAAATTATCAAACCATAAAATATATTGGCTCCAACGGTGCCGCCACGCAAATTATATTCATCTGTGCTTAGTTCGTTACGAGGTGACAGGTACACATCACTCAAAGGTTCTAGCAGCACCCTCAAATTTCTCTGACCACTAAACGACGCGTCATTGATATGGCGATCTAGAAAATTATCCAAGTCATTTGCTATGATATCCGCCTCAGCCTGGTTCGAAACTGAGAAGAATGTTTGCGTAGTAGTGCTAGCTCCAAAGCTTGTGAAGTTCATAAATTCCGCGGGATTGATCTGATAGCCAGTATCCGCCGATATCATTGCCTCAATTCGCAGTGAGGTGTTTGCCGGCAAATCGCGCATAACACCCGTCACCGTTAGATCAGCGCGGTCGTCAAAAGCTAAGATTTGACCTAAGGCGTCTTCCTCGCCAAAATATTTTCGTGCGAAAGTCTCACTTAAGACTATGGAATTGATCTCAGCCAGTGCCGTAGAGCTGTCGCCCCGTACAAACTCCAGTGAAAATAAGCTAATAATTGCGGGGTCAACCCAAACAAATGAATTGATTGACGCCTCATTACTATTGTCAGTAACTCGAGAAAACGGCGCGCTGGCGGGCCGAACGCGAGCGATATGCTGAATCTGAGCGTATTCTTGAGGCAGCGTTTTTACAAAGGGGTCTGATACACCGATGTAGTCACGATCAATATTGCTGGAAACTACGCGATAGATGCTTTGCCAATTGGGAAAGCGTTTATCAAAGCTGTAGATATATTGCACGTGAGCCAAAACCAGAAGAGCACACACTAGGCCCAGGGTCAGGCTTAGTATCTTGATTGCAGAAAACACAGGCTGCTTGTGCAGCGTTCGAATAGTGGTGATCAAATAATTGTAAAACAGATACTTACTCATGATTGATGTCTCTAGTCCTGCACTAGCTCATACATACGTTTCACAGCAAACAATATTCACTCAATGTAGCAGAAGTTAATTATCGATTTGGTCTCATTCCAAAATATTCCAACTATTCATATCTCAGCGCATTCACAGGATTCGAATGAGCTGCCCTATAAGACTGACTAACAAGGGTAGCGAAAGCCAAGCCTATTGTTATCAAGGTCGCTATTACCAGAGCCATCGGATTGATCTCTGCGTGATAATAAAACCCTGCCAGCCACTGGTCAGCAATCTGATAGGTAATAAACGAAGACAACACAGATGCCAATACTATTATTGCTAGAATATTCTTAAACAACATTAAGATTATGCGAGTTGAGGATGCCCCTAGGACCTTGCGAATTCCTATTTCACGGGTTTTTAATTGCGTGGCGAAGGCGGCCATACCGAACAAACCTAGACAGGTTATCAACACCAATATTGTAGCCAGGCCGCTTATAAGATTAATCTGTTTCTGCTCTGAGAAATATAACTCGTTTAGAGATCGATCGAGAAACTCCACATCGAGGGGATGATCAGGATCGAATTCCTGCCAGGCTGCTTCGATTTGATTTAACGTTTCAGAAACAGATCCTGGCGCGATATCGATAATTAGGTTCCTCGGTTGTAAAATCAAGTTATTCGTATCGAAAGTCTGAGCATCATTGAAGCGGGTTAGCATCATAACCAGGGGGCCCAGTTCTTGATGCAGGCCTTGAAAATGAAAGTCTTTGACAACTCCGATCACTGTGGCATCGAGTGGGGTTGCCGCTGGAGACGCGTGCTTGCCAAGGGGACTACTCCATCCCATATGACGGACCATTGCCTCATTGACCAAAACGGCGTGATCAACATCAGAGCTTATTGCATCATCAAAATTCCTTCCAGCCTGCAATTCTATTCCGAGTACATCAATGTAGTTGCTGCCCACCACATACAAATTGGCTGCTTCGTAATCCATTCCCCCTGTTTCTGCTTCCGTGTTCACTGGCCAACCACCTGGTCCAGCCCCTGTTGGAGCGCTCCATTGATTGACATTTGCCACACCAAGCACGCCTCCCATGCTCTCCAATACATTGATCAAGGTGGGTAGTCGTTGAGCGACACCTGATTCTCTGACTCTTAAAATTAGCTTATTTTCGGGCTCAAAGCCTAACGACATATTGCCTATGAATCTCATTTGCTGAAACATGAGTAAAGTCACGCTGATGACACTAATAGAAATAACAAACTGAACTAGCATTAATATCCATCTTAACTGAGGCCGTTTCTGTTTGATTTCTATGACTCCTTTTATCGCTGCAAGTGGCAGGATGGAAGACAGATAGAACGCGGGATAGAGACCCGAAATGAACCCTACCAGCACTGTTAAAACAGTCAGAAGCATGAGTACCAGTGGATCAAGCTGAATACTGGATGAAAAAGACAAGCCAATTAGCTCATTGAAGGACGTAAAATTTAGCACGAATTCCGCCAGGCAGTAGCCTACTAACAGAGCCAGAAAAGCAAAAAATATTGCCTCACCAATAAACTGCGAGATCAGCTGCTTTCTGACCGCCCCTACCAGTTTACGTATACCAATCTCTCGTGCCCTACGAGTCGCCCGCGCAGTAGCCAGGTTGGTGTAATTAATACATGCCACCGCCAAAACGAAAAGCACGGCTACAATTGCCGCATATAGAGACCGCGCATTGCCGCGAGGTCGGTCTGAATTGACCCTCGATCCGTAATGAATATCGGCCATTGGTTCCAGGTAGTAATTCATCCGCCTATTGGGGTTGGGATCAACTTCTGCGCCAAATTCAGCCATGAAGCTCTCCGAAATTTCTGTGAACTCTTCAGCCTTGTATCCACCCCGCATTAGCAGGTAGGTATAGTGTTGATTGTCGTTAAAACGCGGCGAATTAGTATCGGGTAGAGATGTGTAGGAAATTAACGCCTCGTACTTCAAATGAGTATTGTCAGGTAGATCTGAAAAAACCAGCGTTACTGTGTAGCTACTGGTGTCTGTGGTGAGAATTTCGCCTACCGGATTTTTCTCTCCAAAATATTTTCGGGAAAACGACTCGCTAATCGCAATACTTCCTGGCTCTGTTAAAGCAATCGAAGGCTCGCCATACCTAATATCAAAAGTAAATAGATCGAATACACTCTGATCCGCAAACAATATGCCCGACTCGTGATCACCTGCGTCACCATAGCGAAAGAAATTAGAGAGCGACGAGAACGAGAATTCTTTGAACCGAACAAATTCGAGAACTGATGGATAGCTGGATACCAACTGCGGCGCAACGGCCCCTGCGATATGTCGACTGTAGCTTGTATTCTCTTCAGCGATTCGCTCCTCGGCGAGCCGGAAAATATTTTCATGATTTGTGTTGTGCAAATCATAGCTAAGCTCATTCTTTAGATAGAGTCCTACGGTTAAACAACACGCAAAGCCAACGGACAAGCCTAGCAAGTTGACTAGCGCGTATACTTTTTCTCTATACAAGTTTCTAAGCGTGATTTTTAAATAGTTTTTGAACATGGCTGCTACCTGGGTCGACAAAATCGACGGCCTAAATCAGTGTTTGATAAACCAGCAAACTACCTAAGTTTTGAATAACAACCTTGCCATGCAATTACTAGACCTATTCTTAATAGCCAGTAATTCAATAGCTTAGGCAATGCCTTGATGGCCTGAACGCGCGTGTGTACCACCTTGAAACGAACCTGTGTTTCAATTCGGAGCAGTTATTCGGAACGTAGCGCGAGAATCGGATTTTTATGAGCAGCCCCAAAAGATGCCCCTACCATAGTTAAAAATGCGACTAATGCAATCAGCGCAGTTGCCATGAGAAACACCAAAACACTTATATCAGTATGGTAATGGAAACCCTGTAACCATTGATTGATGAGCCAATAAGAGAGGAACGATGCCGCTATCGCCGCCAATACGATCAACAGCAGCACATTTTTGAATAACATCGTCATGATCTGCCATACAGCGGCGCCCAGCACTTTTCTAATGCCAATTTCCTTGGTTTTTTGTTCTATCACGAAAGCCGTTAAACCTATCAGCCCTAGGCATGAGACAAAAATGCAAAGCCCCGCAAAGATGCTCACCAGTTTCATTTGATTTAAGTCCGACGTATAGAGCTCGTCCAAATAGTCACCAAGAAGCTTGTAGTCGTATGGTTGGCTTGTATTATGCCGCTTCCAACTTTGCTCGATGAAGCTCAGGGTTTCGGAATAGTTTTCTTCTGCGATACTTACCAACAGATTTCTACTCTGTAACGATCTGACTTTTTCACTCATATTGGAAAAGTCTACTGGAGGCGACAGCCAGAACATAATCGCCTCTACCTCATTCTGTAAACCCTGGAAGTGGAAGTCCTGCATCACACCAATGACATTGATGATTCCTTGATCATATCGGATTCCCTTACCCAGAGGCTCATCCCAGGCCATTTTTCGAACCAGGGTCTCGTTGACTAATACTGCATTATTCACGTCATTGCGGTTGTCAGGATCGAAATTTCTACCTTCGGTGATTGTTATGCCCATTGTGTCGACATAGTCTTCGTCTATGTAATACCAATTATAGGACTGTGTCTCGAAACTACCATCCCTGCCTTCAACTTCGGCCTGACCAAAACCTATCGTGCCTCCGAAGCCGCCAATGGAAGAACTCACATCCATAATATTGTTATTCTGCTCTAGTTCATTCTTGAACGCTGGAATCCTCTCAATATTTTCAGCACCAGTCACCGTAAGCATTATTTTTCTTTCTTTCTCGAAGCCTAGTGGTTTCTCTTCAAGATATTTAACCTGCAAAAACATCAATAGAGCGCTTGAGATAACACAAATGGAAACCAGGAACTGAAGGAATAGAAGGGCTTGCCGCACGAAAACGCCTTGAACACGTATTTCACTCATCCTCCCAAGTCTGGACATCGTCATCGCAGGATACAGCCCAGCAATCAAACCGAGGACAAGAGTACCAACAATCAACAGCGTCATAGGGAGCGGTTGTGACAAGATAGACGTGGACAAATCTCTAGCAAACAGGAAGTTTATCGACGTGTAGTCCAAAACAATATCTGCTAGCAACAAACCTACTAGCAGACCGATAGCAGAGAAGACTATCGATTCCAACAAAAACTGAAATACCAACTGATATCTCCGCGCCCCTAGAAGATTGTGAACAGCGACCGATTTGGCATGTCTGGAAAATCGCGCTGTCGACAAGATCATATAGTTGATGCTTGCAACAGCCAATATAAAAACAGCAATAGCGCTTAGCGCTACAACATAAAAGATACTACCGCGGGCTTTGTCCCCTTGGGTTTGAGACTTCAGGTGAATGTCCTTCAGAGGTTCAAGAAAGAATCTTACTGTGCTGCTAAAGCTTGCCTCATAGCTTGACATAGTTTGATTGAAGAATTGTTCGGAGGTGTTGGCAAATGTTTTTGAGCCCGTTTGCTGCGCCATTAACACATAGCTGAAATCGGTTCGGCCATACCAAAGATCATGCCGCACCCGATCAGTCAAAGTCGGGTTCAATCTAACAGAGGGTTGACCTTGATACGATATAAGAACGTCATACTTCAGGTGAGTGTTGCTAGGCAGGTCTGCGAAGACCAGATTGACCACATAATCCGAAACTCCCCCTCGGAGACTCTCACCGACGGGGTTTTCCTCACCGAAGACACTTCTCGAAAAGCGTTCACTGATAGCGATGGTATTTGGCTGATCCAAAGCAGTTTCAGGGTCGCCATAAACTATCTCGTGACTGAACACCTCAAATATATTGCTGTCCACAAACACCACATCGTCCCAAGTGAAGCTGGAGTCTTCATGCTGAAATATCTTATAGGCGTTATTAGATGGGAATGAAAATCGTACGAATGCCTCAATATCGGCGCTCATATTTTCGAGAAGAGGTGCCAATGCGTATGAAGTTTTGGAAAATAAATTCACGTTGCCATCGACATTCAGCTCGCTCGCTACACGATAGATTCTCTTGTGTTGCTGGAAGTGTCGATCATAGGTAATTTCACCGGCCAGGTAGATTCCGATAATGATACAGCTAGCAATGGCGACAGCCAGCCCTGATACATTAATTAAGGCATAGTATTTGTCTCGATACACGTTTCGAAAGATTGTTTTTAAGTAGTGCTTATACATCTTTCTCGCCACCTTTGCGCATAGGCATAGAGTGGTGACTTAAATAGTTTGTCAACATAACGCGCTATTCCTGTCGCAATGCACGAATCGGGTTTCGATTGGCTGTTACAGCGGCCAATGATCCAACTGTCAGAAATGCCATAAGCAGAGTCGCGATGGCTGTAGTCACGAATATGCTCGGACTTATTTCAGCCCTGTAAACGAAGCCTTGTAACCAGGCATTCATTACATACCAAGCAATCGGCCACGCAAGCACATTGGCAATCACAACGAGCTTGCAGAAATCCTTAGAAAGTAGGCTGACTATTCCCAAGACAGTGCTGCCTAACACCTTCCGTATCCCAATCTCTTTGGTTCGCAATTCTGTTAGATAGGAAGCAAGGCCAAAAAGGCCCAGGATAGCAACGAAAATGGCGACCACTGAAAATAACGTAAACACATTGCCCTGTGTCCGTTCATTTTGATAGAGACCCGCGTAGTTTTGCTCAAGAAATGACTGAACTATAGGCACACCTGGCATGAATTGCTGCCATATGCTCTCAATATAGGCCAGAGTTTCCGCTGGATTTTCGCCAGAATATTTGACTGCTAACTGCCGCAAATAAGTTGAAGTATTTTCTAAGTTATTATTCTCTCGCAAACGGTAATAGGTCGGTTTTACTTCCTCTCTAACAGAGGAGAAAAGAATATCTTCGGTTACACCTATCACTGTTGTTTGCACCGAAAGGGCCGCATCAGCAGCACGCCAAACTTCTAGAGAACGACCAATTGCATTCTCTGGCGTCCAGCCTAATTGTCTGACAGCTGACTCATTGAGGACAATCCCGCCTGTTGTATGCGGATTTTCCCGACTAACTTCTACCCACATATCAGCACTGTTAGAGGGAGAAAAGTCTCGACCGCTAATCACCTGAATATCAAAGGTCGAGAAGAAATCATAGTCAACGTTTAGTGGCGTTATCATCCTGGGCTGTGATCCATCCCCTTCGATGGTAAATCCCTCAAGATTATTATTCTGGTTGGATGGCATCATATTGGCTGCTGTCACAGATGAAATATTGGGATGTCGCAGCAACTCTTGTTTCATCGTTTGATACTGGCTGCCCATACCAACAATAGAATTCCCGCGGTAGATCGCGACTTTTTCTGTATTCAGGCCTAGTTCCAGATTGAGCACATAGCGAATCTGATTAAAGGCAATGCCAGATGCGATAATGAGCACAATCGAAATAGTGAATTGCACTATCACCAGTGACTTTCTCAAGGTTTCTCCCTTGGCGCCTGTTTCCAGCTCTCCTTTGAGAACGCTCGACAGAGGGAAATCGGCCATGTAGAACGCTGGATAGCTTCCAGCGAGAATACCCACCACAATGGCAAGCAGAGTAAAATACGCAAGGTAAGAATAATTTTCAGCGAGTCCGAGAGTTAGCTCGAGGCCCAAGATATTGTTCACTAAAGGCAAAAGCAGGTCGGAGATTCCAACAGCAAGTGATACAGCGAGCAGTGAAAGTAGAATTGATTCACCTAGAAACTGAATCATCAGCTGCGACCTCGTTGCACCAAAAACCTTACGCATACCAATCTCGTCTGCTCTTGCCATGGACCGGGCAGTGGAGAGGTTCATGAAGTTGAAGCATGCTATTGCGAGTATCAGTAATGCAATTGCAGCAAACGCAGCGACCAGGACAGCGTTGCCATTAGTCGCCAGCTCTCCTTCCCGCTGAGAACGAAGGTGGATGTCCGTTACCGGCATGACGGTAAAGCGCGTAGCGAGCTGCTGCTCTGGAAGATGCCTGTCTAAGAATTCAGGGAGCAAGTCCACCAATTGTTGAATATCGTAAGACTCTTCAGTGAGAATATAGGTGTAGAAACTGTTGTTCCCCCAATCGCTCATGGCACGCGAGTTCAATTCCTGCGTCGCAAATGATGCGAATGCTCTTGGGGCCATGTGTGATTCCTGAACGAGGTCAGCCATTACACCGGTAACCACGTAGGGAGTGTCACCATTAAATAGTAGAGTCTCACCAACGGGATTGCTGTCAGCAAAATATTTGCTTGCTAGGGTTTCACTCAATACGATCTCGTAGGGTGATGTCAATGCACCTTCCCATTGCCCATAGAGCATAGGTATGTCAAAGATTTCATGCACACCTTCGTCTGCATAATAAACGCCGCCTTCATAGTAGAAATCATTAGATCCCGGAGTCGACACCAGTGGCCGCCTTATATACATACGAACAGCACTTTCGATCTCGGGGAAGTCTTGCTGCAACAAAGGCCCAACTTGGGGCGCGTTAGCAGCAAGGTGTAAATCTGGCGATCCATCAGGGATTGTCAGAGTTCGCATTACCCGATAAATGCGGTCGGACTTTTCCCAGTGTTTGTCATAGCTGGTTTCGTTAATCACAAACAGCGAGATCATAATTACACAAGCAATACCGATGGATAGACCAACCAAATTAATCGCAGAAAATAGCTTGTTTGAAAACAGGTTTCTGATAGCTACTAATAGATAATTTTTAATCATGTGTATGGACACCTTATTACTCGACGCTTTGTATGAATCAAAATACAGTTCAAGGGCTTACTGGGTGAGCTGAATCCTTTCCATGTCTTCCATCTGGCTATAACTGGAGGTAATAACTCTATCGCCCTGCTGCAATCCTTCTTGGACTTCTACGAAACGGTTGTTACGGCGCCCTACGCGCACATCACGCCGGGTCGCATACTCTCCGTTGGCACCCACAACAAACACCCAGTTTCCGCCAGTATCTTGGATAAACCCACCTAGCGGCAGGAGCAAGGATTCAACTGGATTCCCTAGAACTAACTCCAATTGCAGAGTTTGGCCACGACGAACATTCGCTGGAGCCAATCCTTCGAAAATTAGATCCACTTCAAAAGTACCTTCAGTAATTTCCGGATATACCTTGATCACTCTGGCGTTGAATTCCGCTCCCGATAAGGTGAAGGTTGCATCCTGATCAGCGGCTACTCGCGTCACATAGTATTCATCTATCTGCGCCACAATCTTGTACTGATCAATGACATCTATCTGACCTAAGCGCTCCCCCCTCTGCTTGCTCTCGCCAATATCTACCGGCAAGGAGGTCAATTGACCAGAGATAGGGGCACGTACTAGCAGACTTTCAAAACTGCTTTGAGACACCTTCAAGTTTTCCTCGAGTTTTAATTTCTGCGTGGCTATCTGTATAAGCCTGTCTTCACGTATCTTCTCTTCCAACACCTGTCGCGCGAGCAGATTGTTCAATACCTTTCGTTGATAGCTCAACTCGTCGACTAAGGCGTCATACTCCTCTTGAGAAACAAGGCTCTTTGCAACTAACAATGCAGATCGGGATTTCTGGCGCTTGAGGACTACTATTCGATATTCTGTATCAATCAGATTTCGCGCCGTATTCAATGTGGTTGTTTCAAAGCCATCGGAAATATTGTTCAAGAAATTCATCTGTTCGGTAATACTTGTATCATTCCGCGCTGCGTCCAAGCGCAGATTAGTATTGCTGAGTTGCAGTAGTGCCTGGCCTGCCTCCACGAAGCTGCCTTCCTCAACAAAAACTTCTTCAACGGCACCACCATTTACCGCGTCGAGAAACACGCTGTTTAGCGGTTGAATCGTGCCTCGAATTGGAATTAAGTCCTCGAACGCTCCAAACTGAACTTCTGAGACGATAATTTGTTCTGCCGGCACGCGATAGGTACGGATTGACGCGTCAGCCAATACTCCATAGAGAAACCACGCTGTGGTAGCTATTGCAGCAGCAATTAGCCCCCATTGCCAAATCGCCAATCTCTTCTTTTCTATTACTTTATCCATCGCCATAACAACACCATTTCTTGTTCATTTCAGACTTGAGCATCAGGCAAAAGCTGTTCTATCCTGATTGTCTGACTCACTAATTACCTTGCCATCAAGCATACGCACAATACGTTTACCCACCGCCGCATCTTCGGCAGAGTGAGTAACCATAACAATGGTTGTTCCCTCGTCATTGAGTCCGGATAAAATCTTCATCACTTCCTCGCCGTGCTCACTGTCCAGATTACCGGTTGGCTCATCCGCAAGTATGAGATTGGGCTGGTTAACGATGGCCCTTGCCACGGCAACTCTCTGTTGCTGTCCGCCAGATAGCTGCTGAGGGAAGTGTTTGGCTCGATGAGCCATGTCCATTTTTTCCAATACTGACTCTACTTTCTTTTTGCGCTCGGACGGTGGAGTTTTCGTGTAGATCAATGGTAGTTCTACGTTTTCATATACCGTAAGTTCGTCAATCAGATTAAAGCTTTGAAAAACAAAACCAATATTCCCCTTGCGCAGGTTTGCCCGCTGCCTTTCTGTATATGAAGATACTTCCTCATCTAGAAACCAGTACTTACCACCATCAGGGTTGTCAATAAGGCCGAGAATATGAAGCAGCGTTGATTTGCCACATCCAGAAGGACCCATTATAGAAGTGAACTCACCCGGGCTTATTTGAAGATTGACTTCATCAAGCGCGGTTGTCTCTACCTCTTCTGTCCGAAACAGTTTCATTAAGCCCTCTATTCGTATAATCATTCTCTTCTTTCCCATTTACGGTTATCAATGAAGACGGTAAATCTCACTCGATGAGTAATTAAAAAATGAGAAGGCCATGGCGACCTTCCCAATCACGCGCTGAGCTACTTAGACATTTCAAGACCCTGCGATGCAAATATGCAATCACCGCTAGCCCAACGCGCGATAACTAAGGATTGCAAATGGCATACCAATATTTTATTAGTATTAATTTCAATTGCTTAAGAGATTATCAATGAGATAAATTGCACTGCTGTTCCAAAATGAAACAATCCAACCGTTTCGAAACAAGACGACTGCAGTAATATTGACTTCGTTTTATTCCAGGACCCATATAATCGCTGAAATTCCTATCCCGTAGAATATTTCCTATTGTTGGCGCTATTATTGCTCTTTATTGACTGAGACGTCGCAGCAATATTGTAGCCAGGCTTTGTTTTTAGGAAATATCTTTTATATACAATGAGGTAGGGTGGAATATCTTGAGCAATCCAGCCTAGCCTGAGATTCAATGTGTACCATTATGAAACATTCGCTAGTAGTATGAACAGCAAATAAGAATTCAGGAATATGGCAGTGAAAAAACAGGGCAATGACAATCAGAACATACTCATCGTGGATGACGATCGGGATGTGCTGCTTACGGCTGAACTGGTACTAAAGGACGGCCATAAACGCATTCAATGCATGGCAAACCCGAGTGACTTACCGAATTTACTCGCGACGGAGAAATTCGATGTGGTGCTGCTCGATATGAATTTTACGCGAGGGCTCACCAGCGGCGAAGAAGGCTTTTACTGGCTGCGTAAAATAAAAGAATTATCCGAGGACACACAGGTAATCATGACGACTGCCTATGGTGAAATTGACCTGGCGGTGGAAGCCATCAAACAAGGCGCTTCGGATTTTCTCGTCAAACCTTGGAATAATGAGAAACTGATCAGCACCGTAAATACCTGCTTACAGCTAGGTCAGTCTAAGCAAAAAATCCGCCAGCTTGAGAACACTCAACAAGCTCTTAACGAAAAACTCGAGTCAGAATTCAGCGAAATTATTGGCGAATCATCAAGCATGAAACAGGTGTTTGCTCTCGTTGATAAAGTAGCTAGTACCGATGCCAGCGTTCTAATCCTCGGTGAAAATGGCACTGGTAAAGAGCTCATTGCCCGAGCCATACACAGAAAATCTACGCGCCATCAATTGCCGATGATAAGTGTTGATCTGGGTGCGATTAGCGAGAATCTATTCGAATCCGAAATGTTCGGACATAAGAAAGGCGCATTTACTGACGCCAGGCAAGACCGTACGGGGCGCTTCGAAATTGCAGACGGTGGAACGTTATTTCTGGATGAGATTGGCAATCTTAGCCAACCGCTGCAGGCCAAGCTTCTTGGCGTTCTTGAATCTCGAAGCGTTACCAGAGTTGGTTCAGATAGCATGCACCCGATTGACATTCGACTGATTTGCGCAACCAATATGTCAGCGAAAGATATGGCGAATGATGAGTTATTTCGCAAGGATTTACTCTACCGTATCAATACCGTTGAAGTGCTCTTGCCCCCTCTTAGAGAGCGCACTTCGGATATTCCACTACTCGCGACTCACTATATTAGAACCTACTCCAATAAGTACAATAAGCCAGAAATTCAACTTAGTTCCAGTGACATAAGTAAATTGCAGAACTACAAGTGGCCAGGGAATATACGTGAATTACAACATTCCCTTGAACGAGCCGTCATCGTGGCAGAGAACGGGAAGATCGACCTGCAAAATATGTTGATAGGTCAAACGCTGGAGAACAAACCTAAGTCCGAACTCAACATTTCCAAATTAGAGGAACAGGCTATAAAACAGGCGATTCACAGGTATCAAGGAAATCTTACTCAGGTGGCTAAAGCATTGGGATTAGGTAGAACAACACTTTACCGCAAGATGGAAAAGTATGGGCTCGCTGACAAATAGTCTTAAAGGCCAGCACCTGAAGCTAATTCTGCAAGTGACATTGCTAGTTGGCTCAGCATTTCTATTTTCTTATAGCATCTTGCAAACCAATTGGATCGGCACACCCATTATTAGCCTAACGCTCATTGTATTAATCACATCGAACATCATACGACTAAGCGAGAAAAGCCATAGGGACTTTGCCCAATTCTTAAATAACGTATCCCACAACGATTTCTCTACCTCCACCGCCGCCGCAGGCTCTAACGCTGGCGCCAAAACGTTTGTAGATGCTCAAAAGACACTGCTAGCGAAGTATAGAAAGCTCAAAGTCGACCGCACTGTTCAGAATGAGTACCTACAAATGGTGGTTGAACATGTAGATACTGCTTTGTTGTGTTTCGATAGCACAGGAAAAATAGAGTTTATTAACCATGCAGCAAGCGAGCTTCTCAATAAGAAGTATATTTCGAGTATCAACATCATTGGCAGATTGAACAAGGAATTGGGCAACACTCTAAAAACAATTCGCTCCGGTGATCACATTGTTCTCAAAACTGTAATCGCCAACGAGCTGCAAAGCCTGATGCTTACCGCTTCTGAATTCGTACTGCTGGAGAAAAAGTACAAACTGGTTTCCATGCAAAACATCAAGAATGCCTTGGATGAAAGAGAAATAGAGAGCTGGCAGAAATTGATTAAGGTACTAACCCACGAAATAATGAATTCAATGACACCGATAGTGTCTCTTAGCCACTATGTTAAAAAGGTAGTAGGAGATCCAACATTAGCGCCTCTGCTCATTGATGAAAACTCAGAGCAACACATAGATTTGCAACAAAGCATCGAGGCGATTTCTTCGCGCAGCCAGGGCTTAATGGAGTTTGTGAATTCCTACAGGAGTCTTAGCAATTTGCCTAAACCCGAGTTTTCAGAAGTCGAGTTGGAGCCGCTTCTTCAGCGCATAAGTTCCTTGCTTAAAGAAAGGCTTGAGGCAAATAACATCAATTTTGTTACCCAAGTTGAACCCAGCAATCTGTCCATAACAGCAGATACTAAACTTCTAGAGCAGGTTCTGATTAATTTGGTCGGTAACGCCATAGATGCCGTCGAAGAAACAAACTCACCTACGGTAGAACTCCGATGCAACCAGGCACGGAATGGCAGAGTTCAAATTCAAGTCAAGGACAATGGCTGTGGAATTAGTAAAGAAATAATAGACAATATTTTTACACCTTTCTTTACAACAAAAGAACAAGGCAGTGGCATTGGGCTGAGTCTTTCGCGACAACTGACGCGACTCAACAAGGGAACTTTGAATGTAAGTAGTCTGGAAGGTGTAGGCAGTCAATTTACGCTTTCGTTCTAGAGATAACCTCCGCAATGTACCAGTTTGTTGCTAGTTTTCAAGTGTCAGATCGAACTTCCCGGACACCGCTTTCCCATTTTTCTCTAGAGGATAGCTGCGGGAAACAAAATTCTTCTACAAAAAATTATTCGGCCAGATCATGCTGCGCCACATGTGTGCGACCGGGCTACCATCGAAGCCTAAACCCTCTTTTGGCTGCTTAAAGTGACGACCGATAATATCGGTGAAATCGTCCACATCTACGACCACGCCCTCTTCGAAGGAGTACAGATCATTCAGGGTTATTAACCGAGAAGTCATGTACCAACGATGCTTCTTCGCCTCTTCCCAGGCTTGCACGAGGTAGGGCTCCGGTTTGTAGTCTGCACCGAAGAAGTTGATATAGGCTTCTGGATATTCATAGCCCACCGACTCATCCGGGAAGAAACGTAATGCCTGATGCTTTTCGATAGCCCAGCTAACTTCTTCATCAACGTAAGGCTTGATCATCTGCGCGCACCAGTACCCGTGATCGGTACGAATGAAATTCCCCACACAGATATCGTGTAACAGGCAGGCCAGAACGATCTTCTCATCCATGCCATTTGACCTGGCGAGTCGTGCGCTCTGCAATACATGGTTCGCGGGGGCGAAGCGAAGCTTGAAAAAATCTATGAGAGTGGGTGCCGCTGGCATCTCGGGTAGCCGCGGGTCTTCGTGCTGATACCAAGGACGAGTATCGCCCGCTACCGGCTCGGGAGTTGGTTCTATGCTGCAGAACCAAGGTGTGGCAATGCGCTTATCCAACTCTACGCTCAGCGCGTCTTCGAGTGCATCAGCCTTGTCGGAAAGTGTAGCGCCACCGGCTATGGAGACCACCGTCGCTGCACTTAGATTGTTTAGAAAAGAGCGTCTGTCCATTTCTCATTCCTCCTTAGTATGGAGACCAGAAAAGGTGCAGATACTGCCTCATTCGGCACCGCTGTAGTGTAGGTTTAGCATAGATTTCGAGCCTACGCCATCTGTTCTATTTGTCTATCGTGACTAGGAGCCTGCTTGTTCCGAGTTACCGTTAGTGATTAGTTTGCAGGAATCAGATCAAGCTTCTCAAACAGTACCGTCTCAATTTTCTCTCGTGTGTAGAAGGCAGGGAATACCTTGTCGTTAGCCCACAATTCGAACAGGTTGTCATACAGTGGACTGTCCGGATCTCCAACTTGCCCAGGGGTGTTCATGCCGAGCGTGTTGTCCCAATCGCGGGTATCGATGAAGATTCGAAACGAGGCACCCGAAGTCTGATTGTCACCGCTGCCGGTCGCGCCCACGGTAAAACCGTTTCCGCCGCGTGGAGCGGGGCCTACTTCTAGACGACTTCTGATATCTTCGCTAACGGCTGCCCCTAGTGGATGACGGATGAGTGCATGTTTATATTCTGCCTGGCCGTACACCCAGTTATCCATGTTACGGCCAAACTTCTCTCGCAGAGTCGCAACAGCTTGCACTAGCGTATTTAGAACGAATTCATCTCTTCCGGCGATTGGATCGCCGCCGAAATCACCGTCGGGGGCGAGCAGCATATCGATGGTGGTCTTCATGCCGACATTGAGAAAGCTACTCGCCACCTCCGGCAGTTTTAGGGTTTCTATATTGTCTAGCAGCTGTCGCTCGAAGGCGACGTAGATGCCTGCCTCCACCGAGTCCTTGTCTAACTGGAAGTCCCAGTTCAATAGCATCTGACGCGCCGCTTCTACCTGCCGATCATCGGCGCGCAGATCCTTAAAGAAAGGCACCAGAGACCGCGCGGGGATCGAAAGATAGTCATGTTGAAATTCGATCATGTCGGTCATATTGAACTTGCGGCCGGAACTCAACAGCTCGCTACCCCGCGCCCAACGATAAGGGTCAGTCCAGGTATGCGCTATTGCATCGAGGTGCGGATAATCTGGCGGCGTGTAGTTGCTGTTTGATGTTTCAATGTAGCCAACCTCGGGATTGAACGCGTTTGGCTTCTGCTTGATTTCAAGATAACCATCCCACTCATAACGACCGTCACCTGGTACTGGCACCAGACCACTGAAGTTTCTTCTAAGCGGTGCAATTCCTACAGCCTGCCAACCGATGTTTCCATCTCGGTCTGCCCATATCATGTTCTCGCCGGGAATATGACTGTAATTGGTAGCATCTCTGAACTCTTCCCATGTCTTCGCCTGATCCATGCGTAGCGATGC
Organism: SAR86 cluster bacterium; assembly: GCA_002401885.1. GTDB lineage: Bacteria > Pseudomonadota > Gammaproteobacteria > Pseudomonadales > Pseudohongiellaceae > UBA9145. The sequence continues at coordinate 19,616 of NVUL01000048.1, forward strand.
GAGATAGGGTGCACCACCCACTTCCATCCAGGCTGGCCGTACCGCATAGGCCAGATTCTTATCTCGATCCTCGAAGCTTACCGGTCCGTGGCGCGTGTATTTCAGCTCTACCGTGACGGGTGCAGCACCCTTGACCTCGATCACTTCTTCGATAATCTGCATGTCCTCCCAGTTGTCCTGATAACGATACTGGTTTGGGTTAGCAGGGTTCGTCTCGTAGACCATTAGGTCTTCGCCGTCGGTGCCGAATACCGTTAAGCCCCAGGAGCCCTGCTCGTTGTGCCCGATAGAAATCCCCGGAATCTCGGGCTCTCCCCCGCCGATCACATTCCATCCTGGCCCCACGAGATGCGCCCAATAGCGCAAGGACGGAACCGACTGTGCACGATGCGGGTCGTTGATCATCATCGGCCAGCCGTCTTGCGTTAGGTCTCCACTGACTACCCAGTTGTTGCTGCCGATATCGTCGAGGTCATGCTTTTGTAGATTGCTGTCTTCGGCTGTTATGGTTGAGGCGATCTGCGCGAAGGATTGTGATGAATTGCGATTGCTCGAAGCAACAATATCGTTCGGCTCAAACTTCATACTGCTGCGATACGAGGTATACAGATGCAAGATGTCGTTCTCCAGCAGTGACTCGCAATCGATCATTGGATCGAGAGTTAGAATTGGGTCACTGGGATGAAAGTACTGCAATTCGCGTACGGCATCTTCGCCGATGGCACAAACGGCTCTTCCGGTATTCAATTCTCGACCTATATTGCCAAGCAAACCTTGATGACGAGAGATAACTACTTCTTCTGTCCAGTGCTGCGGCTGAATGCCGAGCAACTTAAACGGCAATGGCAGTGAATCGAGATCATCCAGTGCTTCATCTATATACGCGTTAACGCCATGCACGAAGGCGGTAATGATATCCACACCGCGCGGATGATAGTGATTCATCTCATCCTCCATTGGACCACGAAACTTAAACAGACGAGCACCGTGGTCCCTATCGATCATGCGCGGACCAAAAAGCGCAGCCGTCGTTCCAGTTGCCTGCGCACGCCAGATCTCAAACTGAAATAAGCGATCTCTCGCGGCGCTGTAGCCCTGTGCAAAGAACAAATCGTGTTCCGTTTCAGCATAGATGTGTGAGATTCCCCACTTGTCTTTCAGTATCTCTACGGGCTGATCGAGGCCCTCTATACTTACGGTGCTCGAATTTTGTGCCAGAACTAAATTGCAAATAAGCGCGAATGTGGAAACGGTTACGAGCTTTGCAAACAACTTGCTTGTCATCTTGAATCACCTTTGGTCTTGTGAGATTTCTCGAGAAAGTTTTAAACACTATAACTATTGAGCTCAAACCTACAACTCAGTGAGCAGTCGTAGAGCTATCTGCGCCTTATTTTTCGGCACGAATACATGGTCGTGATAGAAGGCAGCGATAATATTAGCACTGATGCCGTTGGCGGCTAACTTACCCGAAACGGCAGCAGTAAGTCCCACTGCATCGAGGCTGGAATGCACCATTAGCGTAATACAATTGTATACCGCATCATAAGCTAGGCCGGCGCCGTCAGCCGCTTGCTTATCTAGCACGAGAGTCAGTCCCTCTTCTTCTTGATAGGATGCTAGCGGCTGCAATTCAGCAAGGTCACCGTATTTCAGATTAGCTGCCGTATAAAATACGAAGTCGCCGGGAAGCAATTTCGGCTGCAATAGAACAAGCAACTTATCCAAGTCATCCTCGCCCGCCATTGAACTCTCCCTCTATTGTGCAGTCTGCTGCAGATCGTGTTCCGCTCGTCGCGCTCCAGCCAAAATTCCACTCATCGCATAATTTCCTTCGTGACAGGCAAATTCATAAACCTTACTCGGCGTCGAAAGGAAACTCAGTTCGCCATGCCAGGGCTGCGAATAGTACTCGGGATCATCGACAGTAAATTCGTAGACGATTTGCTCCTCAGATACTCGGGTGAACCGCTCTACCACCTGTCCACTACTCGTTAGACTAATAGCCGCCTCTTCCTGCATTGGGCTGAAGTTTGTAGTCTCCACTACTAATGTGTCCCCGTCCCAATGTGCGACAGACTCTCCGAACATGGGAGCTAGGGCTGCCATCTTGTGTTCAGAATTGATAGGAATGATACGCGCATGACTGATCATTTCGGTGCGTAAGACTATATAGTCTTCAGTCTGCACAAATTCGTAGTTGTTGTTGTAGAGTCCATTGATCATAGGCGGACCCGTGCGCAGACCAGTGCTAATACAGCGCTCGGCTAGCGGTCTCGTCTCCGGACCATCGAAGCTAGAATTTTTTATCCTAAGCGCTGCTTTTCGAGCACGCCCTGCCTCGTTGTAGGGGATGCGCCCGTCGACGGGATCGACGATCCACGCGGTGCGATGTTCGCCATTGATGATACCGAACTTGGTGCCGGGATCGATCCAGAAGGCATTATAGCCGCGACCCCTACCCAAATCGGTGCCATCAGGCAGTTGGCCGGCGACCATATTGTCATCCGTTGCTAAACGCACGTTCTGCGGATGATCATTGGTCGCGCGAATCACTTCGTCGTCGCTAAGGGCTGATCCGGTATAGCGCACATTTCGTTCGAGGGTGGTAATGGATGCATTGCTCCAAGTGCCCTGCAGGTCGGGTTTGCCGTTTACTGTACGCGGAGGCTCATAGGCCTGCCCCTGTGCAGTCTGGTGCAGCAGGAATGTCAAAAGCAACACGAAAATGGATAGTCGGGATGTTCTTTTCATTATTTACTCCCTTATTTGCGCTAAGCCGCAGCTTGTTTTACCACTAGCCAGCCTTGTTCTCAAAAATATTTTTGCTGGAATCAGTCAGCTGAGCAACGGTCATCGAAATGACGAACGTCCAGAGAGTCACCTCCGATTGAGTGCTCGGGGGATGGGAAGGCCTCCTTAAAAGTAAAGGCCTCCGAGCTCGGGCCCTTCATCTTTAGCAGTTCCAACTTTTCCTGCGCTTGCTCCAGTGTTGGAAACGTACTGGCGGGTATCCACCACAAGACTGAATAGGCTTCTCGCAAAAGCTCGAACCACTGTTTCCTCTTGGCCATAATCTCAATATGGGCAGAACGATACACATAGTTATGCAGAGATTCGATGTCGAGCCAAACTGACATATTTACCAGTACATCCGCGCCAAAAGGGCGAAAGTTTGTGGCACTTCCCTCATCATCCTGCAATCTCCATACGAAACCAGGGGCCTGATCAGCCAGCGCATTGATTCGATCTAGATTCGCAAAGAACTCGGCGAGCTGTGGCGATTCCGCGGGTGCCAGCATGTGTGCAGTATTGAGTTGCGCAATCTGCCAGCCGCTCATGAGGCAGCGCTCTGCATAGTATCTTCGTTTATCTGCACTGCGCGCTGAGCCGCGAGCCTCTGTTGAAGTCGCGACGCGTATTCCTCGAAGGCCGGTCTTTTCTCCACCGTTCCAAACAGCATTCCCCAGTTAAGTGCGGCACCTAAATACACATCAACTGCTGTGAACTTGTCGCCACAGATGAAAGGACCTTCTGCTAGAACTTGCTCAATGACGGACAGTGTCTCTTCGTAGCTACCAAACCCCACCATCCTGCGCTGCTCGTCTGCAACCCCCCAACCAATAGACTTAGCAGTGGTCGCCATCTCGAGAGGCCCAGAAGCGAAGTGCATCCAGCGATAAAAATCTGCGAGCTTTGGATCACCGACGGCGGGCGCCAAGCCCTGCTCGGGATAGCTGACTGCTAGAAAGGTGCAGATCGCTGCTGCTTCTGTAACTAGCGCATTCTTGTGCTTGATTGCAGGTACCTTTCCCATAGGATTAACCGCGAGATACTCTGCCGATTTCATCTGTTCGCCATATTCTATCCACACAGTATCGTAAGGAACACCTAGCTCCTCTAGTAGCCAATGGACGATCTGGCCCCGGGATTGTGGATTGGTATAGAACGTGATCACTCATAACATCACCCTACCTCGGGGTTAGGTTTCATTGAACTGCCAAGCTTCAAAGCCAGCCAAGCCATCGGTAAGTAAGCCGCGATTAGATCTAGGGCAATGAACCATAGCGGAGCGGGAATCATAGTCGAGGCGACTATGCCGCCTATGAAATAGAGAACACCGACGAAGTACGCCGCTAGCGCGCCTAGGAATGTACCCAGAGCATGGGCCAGAAAGGGCGCGATAAAATGCTGCGGACCTAAAAGATGCATGCCGGCAGACATGCCTTCCACGGTAGTCATATCTACACCTTCCGGTGGCGGAATAATCATGGGGCCAATCACTACGAGGCCGCCATTTACCACACCGCCGATGATGACACCGACTATTATCCCTAGCGCATTTCTTACCGTGTTGTTCATCTTCATTGCCTTTGACTGGTTATTATCGAGAGCAAACCTAGCAAACACAACTAATCCATAATCAGATAATTTAGATTGTGCAATCTGTGCTATTCAAAATGGATAGACCTAGCATCGGCGGGAGCTGAATCAGTTCCTCGAACTGGAAACCGGGCTCCAATTTTCCAAAGTCAGCATTGGCTCCAGCTCCCAGTTTCATTTGTGTTTGATCTTGAGAATTTATGATCGTCATAGCACCATCGTAAACGGCGAAATATTGAGTGTCATCAGGCGCGATGGCAACCTCAAAATCCCCACCACCCTGCACCACTGTATCCGCTATTTTCAAGCGATAATTCTCTGTTTCAATCTGTCCAGAAATGGTACGTAGATTTCCCGCTAGCAGAATCAACTGCACCTGATCTTCATTTGCTTGCTCGTAACTATAGGAGTTCACACGCAACTTAGAAGCACAACCTAGTGCGACAATGGCAGAATCAACAAACCTAAGTTGCACCAGTCCGTCTGCCGGAGTTTCTACTGTGTCCCCTGCACTAATAGAGTCGCGCCTTTGCAAGATTTCGCGAGCGCCATTTTCCCTTACTACCTCGACCTTACCACTTGTGACAATAACACGAGCTGCGATCTCGGTTTGTGAATGACTCAAGGGGCTGACTAAGATCAAACTTATGAGAAGAATTAGAATTCTAGATAATTTGTTGATCACTCTTTGCGCTCTTCAAATTTGAACTCGGAAACTAATTACTAAACGAGGCGCTCGCCGTTTGCAACAGCATCGCTTCCCACAATAGAGGGATCAGGCACGGCCAAAACCACGGCGCCGTCCTTGTCATAAAAACCAGTCACTAGACACTCAGACATGATGGGGCCGATCTGTTTGGCTGGAAAGTTCACCACAGCCATGACTTGTTTTCCCACCAAATCCTCCTTCTTATACAGCTTGGTAATCTGGGCGCTGGATTTCTTAATGCCGATCTCTTCGCCAAAATCTACCTGCAGCTTGAACGCAGGGCGCCGCGCCTCGGGAAAATCCTCAGCCGCAATAATAGTGCCCACTCTAAGCTCTACCTTAAGAAAATCATCCCACTCTATCTCTTCCATCGTCTTGCCTCTTCCTCACTATGCAGCGTCTGTTCCGGATAGTAACACTTACGATTCGATTCTTTCGATCATCAATTGAGCTAAGCTTCACGTCGGAGTAGTATGAATTTAGAAGCAAATAGAAGAGAAACGCCTTGAAGAAATTGAAGACACTAGCTGCCTTACTGGCCACGGTTTCACTGACTTCCTGCTCGTTGCCCGGATTGATGTCCCTCGGCGATGCTCAGCCAGGCGAAGTATTGATGCCTGGCGAAACGACAGCGCTGCAGTTCTTCACGAATATTCCCAATTTCGATACTGAAATTGGTTTGCAGGAGGGTGTTCAGTATGAACTTAAAATAAATCTGCTCAGCAATTGGCTCGACAGCACAATCGATAGAAATGAGAACAAGCAAACTCTGGATCAGTACGGTTTTGCCGACAGCGTCATGCCAATACCAGCGGTTTCATTGCTGAAACGTTCCAGAGAACATAATTGGTTCGAATTAATGCTGCTGCAGCCAAATTGCAAACGTAGCAGCTTGGTCGGTATTTCCGATCTAACATTTGATGAAGCTAGTGGTAGTTACAACTTCGTCGCAACTTGTGACGGCAAACTCACCCTGTTTGTAAATGATAGTCATGGCTTTTATAGTAATAATTCAGGATTCGCCAGTATTTCTCTGTCTCGGGTTTAAGGAGCCTCTGATCATCTCTATGACCACTCTGGATTACAGTCTGGCGCGCAGAGCGCCATAGAGATGATCAGAAGTTCCTTTAGTTGTCGTCACTTCCATAGGGGGGAGGATGATTGATGCACACATTACAGCAGATATTAAACCAGAAAGAGAGTGACGACATCTGGTCGGTCCCACCGACCAATACTGTCTTCGAAGCGATTCAAGTTATGGCAGATAAGCGCGCTGGCGCTCTGCTGGTTATGGACGGAGCCAAACTTGAGGGCATAATCTCGGAGCGGGACTATGCGCGCGAGGTAATCCTTAAGGGGCGCAGCTCCAAAAAGACTCTAGTCGGTGAGATCATGAGTTCGAATGTCATCACCGTAGCCCCCACCGACAGCGTGCAGAACGCATTAGAGGTGATGACTCAACATCGTATTCGCCACCTCCCTATCGTAGATGATGCAGCTGTGGTCGGGGTAGTTTCTATCGGCGATCTAGTAAAAGATGTAATTTCCGAACAGCAAACAACTATAGAGCAACTAGAGAGTTACATCCGGACCTAACGATTTCTAAAGAATCGCAGGACTAAGGCTCGAAAATAAATCGGAAAATGACATTCGGTTTTTTTCTTGCGCTAAGAACTAATCAGCATTCGGTTTTTTAGTTATGTTCGGGACTAAATGGATTTTAGATAGCGCTAAGTCTTAAAGTAACGTTCGGTTTATAACCAGACCCTAAGCCTCCACCTGCTCAACACTAAACCCGCCCCCGTGCTGTTCTTTAAAGCGCAGAATCTGATTGATACAGCTGGGCTGCTCGTCTTCCACATGCGTCACATAGAGAATATTAGTCAGTGACTTTTCTGCAATCGCATCTAGCAACTTAAGTGTCAGCTCACGATGAAAGTCGTCCAGACCGACACAGGGCTCATCCAAGATCAGGATGCGGGGTTTCTTGATCATCGCCCGTGCAAGCAAGACTAGGCGCTGCTGTCCAAAGGATATCTGGTGATAGTACTGCTTCTCTAACGAAGCCAGGCCCAGCGCCTCTATCCAGCTCCTCGCCCGAGCCACTTCTACCGTGCCACCCTCATCATACAGACCGACCGAGTCGAAGAAGCCAGAAACCACGACGTCTAACACTCTCCAACCCTTGATATATTTGTTATGCAGTTCGTTCGAGACGAGACCGAAGTTTTTCTTGGTCTCCCAGATTGTTTCGCCGCTTCCCTTTAAGCGACCGAATAGAAACACCTGTTGTCCATATCCCTTGTGATTCTCACCATCGATTAGGGAAAGCAATGTTGACTTGCCACAGCCGTTGGGACCCTCTATTACAACGTGGTCTCGACCCGTCATGACCCAATTCACATCGACCAAGACTTTGCTATTGCCGTAGCTAGCCTGCACGTTCTCCAGTCGGATTAGCTCTTCACTAACTCTCCTTATTGGGGCTTCTTCATGAAGCAGCGCATCCAGACTCACAGTGGATTCGATTCCCATGCCTTTGAGGTCTGTAAATTCCGAAGTATTCAATACTTCTGCGAGCGTGCCCTGCCTACTGATTTGCATACGAGTACTACTGCTCTGCATGACGGCCATATGGCTCACACCCTGCAAGATATCATTCGCGCGCCTACACAGCTGCAGACTGCTGAAGTGCGCACTCATGTATTTCTGAATCGTGCTTTTGATCTGCTCCTGAGAATCTCGATCAATACTCTCGAGCGGATCATCCAGAATAAGCAACTGCGGCAAGCCGCCACGATAGGCGTATAGAGAGCGCGCGATGAGCACCTTACGAATCTGGCCCGACGAAAGAAATCGAATTCCCTTGTCGAGCAGCGCTTCTAGCGCGAGCTGCCGGACTAGGTCTGTGAGTAGACCATCATCCTGGTCTTGCTTCGACCGAGACCCGCGAATTAGGCCTGCAACGACGGTGCCTTTGTCTTGGGCGTCGCCGTTGAATTCACTGATATCTAGCCGATTGTCTCTATCCCAAAGGCGCTGCTGTTCCTCGAACGAGACGATGTGCAAATCGCGAGCCGGATCAAATTTAGCGTCATAGCTAACATAGCTGTTAGATTCAATGCGTTTGCCAGCTAGTAGATTTGCGAGAAGCGTTTTTCCGCAGCCATTCTGCCCGAAGAGACACCAATGTTGGCCGTGCTCGATGGCAAAATGCTCTATCGTCAGCAGAGCCTGCCTCTTGACGCGGCATTGCGCATTGTCGATTGATACCAGTGTTGCCATGAGAGCGATGTTGCCACAGTCGTTGCTAAGTTGCCTGCCCTAATGCCAGGCCGCAGAGTTTCGGCATCAACCCAAAATAAGTACACAGATTTAGGGCACAATGTTGCAATTCAATATCTCTGTCAGTAAGCTGCGCGCCATGGACATATCCCTTCTCGACATATTCAGTTTCTTCTGGTTTCTAAGCTGCTGGCTCGGCTATAGCCTGTTCGCCCGAAAGCAGGCCAAGAAACGAAATAGCCTCTCCAGCGTGCTGTATCGCTATCGTAAGGAATGGGTACTGAAACTCTCGAAGAGCGGTATGAGCGAGGTTGATTCTGACTTGCTTGGCAGTCTAGAGCGGCAGGTCTCATTCATGGCCTCGACATCCTTACTGATAATAGCAAGTCTTGTTACCGTGCTTAGCGCAGCAAGCGAAGACTTCATGGATATGTCATCACTTCAATTCGTCAATGATGTTTCCTTGGAAATCGTTCAGATGAAATTGCTGTTGATGATTTTTATCTTCGTGTATGGCTTCTTCACATTTAGCTGGGCGCTTCGCCAGTATGGATTCTGTTTTGTCCTGTTTGGCTCATCCTTCAATACGGTCAGATATTACAAGAGTAATGATGAATATCAGGCGCAGGCAGTGCCCCGGGATTTTAAGGCAGTGTCGAAGGTGCTGGACCGCGCCGCGCACAGCTACAATTACGGAATACGCGCTTACTATTTTGCGATGGCCGCACTCGCCTGGTTCATCAACGACTGGTTCTTCATGGCTGCCTGCGCCGTAGTCATATTCGTGCTCTATCGCCGCGAGTTTAAGTCTAGCTCATTGCAGGCCATGGTCGACGCTAGGCAGATCGCCAACGTCCATGACGAAGAAGAGATCAAATTCGACTAGCTGCAAATCGTTTACTATCCCTCAACTGGCAACAATTAAAATTGATCGGCGGGAAAATCATCCACTTGTATTGCTAGATCTCTCGCTGCCTCGGCCGCCAGATAGGCGTCAGCCTCGGACTTAGAACAGACTTTCCCCTTGACCGCAGCTCCAACTAAGACGCCTAGGTCACCGGTGTTCGTTATATCTCCATCCTTCAACGCCTGCCGAATCGCATCTCGTGTCGCTTTTGTGGCTAGCAGTTTCGTGAAGGCATCTTCGATGATGAAGCTTGGATCGCTAGCGTCCTTGCCAATATACATGGGCTGGCTTATGCGATCTCTTAGAGGTGAATCACTGAACATGGTCTTTACCATGGTCTGTTCTAGTGCGTCATTCGGCAGCCTGTAGCGTCTACCAAATGGAAAGACAATGAGCTTTAGCAACCAAGCTATGGGTTTATTGGGCAAGTTCTCGAAGAATTCGCTATACGCAATCTGGCAGTTGTACAGCGCCAATTGGATGTTCCAGTCGACGTACGGCAGCTCCTCTCGATTGCTGCCATTGTCTCGGTAGTACTTCAACACGGCGGTCGCAAGATAGAGATTGCTGAGCACATCGCCGAGTCGAGACGAGAGTCTCTCCTTACGTTTGAGCGCACCGCCTAACAGCATCATGGAGATGTCGGAGACCAAAGCCAATGAAGAGCTCATACGAGTTATCTGTCTGTAGTGTTTCGCCGTTGCATCGCCAACTGGTGCTCGCGCAACTAATGCGAAGGTGAGACTTAGGCTTAGCGTGCGCACGAAGTTGCTAAAACAGTAGCCGGCGTGACGAAAAATGAGGCTATCAAATTCTTTCAGCCCCGCTTCGCTGTCTTTGTCCTTTGCCGCCTGCATCTCGCGAAAGATGAATGGATGACAACGAATGGCACCCTGACCAAAAATAATTAGGTTTCGCGTTAAGATATTCGCGCCCTCGACGGTGATCGCTATAGGGATGCTCATATAGGCATAGGCCAGATAGTTCGCTCGCCCCAGAATCAGACCCCTTCCGCCATGCACATCCATGGCGTCCTGTATTACCTTTCTAGCGTTCTCCGTCATGTGGTACTTAGCGATTGCGGATACCACAGAAGGCTTGATATGTAGGTCGACGGCACCGGCGGTCATCACTCGAGAAGCTTCTAGCTGATAGGCATAACCCGCTATGCGCGAGAGCGCCTCCTCTATTCCTTCGAAATTTCCAATTGGCATATTGAACTGTGTTCGAATGCGCGAATACGCACCGGTTAGCCTGTAACAGACTTTAGCGATCGCCGCACTTAGTGCGGGAAGCGATATGGCACGCCCCTCGGAGAGACAATCGACAAGCATCTGCCAGCCCTTGCCGGCGTAATCTGGTCCACCGATAATCCAATCCAGAGGAACGAAGACATCCACGCCCTGAGTTGGACCGTTCATAAAAGCCATGCCCATGGGAATATGACGATTACCATGAACCACACCCGGATGATCGGTTGGTATTAGTGCAACGGTAATCCCCAAATCAGTCTCGTCGCCTAACAAATTATCCGGATCGAACATCTTGAATGCCAAGCCCAATACAGTGGCAACTGGCGCCAAGGTGATATAGCGCTTGTTCCAAGTCAGAGACAGGCCGAGGCATTCTTTGCCGTTGTACTCTCCTTTGCAAACGATGCCAGCATCTATGATAGCGCCTGCATCACTTCCTGCTTCCGGGCTGGTCAGGCCGAAGCAGGGAATCTCAGAGCCATTCGCTAGCCCCGGCAGATAGCGCTGCCGCTGTTCATCGGTGCCGTACTTTAATAACAATTCAGCAGGGCCTAAGGAGTTCGGCACCATCGCAGTTACCGCCGCACTGCTGCTCTTGGTGGCCAACTTGGTTACGATGCTGGAATGCGCGATTGCGGAGAACCCTAGGCCACCATATTCCTTCGGAATGATCATCCCGAGGAAGCCCGCATCCTTCATGTACTGCCAGGCCTCCGGCGACATATCTTTGTCGTGCTGCACGATCTGCCAATCGTCCAGCATATCGCACAGAGCCTCGGTCTCGTTCTCGAGGAACGCCTGCTCTTCCTGGGTCAATTCCGGTTTCGGATAGTTCAACAGCTCGTCCCAATCCGGGTCACCCTGAAATAATTCCACTTCCCACCAAACGTCACCTGCCTCCAATGCTTCCATCTCAGTGCGATTCATAGGCGGCAGCACGCTCTGGAAGAATTTATACAACGGCTGCGTCATCAATTGCATTCGCAGATCGGTAACGAAATAGAAGAAACCAACTAAGAGAAGGAGAAGCCAAGGTAACCAAGCGAATCCGCCATAGAAAGTCATGGCTAACAGAAGTGTTAACAAAGACACGAGAATGGTAGACATGCGGGCGCGCCGATAGGCGAATACCCAAACCAGAGCTAATGCAATTAACGACTGAACTAGTGTGCTCATACTTTCCCAACTCCGTGCTGATTCAATCTGAAAGGCAACAACAGGCTACTCACTATTACTGAGTAATGCCGAGTTTTCTAGCTAGTCGACTGAATAGGCTGTGCCTTTTCGGCAATTGATAATCTGCACTTTCAGGAATCCAGAACGGATCGCGAAAATTCAATTGTTCCGCCGTACTGTTCATCGGCGTGTAATACTTACAGTCAGCGAAATAGTAGTGAGTTACTTGCGAGTGTCGAGACCTCTCCAGGTCCTTCTGCGGAGCGCCCCCATGCAGAAGGTTAGCATGCCAGATCAACACATCTCCCTTCTTGATGATTCCATATTCCCCTTCTAACTGCTCCCTCTCAACCACTTGCTGAATACGTTCCTCGTAGTTGTGGTAGTTGTGATAACCCGGCTCAAGATCGAAATCATGCATAGAGTATTCGTGTAACTTATGACTTCCGGGGTAATACAATAGCGGACCATTGTCTTCATCGATGTCTTCCAGGGCGACCCAAACGCCAACCATAAAGTTGCTGGGTATCGAGTTGAAGTGGATTGTGTCTGAATGGGTAAACTGACGCGTACCGATTGGAAAATTCAATGTTTGAAAAGGCAGCGATTCTCGCCCCAGTAGCTGCTGCAAGGCGCGGGCAATGTTTGCGTTCCTTGCAAGCTGTCTGACTTCATCTACAGTCTTCCACCCGTCTTGAATTCGCGCGGGAATTGTTGGGTTCTGCTGATAGTCTTCAGGATAGAGCGGCTGAAGTTTTTGCACAATGCGATCAAGCAGCGACTCGTCGAGAGAAAAGTCGGCGATCAGGTAGCCGCGTTCATGGAATTCGGCAACCTGGGACTCAGATAAAACTGCAACGCCGCTAGTATTAGTATTTTCTTTCTCCATTTCTACTAAGGCCTCTTACCTAAAGCGCGCTGCATCACCTCATTCTGAATTGTCATCATATGACCGATGGAGCGACGCCAATATTCTGAGTTATGGCTTCCATGATTCTGCATATAGTCGAACGGGACATTGTTTAGCATCAATAACTGGGCCATTTCTCGCGCCACTTGCACCAGACCATCTTCGGTACCAGCATCCATATAGATGTGTGGCATCTGACTTCGGGGTACGTCATAGATAATCGTAAACGGATCGTAGGCCTCGGCCTGCTCTGCCGTCGCGAAGTCGACTCCCTTCGGGGTGCGCTCATCCTGAGTGCTAAAGCCCGGTATATCGATAATCTTCGAGATAAACGCATCTGCCTCATCGATTCTGGCCTGGCGCTGCGGATCTTTCGCGCCGGATTTGCGATTCACGCCAGCGCGGATTGCAGTCGCCGCCGTGCGGGCATGACTGAGGGCGCCACTGGTGCTTCCTATAGAGACAAATAGCTCACTGTGCCTGAGACCCATGGAATAAGCACCAAAGCCCCCCATCGAAAGGCCAGCGATAGCTCGGCCTTCGCGTCTTGGCTCCGTGCGGTAGCGCTTATCTACATGACCAATAACATCATTGATAATGTGGTCTTCCCAATTGTTCGTCTGCCCATCTTCGCTTGCAGCATAGTTGATGAACCAGCTATTACCCGCATCGGGCAACACAACGATAAGACCATTCAACTCGCGCGCATAGAATGCCGCCGCCAAATTTCGACCCCATACCGTGTAATTTTGCATGTAACCATGTAGCAGGTAGAGAACAGGGTAACGCACATCACTCTGGTAGTAGCCTTCAGGCAAGACGATATCGAACTTCATCCGCCTATCCACCGCCGGACTATAGAATTCGACAGTTTCCAGCCCGGGCGGAATTGGCGCCTCCACTGGCACCAATTCGCTAGCATCCTGAGCATGGATTTGTGCAAGCAACAGCTGCGCCAAAAGCACAATACCGGCGAGTAGCGATTTAGAGGAGTCGAAGTCTTTCATAGTTTTTGCTGGCCGCTCAGCTGACTTTGAGGTTTTGCAACATAGCAGCGAGTTTACCGCAAAACGCGAGTTGCTTCCCGCGTTTCTATTTCTCCGCCACCCGCGCAGTGGTATATTCTAGGACAATGAAAAAGGAAAACACATTGCCTCAAGTCAATACTACTCGCCTCTCGTTATTGTTCCTCTCCTTCGTTTTCTGCTCTTTGCTTTCCAGCGCCGCACCGGCTCAGGATGAGGGCGAGCAGCTATTCCTGAATAACTGCGCCGAATGCCATCAGCGTGATGGCAAGGGGATAGCGAATATTTATCCTGCGTTAGCAGACAGCGAAGTAGTGCGAGGAAGTGGTGTAGATGTTGCCCTAGTCATGCTCATCGGCCGAGGTGAGATGCCCTCTTTCTCCGGCTCCATCACCTTTGAGGACATGGCGGACATTATCAACTACGTCCGCAACGCCTGGGGAAACAGCGGAGAAGAAATCACTGCACAGAGGATTGCAAATCTTCAGTAAAGCTCGCCGTCACCGCCCTTAGTACCGTCTAATAGACAGTCGATGAATCTTCTCGCCATCTAAAGACGGAACGATTATTAATCCTGTAGTATGGAAGAAGAGTTGCATTTCCCCCCTTACTCGGAGATTTTAGCGTGAAGCTGCCCTGCCTTAGAATTTGCCCTAGCTCACTGGCCCATCTTACTTTTCTAATCTGTATATTTTTGGGACCTCCGGCATTCGCAAACTGCAATTTTTCTGACGGCAACGAAGAAATCATCCGCGGCAGTGTCTTCATAGAAACTAACAGCAATGATAGGCGCGACAGGTTCGAACCCGGCATTGCCGGTGTGAATGTAAGCAATGGCTGCCAGGTTGTGCAGACAGACGGCGGCGGTAACTATCAAATTCCTATCCACGCGACGCAGATTCTATTTATCTCCAAACCCGCCGACTTCGATTTGCCACTGGATGAAAACAACATCCCGCAATTCTTCTATAGGCACTACCCCGATGGCACACCAATAGAGATCGCTGGCACATCCATAGAGTGGGCCTGGCCGGTTATTGAGCCAACAGGCCCGTTACCCAGCGTGATGAATTTCGGACTGATACAAAGAGAACAATCGGCGAGTCAGTTCACTGCTCACGCCTTCGCGGATACCCAGGCAAGGTTTGAGCTTAGCCAGGATATGTTGCGAGAGGACTTGGTCAATCCGTTAATTGGGAATCCCTATGGGGTCGATTTTGGGATTACAGTCGGTGACGTCGTCTATGACAATCTCGGGCTCTACGATCGTCACAAAGCAATGATGGGACTAATGGATATTCCGCAGTGGAACTTGCCAGGCAATCACGATATCAACCTCTCCTCTCCAGATGCGATTTTTGCTAACGAAACCTACAAGAGGCATTTCGGGCCAAGCTACTACTCATTCAACCATGGCAATGTCCACTTCGTCGCACTCAATAATGTCGAATATGCCGGCGACGGTAAGCAGTTTGGTAGTACGGGATATCGCGGGTTTATTCCGGAGTATCAACTCGATTGGTTGCAGCAAGATCTCGCCAACGTATCACCAGAAAAGCTCATCGTTATCGCGACACATATTCCACTAATCAGCGAAGCCGATGACGGCCAATCCGAACCTCACAGCGGACCGAATACCGAGAATTTTTCGAGATTGCTGGAAATCCTCGAACCGTTTTCAAATATTTATGGCATCGCTGGGCACGACACCAGCAATAGCTGGAAGGTGGAGATTAATCACAGCCATGGCTGGCAGGGGCAGCCGTGGATAGCGCATACATTAGCTGAGGTCCGTGGCAGCGGCTGGGACCAAGGACTGCTGGATGCCCGTGGCGTGAGGGATTCAATAATGGATGATGGGAACCCCAACGGTTTCTATGTCTTAAAGTTTGACGATAACGCTGTTACTCCTGATTTTATCCCCTTTCCGTTCGGCCCCGACGCGGCGCAGCGATTGCGTATCACCCTTGACCCACCGCTGTCCAAACAGGATGGCGGCAGCATCAATCGCGGTACCGTCCATGCAGACACCAAAATAGTTGTGAACCTTTTTGACGGCGGAGTGCGTGATTCTGTATCGGCATCTATAGACGGTGGCGAGGTGCAGACAATGAACTATGCTGTTCGAATAGACCCATTCGTAGAAAGACTTAACAGCCGATACCAAGAAACGGACAGCGAATACAGTGCCGCCGTTCGCTCTGCGCATATCTGGGAGATTGACCTGCCACGCGGGCTGTCTGTGGGAATACACACTATTAGGATACGAACCGAAGATGAGTTTGGTCAGCAGCGTGACGGGGCAATGACATTCGAGATTATCGATTAGGTGGTCAGACTAGTAACTTCGAAATAGCGGACCTATTTGAGATCGGGCAACACCGGCATCTCGATCTTTAGCACCTGTCGCGTACTACGCAGAATCGCCCAGAGAGTGTTGCCATCAACCGAGCGATCCCAGGCGATGCCCTGGCCATTCAGGCCCGGTAGTCGAATCGTTGCGAGCCAGTCTAACTCCGATCCAGTTTCTGGCAATGCCATGACATAGAATTCCGGATCGTCGTGCCCGCTGAGATACAAGTGGCCATCGCTTCCCCAGGAACCCCCCGAATTACTCATCGGCGACATTCTTCGCAGAATTTCCGCAGGAAGCGACCAGCTTTGCAACACCTGAAAGTCGTCATCGAGTTGCACCATGACAGTATTGCGTGTCTCTCCGTAGGGATCGGTCATTCCCCTTTGTACGCGATCATAATTCGCGAAGGTGCCCCACCACGAACCATTGTGTCTATCCAACCAAGTAAAGGATCCCAACATAACACCGAAGCTATGGGTTTCGATGTGCCGCATGGTTGCCACTTCCCAAACTTCGATGGAGCTCGTCATAGGCCAGCCCGGATAATTCGAATGGGCGGCATACAACCTGCCATCTACGACCACACCACTATCTAGATGTATCAGAGGATCGTTTGCGGGCGATTTTTCAGTTGATTGCTGCTTGGCTCTACCCGTGTCCTTGTCATGCTGGGTCAGACGCCCATTACTAATCGCGTAGAAAAAATTTGCGTCTACCGCCACCGCCTGAAAAGCATCGTAGGCATCGAATTGCTTAACAATCTTGGCATCGAATTCAGGCGGCTGAGCAAAAACACTCGAACAGAGCAATGCACACGCAAAGTACAGAGACATTGACAAGTTTCGTTTGATCGAAAATAGAGTCATTAGACTTTTGCCTTTAATGAGCTGGCTCACTATTTATTGCTCAGCTTCGCAGATAAGAAGCGCCATTCACATCGATAATAGTGCCGGTAGAAAATTCGGCTCCTGCAGAGGCGAGGAACAATACGGCATGGGCAACCTCTTCTGGCTGTGCGACTCGATTGAAGGGACTCTGTGCCTTGATCGCCTCGCCCTCAGGGCCATTTAACCTATCTGCAGTGAGTTCGGTATTGACGAAGCCCGGCGCTACCGCACCAACGAATATCTTATATTCGGCCAGTGCTACCGCCAATGACTGACTCAGGGAGTTTAGACCAGCCTTGCTGGCGCCGTAGGCTGCTTTCGTTGGCTCTCCACGAAACGCACCCCGAGAGGTAATATTGACGATACGGCCGCCGCCCTGATCGATCATATGCTTTGCGGCGCAGAAACAGATATTGGCAGGGCCTATAAGATTGGCATCGATCGTCTGCCTCCAGGCCTGCTGCCAGTCTTTGTAGTCGGTAGTTGGCAGCGGGTGGTACACGCCAATACCCGCATTGTTAACCACGATATCCAAGCTGCCGAAGTGCTTTATTACATCAAAGACCGCTTTCTCTACCTGATCGGGGTCAGCAACATCCGCCTTGATTGCAAAATGCCCACCGCCTTCAAGTTCGGCGAGAGTCTTATCGGCGCTCGCTTGGTCGCTGCGAAACAGTACAGCGACTCGCGCACCTTTTTTTGCGAACGCCAAAGCGATCGCCTTGCCGATTCCTCGAGTACCACCTGTAACTAGCACTGTCTTATCAGTAAAATCCAATCTAGTGTTCTCTCAAATGTTACGGCGGCGTATCCAAAAAATGTAACAGCTAAGCAATCCCATCCATCTGCGCCAATCGCTGAACTAATTCCTCAACTCGGGTACTGTACCCGCACTCGTTGTCGTACCAACTCACGACCTTCACCATACGATCTTGCATTACTTGCGTCAGCAATGAATCGAAGATACTGGAGTGGGAATTACCGATAATATCGCTGCTAACGATCTCAGCGGTGGAATACTGCAAGATGCCTTGCATAGGTCCAAGCGCGGCTGTTCTCATTGCCGCATTTATCGATTCGACTGTAGCATCAGCATCAAGCTCGAGCACAAGGTCTACGATGCTGCCATCGGGAATCGGCACACGCATGGCCAAACCATCCAACTTGCCAGCCAATTCGGGCATAACCAGGCCTATGGCCTTCGCCGCCCCAGTTGAAGTTGGTACTATATTGGTAGCCGCATTACGCGAACGCCGCTTGTCGCTACCATGGGGTGAATCTATCAATCGCTGACCAGAGGTATAGGCATGCACCGTAGTGAGCAAGCCGCGACGAATGCCGAAGGTATCGTGCAACACCTTCGCTAGTGGCGCGGCGCAGTTCGTCGTGCAGCTCGCATTGCTGATAATTGTGCTGGAAGGCGTGATCACATGATCGTTAACGCCGCTCACAAGAGTTGCATCGAGAGGATCTTTACAAGGCACCGTGAGCACGACACGTTTAGCGCCGCCATCGATATGTTTCTGCAAATCCGCTAAGTGTCTGAAAGCGCCGGAACTCTCTATAACATAGTCCACACCCAACTCCTTCCAGGGAAGTTTTGCTGGATCTCTTTCACTTAACACCTTGAACTTATCGCCATCGATTTCCATGTCGTCGCCATCAAAGCTCACCTCACCAGGGAATACTCCATGAGTGCTGTCATATTTAAAGGCATAGGAAAGCTGATCTGGACTCGCAAGGTCATTCACCGCAACCACATCATAGTGTTTACGTAGTTTCGCGATGCGCATGATAGTGCGACCGATACGACCGAAACCGTTGATAGCAATTTTAGGTAGTGACATAGTACTTCTCCAAAACTACACTGCGCCTACTCGGCCAACACCTTCTCAGTTAGCTCCCAAAGTTTCATTGCGCCCTCCTCACTCACAGCCCAAGGTGCCACATCACAGAATCGAGGCGAGTCTTCAGTGGCGAGATTGGACACGTTACAGTCTTCACAGTAGAGGCCGCCGGTGTCGGCAAGCGCATCGCTGGTTGCTGCCCAAAGGGTTGTGCTGCAACCCTGCGTCGTCGACTTGAACATCGCAGCGACCTGTTCGGAGATATTGCCATCGGCATCCGTCCAGCCCAGCGCCATCATCTCTTCGTTAGGCAGATGCCGCTGCAGTGGCGTAAGAATTCCTCCCGGGTGAACTGAGAAGCCCTGCACGCCTTGATCTCGATACTTCATGTCTAGGCCTAGCGCAAACAAGGCGTTGGCGGTCTTCGCCTGAGCATAGGCGGTCCATTTTTCGTAGGCGGTAGATTCGAAATGAATATCGTCCCAGAGAATATCGCTGCGACGGTGCGCGACAGAAGACAGGCAAACCACGCGCGCCGAACCGGCATTTTTCAAGAGAGGCAGCAGCGCATTAGTTAGGACAAAATGTCCTAGGTGATTGACACCAAATTGCGATTCCCAGTTGTTACCGACCCGCGCTTCCGGGCAGGCCATGATGCCGGCATTGTTAATCAACAAATCGAGTTTCGGTTCTCGGCCCGTTACGGCGGCCGCGTAGCCACGAACGCTTGCAAGATCGGCAAGGTCCATCGCATCTACAATCACCTCGCCCTCTATGTCCTTTAGGTTTTCCTTCGCTTTGTCAGGAGTGCGTACCGGCACGTAGACTTTTGCACCAGCGGCAGCCAGCGCACGTGTTGTCTCCAAGCCGATACCCGAGTAACCGCCGGTTACGATCGCGACTTTGCCTGACAGATCTTTGCTACCCAAAATCTCACTGGGCTCGGGCTTTGCACTGAATCCGGAAGCTAATTTTTCCTGCACTCGTGTCGACATTTCCAACCCTCTATTAGTGGGACCGATACGTCCCGTGGAGATATTTGTAGTGTTTCTACCTTAACGGAATCTCAAGCAGCTGTGAATGTATTCATACCACCACGCGAGACAACAGACCCCGTGCAAGCTAGGAAATCATCCTGCAGCATCTGCCCGAGTGTTAGCGCGTCACAAGCCGTGTTGGCGATAAAGCGTTGGTCAGTCTCAAGCAGCCTACCAATGACTATTCCACGCACGGGATTCGTCTTGTCGAAACAGACCGTGTAGGTTTCAATCTTCGCCGCACCATTCGGAGCCTCAATAAATTCTGGGCTTGGCATGGCGTTGATCCGGGCCTGTATCTTTGCGTTTGATTCCCTTTCCCATTCACCCCGTAGGGGTGAAGCAGAATAAATGCCCGTCGCGTGTTTCGATAGACGCCCGCCGTTTGCTGTTATCAATGCGTATTGCTGCGGGTCTGCACGCAGCAGGGGCATTGCAGTCGCAATAGCATGCATTGAATAGTTGTTTCCTGGCCCGCCGAAAAATGGCAACCCTCCTGTTAACGTTAATCCACGCGGGTCCGAGCAAGACAATCCTAGCGCGTCACAAGCAACCTCAACAGCCGACGGAAAACAGGAATAGATATCAATTAAGTCTATGTCCTCAAGAGTTTTACCGGCCATCTCAAACGCCTGCTGACTATTTTCTGCAATGGCGGGCGAGGAGTGGAGATTAACTCGTTCACTGATAAGCAGTTTCTCGTTCGCCTCACTACAGCCGTGAAGGAAAATCCACTTGGAAGGATCGATACCAAGCTGCCTTGCCTTTCCTACTGAAGTCATGACTACAGCCGCGCCTTGGTTTACAGCATCCCGTGAATTCATAAACTTCGGATAGGGGAAGCAGATGAAACGATTTTCTGGAGTTACGTTGGCCAACTCCATCGCAGAGCGCTGCGTACCGTAAAATGAGAGCGGGTTATTGGCAGCCACTTCTGTAAAGGGTGCGAAGAGTTCTCCCATTGCTAACAGATGTTCTTCTACCGACCGCCCTCTATCTTTTCGGATGGCGTTCTCGAAAAGAGGATAGGCGTGAATTGGCGCAATCAATCCATGAGCTATCTCATGAGCGCTTGCCAGGTCCTCACCTATGCCCCGATCTTCCAGTGAACCCGCGTCTTCTTCCTGCCAAATCAGCTCAACATTATTTCTGAGTGCGAGCTGCGCCGTTCGAATTGCCTCGGAACCGGTAAGAAGTACAACAGATACATCGCCGCAGCTTATGCGTTCCGCCATCTCGTTGATTAGTTTCTGCGGCGTGTTTCCACCGACATTACTGTAGATGGCGTTCGTCGGATCTGCGCCTATTTTTCTCGCCACGGCGCGGGGTGGGTTCTCGGCGCGGCCGAAGGAGGTTGTAACACGCGGTTTCTTGTAGGAATCCTGGAATATTCGAACCACTGCAAGCGTATCTATCTCTGCCGCGAGCTTGTGCTTGATACCCGTATCAGCCAATGCAGCCTTTGCGGCCTCAGCTGCTAGTCCCATCGGCGAGTGCGCCAGCTCTGGGCTAGTCTCCCTGTCTGTGAACTGGCCAGCGCCAACTAGTATGGGTGTCGAATCTAACAAGCAGGAATCCTTAGTGGAGCCGTAGAAAATTGAAATTTATTTCCGTAATAGACTGCTCGCAGTTGAGCTTAACTGTCTTTGGGTCCAATCCATTCGAAGGGATTGTGGGCTAATTCCCACAGATGACCATCGGGATCTTTGAAGTAACCGGAGTAGCCGCCCCAGAATACCTTCTGTGGTTTTTTAACTAGCGTAGCGCCAGCAGCGATTGCCTCCTCCATCGCTGCGTCTACCTCTGCCTCGTTCTCTAGATTATGAGCGAGAGCAAAGCCGTTGAATCCCTCGCCTGCTTTGGGCACCATCGCATCTTCTGCTAGCGCCTCTCTTCCATACAACCCCAACCAAGTTCCATCGAGAGTGAAAAACGCAACTTCGGGTGGAGATTCTAGCTGAGGAAAGCCGAGCCCATCTCGATAAAATTTAACGGATCTCTCGATATCTTCTACACCTAATGTGATCATACTTATTCGTGGCTTCATCGTTGTCCCTTCTTACAGTAAATACTCTTATTGCAGATGCCGCGTTGGAGACATTAGAGACCTAAACTCTACGCCCCAGTTTTCTTCTCGCTTACTGAGGACCCAGACAGCTGGACCGGTCAAGTAATGTTCAAAGCTAGGGTTAAAACGCTCAAAACTCAACTCTACAATCACCTGATTTTCTGAGACATTTACGATTTCGAAGTCACCTAGCTCGCTGCTATGCCAATTTTCTCTCTCGCGCATGCGCTCAAAACTCATCGTGACGATCGGCGATGAAACATCCGCAGCGAGGATAAATTGTCCGGCACTCAGCATGATTTGCGGCACATGATTTACCCTCAAAAGCGCCGCATTGTCTGCGGCATTGAATGCCACAAAGAATTCATCAACCAGAGCAATTGCCGCTTGGCGGGCATTTTCTAGAGCTGCCTCGCCTGACTCGAGGGTCAGTTGCCCCGGCGCACGATACTGCATTCCCCAATGCCCTTCATTATTTGTCACTACATAAAACACATAGCCACGGCTGATCACTTCGCCAGCAGTATTAAGACGGCTGTACTCGACTTCGAAATTTACTTTTTGATCAGAAGATTGCCTAGGAGTGATCTTATCGAATGTACTGCGTACCCAGCTCTGCTGCTTCAGCGCATCGAAATCAGTAATAAATTGCTCTGGTTCATTCGCAACGATCAAGCCCATTGGGCTGTGAGTAATGTGCGGGTAATTCACTGTCTTCTGAACAGCACTGTTATCTGCCGAATTCCATGCTGCAAGAAAACGCTCTAAGGCGGCTCTGGCTTCCATTTCTGACTCCTGATCAGCATGAGCATTTACGGTAGTGGTAGACAGTAGCAAGAGACAAAATATTCTTAACAATTGATGATGTACTTTCATTTAGAATCACCTCGAAGCATCCAGGCACATAGCCATTTAGAATTAAAATCGCTCCATGACTAAACCCAGCGCCTTACCTTCTTTTTGTAGGCTAGATATTCTTCGCCAAACTTCTCTTCCAGATAAGCCTCTTCCTTCGCAATCGCAATGTAATAGAGAAGGAAAGCGGCCGGAATAAAACTAATCAAAATCCAGAAGCTGTTGCTGGCAATCCCGATACCGATGTTAATCAGACAAAATCCTGCATAGATGGGATTGCGTGACCAGGCGTAGAAACCCGTTGTTACAATCGACCTAGTCGGTTTCCAGGGCTCGATGGCAGTGCCCGCTCGCCTGAATGAAGTGGCCACAAGAATCGCTATCGTGATGCCAAACAACACGAGCAAGTAGCCGAAAATTTCAATGGATTCCGGGATACCCAAACCAACAGGCCGCAGATATTGCAGACCTGCTCCCAAGAGGATGCAGCTCGCGAATAGCGCAGGAGGCGGGAATTTAACTGCAGGCCCATTCTTATCTCGAGCTTTAACTTTTACATCCTGCTTGTCTTCAGTCTGTTCCCCAGGCAATTCGTCACTCATTACTCACCCCACTCGCTTTGCTTCAGCCGGATAATCAGTATATACCCAACAGCTACTGGCGTATGCCCGAGACAAGCTCGCAGAATAGTCCATTCTAGCGGACAGCCTGATTACCAAAATCCGGCATCTCGAAGAGGCAAATGTTGAGGCCACGTTCGGGGTACTTGTCTTTAAATTCCGGCGCGACAGCCATCTCTCCTAGATAGACTCCCTCAGGATTGTGCTTCTCGAAGAGTTCCTGCAGATATTCACCACTCAGAAAAGGGCTATTAATCGTAGCGATGACTTTCGCACCCGGCGCACAAAAATTGTGAAGCTTCTTCATTACTGCAGCATAATTTTTTGCTGAATCGAAACTTCCGCGCTGCCGCATCGGCGGGTCAATAATCACTATATCGTAGCGGCCAAATTGTTTGATCCTTCCCCAGGACTTAAATAGGTTGTGCGGGATCGACTTCACGCTGCGAAGGTCTTGCTGGTTCAGAGTATGATTCTGTTCGCCCCACTTAATACTCGTCTTACTCATATCCACATTGGCCACCGATCTTGCACCACCGGCAAGAGCTGCCACGGAAAGCGAGCAAGTATAAGCAAACAAGTTCAGCACGTTGGCATCGCGACTGTTTTCTAGCAACCAGTCGCGCAGGCAGCGCATATCGAGAAACAAACCACAATTCTGCTGCGTGCCGGGATGCACGTCGAAGCGCAGGCTGCCTTCGTTTGCGACTAGCGGGCCCGCCGCCTCGCCATAAATAGTCTGTGCCGGGGCTCCGCGTTCGAATCGATTCTGCAGCACAATCGTCCGAATTTGTTTCAAGGCATCTGCGCGCAGCAAGACCTCCTTTAATTCTTCAAGATCATCTATCTCTGCATGGGCGGTAATTAAAATCAGGGGACGAAACCAGTCGATGCAGATATGCTCGAGGCCGGGAAACAACTGACCTCGACCGTGAAAGACCCTACGCGCATCTGGCTGATCGCCTGCAAAAAAAGCTGCTGCGGATTTTTCTATAGCCTCTAGCTTATAAAGAGTCAAAGCATCATTTCTCGGGAATTAAGCCGCCATGCTATTGGCAGTACAGGAGGGTTGAATGAGGACATTCTGACACTGATGGCGGGAAATAACTGCAACTTCTAACTTTTGATTTTTCTATTGCAAATCTCGACTGATGCATAGTCCGCCCTAGGCAGCTGCGCCTCCAGTCGCCCAAGAAATACATCGACATCGTCGAACGGCAAGTCTTTAAGCGCGGCGTAGTCACTATTCCACCACTCGCTCTTCAGAAGGCCTACGATCTGCTCCATGCTGAAGCGCGTACGCACTACCTTGCCCGGATTGCCAACGACGATCTGATAAGGCTCAACATCTTTGGTAACAACTGCATTGCGTCCGATAACGGCACCGTTGCCAATTTTTACTCCCGCCATAACAACTACATTGTGGGCTATCCAGACATCATGGCCAATGCTGGCATAGACACAACTGGCCTCATAGTCTCCACTTACAGACATGCTACTGGAAACCCAATCGATCGGGTGGTTATCTGCTGGCTGACCAAGAACCACATTGCGCCCGATTGAACAGAATCTGCCAATCGACTCGAGATTCCATATCTCACCACCCTCGCGCATATAACTGTAAGCGCCCATATAGAGCGGATGATCCGCCTTCGGCAAGCGAACCTGCACATCGCCGAGTCGCGAATGCTCCTCCATGATCAGGTGAGATTGCACGCTAATATTGCTGAAATCCTGAATACGGATACCGCGTCGTTTCGCCTTCAGCTTTTCGAATCTATTTAGGATACTTGGCACTTATGCAGTGGCTCCCTTGCTTTCTATTCGTCCTTACAAATCTCTAATAGAGGCCATCAAGCGAGACACCCCAGCCGTCGTCATCTCTTCATGTTGCTCGAAGAACTGGCCCGCGCTGCCCACAAGCTAAGCGTCTAATTTTGGCGAAATTTAACGGTGTCTCGAAAAATTGCCTACTATCATCAATAGTAGCAATAGAATCTGTTAACTATACGGTATACTGCCCCGCAATGAGTAGTGCACATAACATTTTACATTCTGTTTTTGGTTTTTCGTCTTTCCGCCCTCCCCAAGATCAAATAATCGAAGCGCTTATCAATGGTGATGATGCTCTGGTTTTGATGCCCACCGGCGGCGGCAAGTCACTCTGCTATCAGATACCGGCTCTCGTGCTCGAGGGTTGCGGCGTCGTTATCTCCCCCCTGATCGCACTGATGCAGGATCAGGTAAGCGCAATGAAGTTGCTCGGAGTGCGTGCCGCATTCCTTAATTCTACGCTTAGCACAATCGAGGCTAGGGAGATCGAGCAAGCTCTACTTGCTGGCGAATTGGACCTACTCTATATAGCGCCGGAGCGATTCACACAGTCAAACACACTCAGACTGCTTAGAGAGGCTCCGATCTCACTGTTCGCCATCGACGAGGCCCATTGTGTATCGCAGTGGGGTCATGATTTTCGAGCTGACTACCTAAAGCTAAGCCTGCTACATGAACTGTTTCCCGAAATACCGCGCATCGCGCTTACAGCGACCGCAGATGCAAGAACCCGCACTGAAATTATCAGTCGATTACAGTTAGAAGAAGCAGGTCAATTCATCGCCGGCTTCGACCGTCCCAACATCTGCTATCGCATCGCGTTAAAACACAATGCGAAACAACAATTCTTGAAGTTTCTGAAAGACGAGCACCCGGACGATGCTGGCATCGTGTATTGCCTCTCGAGAAAGAAGACAGAGGACATTGCCTACTGGTTGCAGGGCCAAGGCTTTAACGCGCTTCCCTATCATGCAGGGTTGCCTGCCGAGACCAGGGCGGATCATCAGAGTAAATTCCTGCGCGAAGAGGGGGTAATCATCGTTGCCACTATCGCCTTCGGCATGGGAATCGATAAACCCGATGTGCGTTTCGTCGCTCATCTGGACCTGCCGAAAACGATCGAGTCTTACTATCAGGAAACGGGTCGTGCAGGCCGTGACGGCAAACCTGCCGATGCGTGGATGATCTACGGTTTGCAAGATGTCATTAAACTGAGACAGATGATGGAAGGCTCAGACGGCAGTGAAGAACACAAGCGTGCGGAACAACATCGCCTGAATGCGATGCTGGGCCTCTGTGAAATTACCAGCTGTCGTCGCCAGGCCCTGCTCGGCTATTTTGATGATCATCTAGAACAGCCCTGTGGGAATTGCGATTGCTGTATCGAGCCGGCGCAAACTTGGGATGGCACTGAGGCGGCAAGAAAGGCATTGAGCGTCGCCTACCGCACTGATCAACGCTTCGGAGTGAATCACCTCGTCGACGTACTGCGTGGCGCCGAAACCGACAAGATATTTCAATTCGATCACCATCGACTCGCCTCCCATGGCATCGGTCAGGACTTAGACAATAATCAGTGGCGCTCGGTGTTCAGGCAATTGGTCGCCAGAGGCTATCTGAGTGTGGATTTGGAACGTTATGGCGCGCTTAGGCTAGAGGAAAGTTGCCGGCCCTTGCTGCGCGGCGAAGAGACGATTCAACTTAGACGCGACGTAAAGCAGAAGACAGCGAAGCGACAAACCAAGACACCACTTGCTGCCGATGTCGATGTCGCCCTGTGGGAGGCGCTGCGTGAATGCAGACGCCAGTTTGCCGAAGATAAAGGCGTGCCACCTTACGTAATCTTTCACGACAGCGCTCTGCAGGAGATGTGCGTGAATCTGCCCCAGGATATGAATGCGTTTGGCACTGTCAGCGGCGTGGGCGAGAGGAAACTGGAGAAATATGGCCCTGCGTTTCTAAGGGTCATTACGGATCATCTCGCGTAGGTGCTCGCTGGGGGATTCCTCCAGCAGGCCCAGTGCTTTGAATTGGCTTGGTTCTGGTTCTCCTCCAGCAAACTTCAGAGCCTTTAGTGGACTAGGTTCTCCTCCAGCAAACTTCAGAGCCTTTAGTGGACTGGGTTCTCCTCCAGGAGGCTCAGTGCTTTGAATTGGCTTGGTTCTGGTTCTCCTCCAGCAGGCTTCAGTACTTTGAATTGGCTTGGTTCTGGTTCTCATGCAGTAGCCTTCGGTGCTGCTGAGGGATTCCTCCAGGAGGCCCAGTGCTTTGAATTGGCTTGGTTCTGGTTCTCATCAAATAAGGATTGCAAAGGCGCAACGTAGTTGGCAATCTTAACCGCAGCCTAGAATAATAAAGTGAGGATTCCCGATGTCTATTCGAAATCAGTCCAAGCCAGTCATAGCAGCACTATTCAGCCTATTCGTAATCCCATTTGCAACAAATGTCCACGCCGCCGAGTTGGACCGCATTGGCACCTTCGATTTTCCAACTTCAGGATCGCCTGCCGCCCAGGAACATTTTATCCGCGGCGTGGGCTTTCTACATAGCTTCGGCATGGCACAAGCACAGAGTGAGTTTAGAAGCGCTCAGGAGATTCAGCCTGACTTCGCCATGGCCTATTGGGGCGAGGCATTCACCTATCAGCACCCGTTCTTTGGACAGAAGGATGCCGGCCCAGGCGAAGCCTTAATGCGCCTCGGTGCGACTAGTGCAGAGCGACTCGCCAAGGCACCTACGGAGAGAGAGAAAGGCTTTCTGCGAGCGGCCGAAGCCTACGCGTTGACTGTTGGGGGCATGGCAGAGAGACGCATTGCCTGGATGAATGCAATGGCCGACCTCTACGCACAATATCCCGATGACAATGAGGTCAAAGCCTTCTACGCCGCATCCATGCTGTCCGGCGCGACTGCCTCTGGCGCAGATAGAGAACGCATCAATATGCGCGCCGGCGCTTTAGCTCTGGAATTGTTCAAGGAGAATGACAATCACCCCGGTGCCGCTCACTACGTAATTCACTCCTTTGACGACCCAGTCCATGCGCCGATTGCGTTGGAAGCGGCAACTGCCTACGCCGATATTGCCCCAGCGGTGTCTCATGCTCGCCATATGCCCACACATATATTCATTCAGCATGGCATGTGGGATAAAGTCTCCAACTGGAACGATTCTGCATTCAACGCGGGGCTAGAACTCTGGCAAGAAGGTGATGCCAGCGGTGACATGAATCACTCCTCCGACTGGGGTCAGTACGGCGATCTACAACTCGGCGATCTTGAGAAATCCGAGAGATGGATCAGACGCGCTCAAATGGTTCTAAACAACGATCCCAGCAGCACACGCTCTGCGGGCACTCTTAAGACAATGAAGGCCAGACACATTATTGAGAGCAAGCAGTGGCAACTGCAGCCCTTCTCTGACGACCTTGACGCCACAGAGTTGCTAGCACTGGGTCTAAGTGCCGCTCACCTTGGCGATCTAGCAGTCGCCAATCAAGTCGTGGCGAAATTGGACAAGATGCTAGCGGCTAGCCCTGACAATGGGCAGCTAAAACTAGTACACCACGAAGTCGCCGCTCTAACCCTGCACAAGGAATCTATGCAGCAGGCTATGGTTGATGTTGCTAAACGGCAAGAAGCTATCGAACTCATGCAAGCAGCAATGACGCTTAGAGAGAGTCAACGAGCCCCAAATGGAGCCGCTACTCCGCTAAAACCTGTTCATGAATTAGCCGCGGAAATGCTGTTAGATATGGGTATGAATGACGAAGCTGCCGAGCTGTTCGCGGTCTCATTGCAACGTCTGAAAAACCGACCCTGGTCACTTCTCGGCGCTGCACGCAGCCACAAGAATTTGGGCGAGCAGGCAGAGGCCTCTATGATGTACGAATCACTGTTGGCGGTGTGGAGCGATGACAGCCACCCTGCGGTTAAGGAAGCGAAACAATATCTAGGCTACTAGTCACTACTTGAGCATGACCAAGAAGAGAACAACTATGAGTAAGCAGGAATTAGAAAAAGTAGCAGCCAATGGATTGATCAACCGACGCCATCTGCTCGGCCTTGGTTTAGCAGGAATGGGCACAATCGCATCCACTTCCTTACTAGGAGCCGACGCAGGACTCAATCTGGAAATTCCAGGGTGGTCTAAGCAGCCCGGAGCCAGCGCCAGCGGCTATGGCTCGCGCTCTAGGTTTACTGACGACATGCAGAGAATGGCGGGCAACCCCAACCCTCTCTATCCCGGCGGTGGCGCATCGCGCTCACCTCTGCATCAATTACAGGGCAGCATCACACCAAATAGTCTCCATTTTGAACGACATCACGCCGGCATTCCCGATATAGATCCGGCTCAGCACAAACTGGTCATTCATGGCTTGGTGCGTCAGCCTCTAGTGTTCAGCTATGAAGACTTGCTGCGCTATCCGATGGTCAGCAAAATTTATTTTCTCGAGTGCTCAGGTAACAGCGGCTCTCTGTTCGGACCTAATCCTGCCGACGGCAGCGCGCAGAGTCTGCATGGCTTAGTTTCCGGTGCCGAATGGACTGGTATTCCGCTTTCGACCCTCTTGGATGAGGCAGGCGTAGATCCCGAAGCTCGGTGGATCAATGCCGTAGGCGCAGATGCTGCCAGCATGGGCCGCTCTATTCCTCTCAATCGTGCTATGGATGATGTAATGCTCGCGCTGTTTCAGAATGGCGAGCCGGTGCGGCCTGGTCAGGGCTATCCGATGCGCCTTTTCGTACCTGGTTGCGAAGGCAACATCAGCGTGAAATGGTTGACGCAAATAAAACTTACTCGCGAGCCGACTCACTTCCGTGACGAGACTAGTAAGTACACAGACACCCGACTCGACCGCAAGAGTCTGCAATTTACGTTTCCTATGGGAACAAAATCCGTCATTACTTCTCCCTCAGGTCAGATGAAGCTGGAGCGACAGGGTATTTACCAGGTATCGGGAATCGCCTGGTCTGGTCGTGGCAGCATTCGCCGCATCGAGGTGAGCGCCGACGGCGGACGCACATGGGCAGACGCTATGATCCAATCCCATCAGAGCGAGAAGGCTCTAGCGAGATTTAGCATCCCATGGGAATGGTCTGGCGGCAATGCTGTATTACAGAGTCGAGCAACAGACAGCCAGGGCAATGTGCAGCCAACGCGCAGCAGCCTAGTGACCGAGAAAGGCA
Source organism: SAR86 cluster bacterium (assembly GCA_002401885.1). Lineage (GTDB taxonomy): Bacteria > Pseudomonadota > Gammaproteobacteria > Pseudomonadales > Pseudohongiellaceae > UBA9145. The sequence continues at coordinate 49,953 of NVUL01000048.1, forward strand.
ATATCAGCACCTATCATTTCCACGGTATTCAGAGCTGGGCCGTCAACACTGCAGGAGATGTTGCCAATGTCTATGCTTAGAAAGCTACTAACTGCGTCAGCGGCTTCAGTCAGCCTAGCAATAGGCCTATCGGCTGGTGTTCAGGCACAATCGCTTGGTACCCCAGTCAATGAGAACCAATTACAGAACTTCGACCTGATCGCGCAACCCGATGGCAGTGGTTACCCGGAAGGCAGCGGTACGGCCAGGCAGGGGAAGGCAATCTTTGAGAGACGATGCGTAGCCTGCCATGGCATGAATGGTGAAGGAACATCCGCGAATACGCGCCTGGTTGGCGGCGACATCCAGTCCGAGGAACGGCCAATCCGCACGGTAGGCAGCTACTGGCCTCATGCCAGCACCCTATTCGACTACGTACAGCGGGCCATGCCTGCAGACGCCCCTAAATCACTGACCAGCGATGAGGTGTATCAGGTAATAGCCTATGTACTGAATTTAAACGGCATTATTGAGGATTCTCTAGTCCTGAATAAGGAGAGCCTCATGCAGGTCGAAATGCCGAATAAAGACGGATTCATCGATAGCAGCCAAGCCCTTTAAAATACCCTCCGGGAACCTCCGCACAAGACTGTAACCATCTGTTACTGGAGGTTCCCTAGCCCTTCAAATCCAAGTATTATCCCCCCGCCTTCGAAATATCACTCAAGAGAGAACCCAATGAGAAAGTCCTGGTTGAATTTGTGCCTGTTGTGCACAGCTGTAGCTTTGTTGTTTTCGAAATCAGTAGGCGCAGCAGAATCTGGGCTGGTCATGCCCCTTATCGATGGTGAGCCGAGCTTCGCTGACTTCCAGAATATGGCCCCCTCTTCAGCATTAGCCCGCTCCATGTCGAAGGTCGACAGCTTCGTGCAGCGCGAACCCGAGCCGGGCGAAGCCTCAGCACAACGCACCGAGGTGTACATCGGTTACGATCAAGTCAATTTACACGTGGTATTCCTGGCCTTCGATAGCGATCCGGACCAAATTCGGGCGAACCTCTCATCACGAGAAAATATCGATGGTGATGACCATGTCGAGATCACCTTCGACACATTCAACGACCAACGAGCCGCTTTCTCATTCAGAACCACACCACTAGGCATTCAATGGGATGCGCGCTGGACCGAAGGCTCATCACGCCGAGCAGGCTTCGACACTACATTAGAAATGGTATGGGAAAGTGAAGGCGAGCTTACTGATCAGGGATATATGGCGAGAATGTCTATTCCTCTGCGCAGTCTGCGTTTTCCGGATAGCTCTGAACAGACCTGGCGCATTCAGTTCGCCCGCAATATTCCGCGTTATGGTGAAGAGTCGTACTGGCCTCCTTACTCTGTAGACGTTGAGGGTCGCCTCAATCAGACTGCGATGCTCACCGGCATTCGCGATGTGTCGCCTGGCAACAACTCACAGATAATTCCATTTATTTTCATGCGCGAAGTCGATGCTCTCGACTCAGGCGCAACTGGCGGACCTAAGTTCAATCAAAGCTCCGAGCAAGATGTTGGCTTGGATGCGAAGTTTGTATTCAACGACTCAATGGTGCTCGACATCACCCTCAACCCAGATTTCTCACAAGTAGAATCTGACGAGCCGCAGGTAACGTTAAACGAACGTTTCGAAGTGCAGTTTCCAGAACGTCGCCCCTTCTTCGTTGAGAATGCCGACTTCTTCGCGACAGATTCAACGCTAGTCTTTACCCGTAGAATCATCGATCCCGAGGGCGGCGCACGCTTTACCGGCCGCGCAGGCAACTTTGGCTTCGGCAGCATCCTAATCAACGATGAGGCTCCCGGCCTTAATAGAGCCGATGGCGACCCACTAAGAGGCGAGAAAGCCAACGTTGCAATCTTGCGCGGCTTCATGGATATCTCCGATCAGGACCGTATCGGCGTGCTACTGACGAACCGTGATCTGGCCGATGGCCACAACCGCGTAGCCAGTATCGATGGCCGTTTTAAGTTGACAGATAACTGGACTACTCAGCTACAGTTCGTTGGCACTGACAGTGAAGCTACCGATGGTAGCGCGGAAACAACTGGCTACCAGCGCAATATTCAGGTCAATCGCGCGGGCCGCTCCTTCAGCAACCACACACATTTTATTGAGACAACTAGCGACTTCCGCACCGAGCTCGGCTTCCAATCTCGCTTCTTCCGTTCCGACTCGTCGGGTCTGCACCAGCGTGTAAACTTTAATTTCTATCCGGAAAGTTCCAGCATCAATAGATGGAATGCCAATCTATTTGGCGTCTACATCAATGATATTGGTGGCGACAAAATCTACACTCAGCTTGGGCCAGGTTTCGGTGTGAATTTCGACACAAACATCTTCAGCGCAAATTACACTGAGTATTCGGAAACGCTGCGGCCTAAAGATTTCGCCGGCATCGTTACGAACCGAGTCTATAAGTATGATGACTTCCAGCTGGGCTTCACCAACACCACACTAAACACGCTGTCTTTCAGTGCGAATCTGAGAACTGGAACAACCTTGAACCTGGTTCCTCCTAGCGGCATGTTGCCGAGCATCGCTGACACTACTCGATTCAGTGTCGACATGCTATGGCGCCCTGTCGATAGGCTGCGCATCTCCAATACCTTCTTCCACACAGAGCTGAAAACCGAATCTGGTGGCACAGATATCTTCACCAATGATATTATCCGCAGTAACTGGAACTATCAGTTCACTAAAGAGTGGTCGCTGCGCTTCATCGCACAATACGATGAAACAGATGCCGGGCCAGCATCAAGATTAGTGGATGATGAGAACCTAAACTTCGATCTACTTCTACGCTACGTGATCAACCCATGGTCTGCGTTCTACATTGGTTACAATACGAACCAGAGCAATT